>CAYVXB010000038.1:0-16947 GCA_964454275.1 uncultured Chitinophagaceae bacterium | reverse complement strand
AAAGAAGAGCAATGGTTGATGGATGTAACACAAGAAATGTTAGAAGAAAGTATAATGGAATTGAGTGAAGCTCAACGCAAATGCGTAAACTTTTTTTATCTTCAACAAAAAAGTTATAAAGATATTATGGCACTAACAGGGTTTGATTTCAAAGAAGTTAAAACCCATATACAAAATGGAAAACGAAATTTAAAAACATTCGTTATTCAAAAAGTAAAACAATATAGCAATAGCAAGAAGAACAACTTAAATGCGTAAACCGTTTAGCATATTATTGAATAGTAAAGAGCCAATTAATGAACAAATGTTGTTAGATTATTTAGATGGCAAGCTTACGTCCAATGAAAATCGTTTGGTTGAGGAGTGGTTGAACAGCTCTCCTTTAGCAAGTGAAGCAATTGAAGGGTTAATGCAGATTCGGGAGAAAACAAAATTAACCACAGCTGTAAAAGAAATAAATCATTCCCTGCAAAAACAATTGCGCAAAAAACATAAGCGCAACCGATTGTTGCATAATAAGATGGTTTATTGGATTATTATTGGTGTAATCGTGGTTTTATTGATTTGTATTGCCACATTTTTTGTGGTAAATATTTTACACCGTAAATAATTTTTTCATCCCATATTTTTGTGTTTTATTTTTCATGCTCTAGTAATACACAATGGTTTTTTTCTGAAAATGCTCTTTTAGTTTATGAGCATTGAGCAGTTGTTTTATTTACCTATATGCAAACAAATTCAACTACCCCGATCAACACCAAGCCGATAGCCATTTGGTTATTAGTGGGTGTTGGAATGTTGGTTATTCAAATCGTACTTGGAGGTATTACTCGTTTAACGGGGTCTGGTCTTTCTATAACAGAATGGGATCCTATAATGGGCTTCATTCCACCCCTAAATGAACAACAGTGGTTACAAGCATTTAATAAATACAAACAAATACCACAATATCAATATATTAATGCTCATTTTACATTAAACGATTTTAAATTTATTTTTTTTTGGGAATGGCTGCATCGTTTGTGGGCAAGGTTGATAGGTGTTGTATTTATTATTCCTTTTATATGGTTTTTGTATAAGAAAAAATTTAATCAAACTATGATTAAGCCGTTGCTTATACTTTTTTTATTAGGTGGGCTACAGGGTTTGGTTGGATGGATAATGGTTGCAAGTGGTTTGCAAGACTTAGTATATGTTAGTCATATTCGCTTAGCGATACATTTTATATTGGCATTAGGGCTTCTTTGTTATACTGCCTGGTTTGCATTGCAGCTGTTTGTTCCAAATAAGCATCGCATCGCTAACACACCACTGCGTAAATTCACATTTGTTGTATTGATTATTTTAATAATACAATTAATATATGGAGCTTTTATGGCTGGCTTGAAAGCTGCATCAGTTGCAACAACGTGGCCAACCATTAATGGCGAATGGATTCCTTCTAATTTAACATCATATGGCACCAATAGTTATAGCGGATTAAGTATTGTTACAAATAATCCAATAGCAGTACAATTTATTCATCGGACAATTGCCTATGTTCTGGTCATTCTAATAGCATTTTGGAGTTATAAAGCGTACAAAATAAAAAATGCAACATTGTTGCAAAAAACGTTTTTATATCCATTATTTATTGTGGTTATTCAAATTGAACTAGGTATTTTAACTGTATTAAATGCGGCTGATGGAAAAGCTTTGCTATATTTGGGCGTAGCGCATCAATGTATGGCTATGATGCTGTTGTTGATGTTAGTATGGATGATGTATATTGTTCGTTCAAATAAAATTAATAAATGAAAAAACCTCAACACTAAATTACTTTATGATGAACAATAACCCCCATCAATATGTTTGTATAATGGCTGGTGGTATAGGAAGCAGATTTTGGCCTAAGAGTAGAACAAATAAGCCTAAGCAATTTTTGGATATATTAAACACGGGTAAAACACTTATTCAATCAACGTATGATCGATTTACCACATTTATTTCTCCTATGAATATTTATGTGGTTACTTCCGAAGAATATGTTGATTTAGTACAAGAGCAGCTACCCGACTTGCCTAAAGAAAATATTTTAGCCGAACCAAGTAAAAAAAATACGGCACCCTGTATTGCCTATATTTCTCTCAAAATATTACAGAAAGATCCAGAAGCATCCATGATTGTTGCTCCGGCAGACCATCTTATATTAGATATAAAGGCCTTTACACAGGTTTGCACAAAGGCCCTTGATTTTGTGCAACAAATAAAAGCGTTGGTTACGTTGGGTATTAAACCCACCTACCCAAACACGGGTTATGGCTACATTCAATATGAAACGCAACCTGTAGCCAATCAGGTGTACAAAGTAAAAACGTTTACAGAGAAACCGAATATAGAATTAGCCCAAACATTTTTAGCTAGTGGTGATTTTCTCTGGAATGCAGGTATTTTTGTATGGAAATTACAACGTATTGTTGCCGCATTTGAAAAATATTTACCAGAGATATATGATGTGTTTATCGCAGAGAAACAACATTTTAATACGCCGGCGGAATCAAATGCTATAGAGAAAGTGTATTCACAGTGTACGAATGTTTCTATTGATTTTGGAATAATGGAAAAGGCAGATAATGTGTATGTAATTCCCTCTTCTTTTGGATGGAGCGATTTGGGTACGTGGACAAGCGCATATAATAATTTAGAAAAAGATTATTTTGGAAATGCTGTTACTGGAAACAATGTGCTAATTATTGATGCAACTAAATGCTTGGTAGAAACGACTCCTGGAAAATTGGTTGTATTACAAGGACTCGATAATCATATTATTGTAGAAACGCCTGATGTTTTATTAATCTGTAAAAAAGATAAAGAGCAAGAATTAAAAGAGTATGTAGCCGAAGTAAAGAGAAATAAGGGAGATAAATATTTATAAATCAAGGATATTCATTTTTAGTTTTACCCCATTTAATTATGCTATTAACCCCATTCACTCAAAAACATAGTATTCTTGGCGCAAAAATGGCTGAATTTGCTGGCTATAACATGCCCATTTCTTATACGGGTATTAATCAAGAACATGCGGCTGTACGCAACAATGCTGGAATATTTGACGTAAGTCACATGGGAGAATTTATTCTCAAAGGGCCCCATGCCCTTAATTTAATACAACACCTTACCACTAATGACGCCAGTAAGTTAACATCCGGAAAAGCTCAATACAGTTGCTTTACCAACGAGCAAGGCGGTATAATCGATGATTTAATTGTGTATTGTATTGAAGAAAATAATGTTTATATGATTGTTGTAAACGCATCCAATATTCAAAAAGATTGGAATTGGATACAACAACACAATAAAGAAAATGTTGAAACACATAACATCTCAGAAAAAACATGTTTATTAGCTATCCAAGGACCCAATGCTACTAAAATACTTCAACCATTAACAGATCTTGATATTTTAAATCTTAAATATTACAATTTTGTAAAAGGAACATTTGCTGGTATATCTAATGTACTTATTAGTGCAACAGGATATACTGGTGCTGGTGGTATTGAAATATATTTTGAAGATAAAGATGATTCTGCTAACAAAATTTGGGACGCCATCTTAAAAATAGGTACTCCACAAGGGCTACAACCTATTGGTCTTGCGGCTAGGGATACATTGCGGCTAGAAATGGGATATTGTTTGTATGGAAACGATATTGATGATACCACATCTCCATTAGAAGCAGGTTTAGGTTGGATAACAAAATTTAATAAAGAGTTCATAGGAAAAAATATTTTAGAAAAACAAAAAGTAGAAGGTATAAAAAGAAAATTGGTAGGTTTTGAAATGATAGACAAAGGAATTCCTCGTCATGATTATATTATTGTAGATGAAAAAGATAATGCCATAGGAAAAGTTAGTAGTGGTACGCAATCTCCATCATTACAAAAAGCCATCGGTTTAGGGTATACCAACAACGCTTTTGCACCCCTAGGGACGGAGATCTACATCGTTGTTCGAGATAAAAAATTAAAAGCAAAAATTGTTAAAATTCCCTTTGAATAATATACATAAGACAACTATTGATCATTTTAAATATACAATTAACCCTCCTTGCCAAAGCCCCTGTTATATACTTCATTGTCTCCATCTTTATTAAACCTATATGATGCAAGTGGGAGCATTGTTGTAATTATTGATGTATTGAGAGCTACATCAACTATTGCCACAGCATTATACAATGGGGCTAATGCGGTTATTCCTGTTGAAACAGTTCAAGAATGTATAGATATGGGGAAACGAGTAAATGCCATAATCGCCGGTGAAAGAGATGGAAAAATAGCTGAGGGTCTGCAATATGGCAACTCACCATTTGAATATTCAAAAAATTTCATACAGGGAAAAACGCTTATACTAACCACAACAAACGGAACCAGAATGCTGCATATGGCGTTACAAATGGGGGCAAAACAAATTATCACAGGATCTTTTCCAAACCTTTCAGCCGTTTCTAATTATTTAATAGCACAAAACCAGTCAGTTATCTTAGCATGCTCCGCCTGGAAAAATAGAGTTAATTTAGAGGATACTCTTTTTGCCGGGGCCGTCATCCATAAAATAAAAAAATATTTTACTATACATTGCGATGCCTCTAATATGGCTGAAAGTCTTTATTTGCAAGGTAAAAAAGATGCTTATATGTTTATGAAAAAACGTAATGCTACACACTACCATAGGTTAACCAGCTATGGTTTAGAAAAGGATATTTGTTACTGCTTAACACCAGATATAGCGAATGTTTTACCCATTTACACAGGAGAAAAGTTGGCTCTTGTGTAAAATTTATATTACTTTCGGATACCAAAATCTTACTTTATGTATAGTATAAAAAAAATCACACCTGTTTTTCTTATTGGTTTTATTGCCGTTTTACAAAGTTGTTCTTCTTCAAAATCTATTGAACTTTCTTTTAATCCACAAGCTGGTTCAACGTATCAGTATGTAACTACTACAGATCAAACCACAAGCCAAGAGGCTATGGGGCAAAAAATGGAAAGTAAAAACCATATGGAAATGTACGCAACGTATGCGGTTGCTAACAACAAGGACAATGATAGAGAACTAACCGTAACATATGATCGAATAATAATGAAACAAAGTGCTATGGGAATGGAGGTTTCTGTGGATACAGATGTTACCGACACTACCACAGGAAGTGTGCAAACGAAGATGTTTCAAAATATGAAGGGACAGCCATTTAGTATTGTTTTAACAAAAGATGGGAGTATAAAAGAAGTAAAAGGATTCAGTTCCATAATGGATAAAATGATGAATGCTGTAGGGAACGAAAGTAGCCAGGAGGTAAAACAGTCAATGAAGGCCTTATTGGGAGAAGATTTTATTAAAAGTATGTTTACTCAGGCATTTAAAATATTTCCTGATAAAAAAGTTGGTGTTAATGATACCTGGAAAACAAAAATGGAAATAAAGTCTTTACTAGGATTAGCACTGGAAAATTCTTATACATTAAAATCTTTCGATGATAAAAAGGCCGTGTTAGATGTACAATCTACTATCACCACCAACGGTGATATGGAGATGATGGGCATGAAAATAAAAGGAGATTTGAAAGGGAAATCAAGTGGAACAATAGAGGTAGAACGTAATACAGGAATGGTATTGAACTCTAACATAAAACAAACTATAAATGGAGAGATGGAGGTAATGAACATGAAAGTGCCCATTTCTATTGATCAAACAGTTAAGATAGAAGCAAAACCATTAAAATAATTATTAAAAAAACAATAAAGGCAGCCGGGATTTCCTGGCTGTTTTTGTTTTTATACAATAGGGACTTTGTGAAAAAGGGCATTTAATATAATGCTGAATTAGCCCCCTTTATAACAATGATGGATGAATTATGAAAGGGGCCCATTGTTTATTTGCGCTAAAAATCCAAAACCCAGCTAGAGATTCGTAATTTCGCCGATTGGCTTGTTCAAAATATAATACCACGGGTTAAGACTAAATAGATGACAACACTATCTCTCATAAAATACATTTACACTCATGCCACCGACGAAGTTATTCGTAGAGGGAAAATAATATACACAAAGCACAACATAACGCTTATTGAACATAATACGTTGTTGCAATTTATAACCTTTAAAGTTAAAGATGATATATATGCCACACAATACACCGTCGATATTCACAAATTTGCTGACTTAAAATCTATTTATCTTAAATGTAGTTGTAAGTATAATGTAGGAAGAATGTGTAGACATAAAGCAGGAGCGCTTTTCTATTTACAAACGATGTTAAGTCAAAAAAAAATTGACCAAACAATAATTGCTTACAACCAAGAAAAAACCATAGTAGAGATACCAACATTTAATATAAAAAACATACAACTTTTTTGTTCTTCAAAAACATATACCGAAGCAGAACAGTTTTTAAGATTACATAAAGCCAATGTAACACGTTCAAAAAACCAAGTAATCAGCGCAACGATTAACATAAATAAAGAAGTTTTTGAAACAGCTATACAAAAAACAAACAATAATCGCTTTTATACACACTGCAACTGTAAAAGCGAATTTAAACACCCATTATGTTTACATAAAACAATTCTTCTTTTACAATTACTACATACAAACAAAGTAAGCTACTTCAATGAAAAAAGGGAAACGCCTAGTATTATAAATGAAGAAGAAAATAAAGAAGTTATTACTACATCAACATTAACTATAGAAGATTTATTAGAGCAACAGAGGGCATCTCAAAATCAGATCATTTCATCACAAAAAAAAACATATTCTTCTACCGTTAAGCTAGGGTTGGTTATCAACTTAAATTACAATAGCTATCCATTTTTTCGTATAGATGCTGTGCAGGGAGAAACAAATGAAGAGGCAACAAAATTTATTGGGAAGGTGGAGCGAATCGATTTTGGAAAAACAATCAACACAAACATATTAGACAACCAAGACAAGATCTTATTGCAGCAATTAAGAAAATTACAACCCACCGAAATTCACAAATTTATAGATCGAAAATCTGTATTTGCTGGTTTTTGGGAAAATGTAAAACACCACAGCAACGACGAACTACCTACAGAAACACAGATGCTTATTGCAGAATATATGCATCCAAAAATTAAACATTTATTTTCCTCATTGCATAATAAAGCATTAGCCTATTATTTACCACAACAAAAAACATTTATAACACAACATCTACAAAATATACACTGTAGTAGTAAGGTTATTAGCCCACAATTTAAAATTAGTGCTGCAATAAATGGCTATACCGTATCTGGCATTATAAAAATAGAAGAGATAGAAATACCATTAGAACATAATGAAATGGCTTCCCCATTTTTATTTAAGTGTAATAATCATGTGTACACCTGGGCACACATAAAAGATATTGAAACTACAAAACCATTCACCTCGTCAGGTAGTTGGTTTATTGAAACAGATCAGTGGCCTCTATCATTACAAGAAAAAATATTACCCTTAACACAACAATACATTGTGGACTTTGGTGATATAACACAAAAAATTGTTACGAATAGCACACCTGTTCCACATATAGAATTGCAGGAAAGTGGAGAGTACATCATATTTAAACCAACCTTTACATACAACAACCATATTGCTCCCAACACAAATACACAAAATATCATTATTGCACAAAACCATACCATACAAATTATTGAACGTGATCTTGCAACAGAACACTCTTTTTTAAAACGCTTTCAATCATTACATGCGGAATTAGTTAGAACAGAAAATGCAACCTATTTATTAAAAGGAAATGAATTGCTTAAACATAATTGGCTCTACACATTCGTGGAAAAAATGGAGCAAGAAAAAATAGCTGTTGTAGGATGGCAAGCGCTTAAAAAATTTCGCTTCAACACAAAAAAGCCCACTACTCAAATACGTATTAAGAACAATAATGATTGGTTTGATCTAAATGTGCATATTTCTTTTGGAGATCAACAGGTAGATATCGCACAAATTAAAAAGGCTTTAGCAAAACAACAAACACATATACAACTTAATGATGGGTCTTTGGGCATATTGGATGATGAGTGGCTAAAAAAATATGCTCTATTATTTAAAGTTGGTGAAATAGAAAACAAGCAACTCGCACTTAAAAAATATCACTCTAATATTATTGATGAATTGTATGAAAACAAAAATGAAATAGAACAACAAATTCAATTTAGTGAAAAAATACAGCGTTTAAAAATCAATGATAAAAATTCGAATATCGATGCTCCAAAAACAATACAACATATTCTAAGGCCATACCAATTAGAGGGATTTAAGTGGTTTGTTCATTTATATAACATAGGATGGGGTGGTATTTTGGCTGATGATATGGGCTTAGGAAAAACAGTGCAAACTCTTTCCTTTTTATTATATCTAAAAGAAATTCAGAAAACGTTAAGTGTGTTAATCGTTTCCCCCACAACATTATTGTATAATTGGGAAAATGAAATTAAAAAATTTACTCCCCAATTGAGTTATTCTATTCATCATGGAAATCAACGCAGTGCAACAATAGAAAAAAATAGAACAGATATAATTCTTACTACATATGGAACCATAAGAAGCGATGTTCAACTGTTTAAGAATTTTTTATTTGACTATATCGTATTAGATGAATCGCAGTTCATTAAAAATCCAGCGAGCAAAACAACAAAAGCAGCAATGTTGTTACAAGCTAAAAATAAAATTTGTTTGAGCGGAACTCCGCTGCAAAACAACACATTCGATGTGTATGCACAAATGCATTTTTTAAATCCAGGTATGTTAGGAAGCATAGAGCATTTTAAACAGAGCTTTACCATACCTATTGATAAGCTGAGTGATGAGATGGTTAAAGAACAACTGCGCAAGCTATTGCAACCATTTATTTTAAGAAGAACAAAAGAGCAAGTCGCAACCGACCTTCCTCAAAAAACAGAAACAATATTGTATTGTGAAATGGGGTCGGAGCAACATCGTATTTATGAAATGTACAGGCAGCTATACCAACATAAAATTTTAGGATTAGTTGAGGAACAGGGTGTGCAGAAATCTCAATTAACGATTTTACAAGGCCTAATGAAGCTTCGTCAAATTTGTAATTCCCCGGCCATATTAAATAATGAACCAGAAAGATTTAACAATTACTCTGTTAAGCTGGAAGAGCTCACTAGAGAACTTAGCGAAAACATCGGCAATCATAAAGTTTTAATTTTTTCTCAATTTTTGGGAATGTTGTCTTTAATTAAAGATCAATTAATTAAAATGAATATTCCTTTTGTTTCCTTTGATGGAAAAACATCTGCCGTAGACAGAGAATCTGCGGTACAACAATTTCAACAAAACGAGGCATGTCGAGTATTTTTAATATCGTTAAAAGCTGGAGGAATTGGCTTAAACTTAACTGCGGCAGATTATGTTTATATTATTGACCCTTGGTGGAATCCTGCTGTAGAACAACAAGCCATTGATCGAACACATCGTATTGGGCAGAATAAAAATGTTTTTGCTTATCGCATGATTTGCAAAAACACCATAGAAGATAAAATTTTAAAACTTCAAGAGCGCAAACGATTATTAGCGAAAGAATTAATTAGCGAAGCTGGGTTTGTTTCTTCTTTATCCAAAGAGGATATAGAATATTTATTTGAAAAACAATTGAATTAATTTGGAAATAATATTTCCTTTTTTTACAACTTGTGCTGTTTTTGATGTTCTTTCATCTAGCAAAATCTTCCCCTCTTTATTCTCTAACCATTCATTCCCCTTTTTATCAACACCTACTTTAAAATTTCGAAGCCAAATTCCTGCTACAATCCCAATCAACAATAGTGCGGCAGGAAATAATAAGATGTACTTATAATCTCGTCTAAATCTATCAAGGCTTTTCTTTAAGTACAATTCTTTTTTTGTTGGATTAAGAACTAAAACAACATTATCACCAATTGAAGTGGTATTATATTCTTCTATAGATATGTACTCGCTTGTTTCGGATATTACTTCTTTTGATAGCGCGCTATCTATATATTTTATTTTAAGTATCTGATCTGAGTGTTCTATTCTTTTGTCTATAACCGTAGCATTGAAAAGCGTTTCATTTTTAGATAGGGCATTTATTTTTTGTAAATCAATAAAAAGCCAATAACCTACTAGCCCTGCAGTTAGAAAAAGAAGAACAAATAATCTTAATCCTAATGAATTGTATTTTTTTAAAACAGTGAAGTATAGTATGAAAATGAATATTCCACCTGCGATTATTTCCCAATTATTTTTTATGTAATTCATTTTGTTTATTTAAAAAAGAACAGGTACTTACAATTTTGGAAAGATGTTTCTTCATTCTTCAATTAACGTCACAGTGCTCTTTTTTAAGTTTTTTTATTGCGCTAATGGTTCTGGTTAGTTGCAGTATAAAAATAATTTTTACAGCAACTCCGGAAGTGTGTACTCTTGTGCCCACTATACCAGAAGACAGAATAAATATAATATCTAATGCCAACAAAGCAATGGCAATGTAAAGAGCAAATAAAGAATGTTTAAGTTTTACTAAAAAAGCTAAAACAACATATAAAGCCCCAGCAATTACTAATTCAACACCCATATTCATTTGTTCATCCAATAATTTTATATCATATTTACCGATTATGAAACCAACAATAATATTGAAAGCACCAATAAATAGCAATAAAGCAAAAGATGTTTTAATTAAAAAAAGTGGATCTGTTGGGCTTCCCCGGGAACAGGCTTTCCGTTTATTAAAATCTCAAGTTCTCTACCTAGTCCTGTTCTTTTTAATTGAACGGAAAGTGTTTTACCGTCTGGCAAAGTAAACGCTCGACCTTCTTTTAATTCTTTTGCATTAGAAACTTGTCCAATAGGCTGTTCATCTTTTGTTATGGTAAGATTTTTAAAATAGAACCCCCAACTCAATTTAATAGCTTCTGTTTTTTCTTTATCTAAATAAAAAACTTTTTTAGGCATTGTGCTTAATTTTTAGCAATATAGTAGTTTATTATTTACTTGGCACCCAAACATAGCTTCCTTTTTTGTTTATATATCCCACGCTGTCGTATCCAACCGTAACTTTGGCAAGAGGGCCAGAAAATTTTTCTATTTTTAAACTGCCTTAGATTATCATAGGTTGGTTCTAATATGATTTTTCCTGACTCATCTATTAGGCCATATTTTTTATTTTTTTTGAACAATAAATAAGTCCTTTTTAGGTAATTCTTTTTATGCTTGAGAGAAACACTGCTGCATAAATAACGCAATAGATACTATGACTATAAATATTTTCATAAAGGTATTTGGTGTTGAAGTTAATAAATTTTATTTCAAGGATTCTTTTATCGCCCCATGTAAACCATCAATATTTGAATGTCACTTGGTGTAACTCCAGATATACGAGATGCTTGCCCTAATGTACGAGGTTTTATCATAGTAAACTTTTGTCGGGCTTCAGCAGATAATGCATTTAATTTTCCATAATCAAAGCTTTCTGGTATTAATAACTCTTCCAATTGGCTTACTCGCTCAACGGATTCTTTTTCTTTTTCAATATACGTTTGATATTTAATTTGAATCTCAACTTGTTCTAATATTTCAGCTTGGTTTTCATTTATTACCTCCGCTAGTCGGGATACAGCCTGTAACATCTGCCTAATGTTTACCTCAGGCCGCAATAAAATTTGCATTGCTTTCTGTTTTTGAGTTAGCGCAGCACTATTCAATGTTTTTAAATAATCATTTATTTCTTCTGGTTCTATAGAAAATGTACCAAGACTTTTAATAATCTGTTCGGTTGCTTTTTGTTTTTGTCTAACACAATCCATGCGTTCTTGTGAGGCCAATCCCAGTTTGTAGCTTAATCCTGTTAAGCGCAAATCGGCATTGTCTTGCCGCAACAAGGTTCTGTATTCTGCACGACTAGTAAACATTCTATATGGTTCATCCGTTCCTTTGGTAATCAAATCATCTATCAATACACCAATATAAGCTTCGCTTCTTTTTAAAATTACAGACTCTAGTGCTCTTACTTTTTGGTGTGCATTTATTCCTGCCATCAAACCTTGGCAAGCAGCTTCTTCGTAGCCAGTTGTGCCATTAATTTGGCCAGCAAAAAACAAATTTTCTATTTGTTTTGTTTCTAGTGTATGGGTTAATTGGGTTGGGGGGAAATAATCGTATTCAATAGCATAACCTGACCTAAACATTTTACAATGTTCAAATCCTTGTACCTTTTGTAGGGCTTGCATTTGAACTTCTTCTGGTAATGAAGTAGAAAAGCCATTTACATATATTTCAACTGTGTTCCACCCTTCTGGTTCTACAAATAATTGATGTCGTTCTCTTTCTGCAAAACGATTAATTTTATCTTCTATACTTGGACAGTACCTTGGGCCAACACCCTGTATACGTCCTTGAAACATGGGAGATTCACCAAATCCAGTTTTTAGAATATCATGAACCTCTGAATTGGTGTAGGTTATCCAACAACTGCGCTGTTGTTCAGGGATTGTTTTTTTTATGGGTAGATAAGAAAAGCCACTGATTATTTCATCTCCTTTCTGTTCTTCCATTTTGGTGTAATCCAAACTGCGCCCATCTATTCTAGGAGGCGTACCTGTTTTTAAGCGATCACTTTTAAAGCCTAATTCTATTAATTGTTCCGTAATTCCTATAGCTGCTTTTTCGGCCATTCGTCCGCCGCCAAACCGCTTATTGCCAATATGAATTACACCATTTAAAAAAGTTCCATTAGTTAATACAACGGCACTACAATATATTTTATGACCCAAATTCGTTTCTACACCAATCACTCTATTTCCTTTTACAAGTAGCGATTTTACCATATCCTGATAAAAATCCACATTGAGCGTTTGCTCCAGCATTTCCCTCCAATATTGAGAAAATAGCATTCTGTCGTTTTGTGCTCTAGGGCTCCACATGGCGGGTCCCTTAGATCGATTCAGCATTCTAAACTGAATGGTGCTTTTGTCCGTAATAATTCCAGAATAACCCCCCATGGCGTCTATTTCTCGAATAATTTGCCCCTTGGCAATGCCCCCCATAGCTGGATTGCAACTCATTTGGGCAATGGTTTGCATGTTCATGGTTATCAGCAGCACTTTAGAACCTAAATTAGCCGAGGCTGCAGCAGCTTCACAGCCCGCATGGCCAGCGCCGACTACAATAATATCATAAGTTGAAAACATGCTGCAAAGGTAGGATAAGCTCGGCCATGATAAATGCGATTTTTCGCAATGTTTCACGTGGAACACAATAAACAATAAAAGCACATAAATTAACTCGTGTTGCTTTTAAAAGAATGTAAAATTTTAAACTGGTTTGACAAAACTCAATATTAAACCAGGGATGAAAAAACGAACTACTGCTACACATCAAGCATTTGCTGTGTTGCCATATTATGTATTGAGTTAGAAATAACAAGACAAACGCCCGTTTATTATATTAATAATAATGTTTCACGTGAAACAAATAGGATTCAATGTTCTGAAATTGTTGACTTATTATAACAGGGAGTATTGGGTCAAATAAAAATCCTCTTTTTTGCGCATTAGCGTTTTGTCTTTGGGGGACTTGTCTTTATAGTTACACAAATGCAAAGCGCCATGAAAAATAACTCTATGTAACTCTTGTTGATAGGTTGTTTTGAATTGTTGAGCATTTTCTTTTATTCTATCAACACTTATGTAAACTTCTCCTATAATGTTAGTTAGATCATTAGATAAATCAAAAGTTATTATATCCGTAAAATAATTATGATTTAAATATTGCTGATTAATATTTAGCAAAACATCATCATTACAAAATATATAATCTAACTTGGATACGTTTTTCTTTTCTTTTTTAAAAAGGTATTGAATAAAAAGCTTTAATGCTTTTCTGTTGCTTAATTTTGGATTGGTGTTTTGTTGATAAAATGCTATGTTCATATCTGAATTTTGCAAAGGTATGATTTCTTTATCTTTAGTCGTAACTAAATGAATATCAATAAATTGAAACTTTTTTAATATGAATTCTATTATACGAATACAAAATATTACCAAACATTATTTTATGGGCACAGAGGTTTTGCAGGTGCTTAAGGGCATTGATTTGGAAATACAGAAAAATGAATATGTTGCACTAATGGGGCCATCGGGTTCTGGTAAAAGTACATTAATGAATATTTTGGGATGTTTAGACACGCCAACTGGGGGGCAATATTTTCTAAATAATAATGATGTAAGCAAATTAAACAATGATGCATTGGCAGAAATTCGTAATAAAGAAATAGGATTTGTGTTTCAGCAGTTTAATTTATTGCCTCGATTAACTGCCGTGGAAAATGTAGCCTTACCGCTTGTGTATGCAGGCATTTCGAAAAAGAAACGTACAGAAATGGCGTTAGAGGTTTTAGATAGGGTTGGCCTTACAGACAGAGCACATCATAAGCCGAATGAAATGAGCGGTGGACAAAGCCAGCGAGTTGCTATAGCTCGTGCATTGGTTAATAATCCGTCGATCATTTTGGCTGATGAACCTACTGGAAATCTAGATAGCAAAACATCTACAGAAATCATGCATATTTTTAATAAAATTCAAGCGGATGGAAATACAGTGATTTTAGTTACACATGAGGAAGATATTGCTGCTTTTGCTAAGCGAGTTATACGGTTAAAAGATGGTCTTATCGAAAGTGATAATAATCAATTGCTTAGGCAAGGCGTTTCTGTTTTTTATGAGTGATGCAGAGATTTGTTTAAAGAGACTTCGGTTCGTTTATCCTGATATACTGAGGTAGAAACGTTTTAAGTATTTTTAATACCACATTTCGTAGTTCCATTTCATTTTTTGCTATTCGGTTATTGATTCGCTTAATTGTTTTTTGATTACCACTATATAATTCTCCTCCGGTCTTATCTTCTATAAGTGTAAAAAGGTAGCAATATCCATTAGAGCTTTTGGTTTTATATTGTATATGTACATATTTATGACCTGCGGCGCCTTCCGTGCCTTCTTGAACATTGTATTTATAATTACCCATTGTTAAAGAGTAGGAAGTATCCACAACCACAAAACTTGAATCGATTTTACAATTTTGTTGATAAAACGTTTTTATTATAATTTTTGCATCCATCATACCTTTTGCCCATAGGTATTGTTTGGAAAAACGAATTTCTCCATTTTCATAGCTCATATCAGTAGGAATTTTTATTACCAAAGCATTTTCTTTATCGTTTACTGTTTTCCATTTTTGGGTTCCTTGGGCATAGCCGTTTATGGTAATAACAACAAGCAAAAAAGAATAAACAAAATTTCGGAGCATATGTGTATATTTTTCTCTAAGGTAAACAATCTTTTATCAACTTACATGTAACTTGCACTATGCAACAATATCATCAACTTTTACAACATATTTTACAAAATGGTGTAACTAAAACAGACAGAACGGGAACAGGTACCGTTAGTTGTTTTGGTTATCAAATGCGGTTTAATTTACAAGAGGGATTTCCTATAGTAACCACTAAAAAAGTACATACTAAAAGTATTATTCATGAATTGTTATGGTTTTTAAAAGGAGATACGAATATTCAATATTTAAAAGATAATGGTGTGCGTATTTGGGATGAGTGGGCTAATGCAAATGGAGATCTTGGGCCAGTGTATGGAAAACAATGGCGCAGTTGGGATGGTGTTGATGGAAAAACCATCGATCAAATAGCAGACGTTGTTGATCAAATAAAAAAAAATCCAGATAGCAGACGTTTAATTGTGAGCGCTTGGAATGTTGCGGATATTCCTAAAATGGCCTTAGCTCCCTGTCATTGTTTATTTCAATTTTATGTGGCGGAAGGAAAATTGAGTTGTCAATTATATCAACGTAGTGCAGATGCCTTTTTGGGTGTGCCTTTTAATATTGCATCATATGCATTATTAACGATGATGATGGCACAAGTATGCGATTTAGAAGTCGGTGAATTTATACATTCATTTGGTGATGTACACCTGTATAGCAACCATATTGAGCAAGCACGATTGCAATTGACTAGAAACCCGTATCCATTACCGGTTATGAAACTCAAGGACGGCAATAAAAACATTTTTAATTTTCAATATAGTGATTTTATATTGGAGAATTACCAAAGCCATCCGCATATTCAAGCATCAGTAGCTGTTTAAATAATGGGGATCTTTCATAATTTAGCTCAAAAGCCAACGGTTAGTAGACCTCTTCTGAAAATAATTTTTTACTATTCCAGCACATTCTAGTTTTGTCCTTTCGACTCCTTCCTTTGTTAGGATAAACTCTGTGGGAGCAATCTCCGGAATGTAGAAAAACGTATTCTCATGGGATATCTCGCTATCGATCGATAGAACAAAGCATGCGAATCAAGGGTTCAAGCTCAGCGTGATGGCGAGAGTCCGCACTGCACACTTACATTTGAACCATTGATTCGTATAAATTATCTACTCTAAAAACAAAACCATCAAGCAAAAAATCAAAAATGGCAGCGTCGAAACCAAAATTGTCATAGAAAAAAGTAAAATAGCCATAGTAAAAAACAAAATTGTTATAGAAAAAAGTAAAATAGATATGTACAAAATCAAAATAGCCATAGTAAAAAACAAAACCATCTAATAAAAAATAGCATAGTCTAAACCAAAATAGTCATATAAAAAGGATCTTCGCTGCCGTGGCGAGTGTCTCCACTCGCCGCCACGCTGGAATAATAAATTTCTTGTGTAACAAGGGATTTCTCCCTACGGTTGAAAGGACAAATCATGGTGTTTCATCTAAAAGCTATATTAATTCAACAATACCGCTCTTTTTTTAGAGGTTAAGAAATGTGCATTTAAAAATGGTTTAATTGAATTGTATGAATGCATTACGCTTAGCTTAGTTTTTTAGGGAGGGAAGCACCAC
>CAYVXB010000037.1:16116-17597 GCA_964454275.1 uncultured Chitinophagaceae bacterium | reverse complement strand
GATTTAGCAGACCCACACGGTACACATAAAGTATGTTTAGATGCTATTCTAGAAGCCATACAACAATTAAAAACGCAAGCGTATATGAAAGATTGTTGGCTATGGTTATATCGTGGGGCTTGGGCTGAATGGGATATTCATGAAATTGAAATGGCCGTTCCAATGAGTCCTGATCAAGTAATGAAAAAGCGCTATGGCATATTTAAACATCAATCTCAAAAAGATGGTGTTGTATTCCAAGGCAACGATATTAGAGAATTTTGGCAACGAGCAGAAGATAGAAATAAACAAACAGCGGCATTATACAATAAGCTAGGGCTTGCAGAATATGCTGCTATGGAAGCTTTTGTCCGATGGAAATTTTAGTGTTTTTTTAATATAGATATAAACTATTTTTTTATGAATCGATTTCTTTTATTACTTATTGCTACACAAATTACGCAAACACTTTACAGCCAAGCAACACCACCCAAACGAGAATTGAGAGGCGCCTGGATCGCTACTTTTTATGGAATTGATTGGCCCAATCGTACTCAAACACCCTCCCAACAACAAGATGCTTTTATTAATATTGTAGATCATCACAAAGCTACAGGTATAAATACACTGTATGTACAAATGCGTAGTCAATGTGATGCACTATATCCAAGCAGTATAGAACCTTGGTCCGCAGACCTCACTGGCATGCAAGGTCGTGCGCCCAGTCCTTTATGGGACCCTATGCAGTTTGCTATTGAAGAAACACATAAAAGAGGAATGGAATTTCATGCATGGCTTAATCCATATAGAGCAGTATCTAATACAACCAGCCTGCCTAATTTTTCAACTACACATATTGCTAAAACACACCCAGAATGGATGCTTACCGTAGGAACTATAAGTGTACTGAATCCTGGGCTTGCTGTTGTTAGAGATTATGTAACCAGCATTATAGTAGATATTATAAAACGTTATGATGTGGATGGTATTCATTTCGACGACTACTTCTACCCTTCAGGTACTATTAATGATGATTCTACATTTAAAGCCGATCCTCGTGGATTTACAGATAGAGGTGATTGGAGAAGGGATAATGTAAATCTTTTAATCAACCGAATATATGATACTATAAAAAGTATAAAACCTTGGGTAAAATTTGGAGTATCACCAACAGGCATTTATCGCAACAGTACCAATCCAGATATTGGTACACCTACTAGTGGACAAGAGCATTATAGTGCTTTGTATGCAGATACGAAGAAATGGCTACAACAAGGTTGGGTAGACTACATAGAACCGCAAGTATATTGGTACATTGGGCAACCCAATGCTAACTATGCGGCTATTATTCCTTGGTGGAGCAATAATGCGAATGGACGTCATATTTATATTGGAATGGCTGGGTACAGAGTTAATGACCCTGCATCAGGTACCAATTGGGCTAACCCATCCCTTATACCCAATGAAGTACGTATCAACAGAAGTTATTCTAACATATATGG
>CAYVXB010000037.1:0-16106 GCA_964454275.1 uncultured Chitinophagaceae bacterium | reverse complement strand
GGACAGAGTATTTATAATACTACCAGCTTACGCAGCACTACCAAATTAGGTTTTCGCGATTCATTACAAAAATTCTTTTATCAAAAACCGGCCTTATTGCCTAACATGCCCTGGAGAGATAATGTACCCCCACAACCTGCAACAGCACTCAATGTTATAAAGTGGGGAAATGATTCTGTTGTTTTAAAATGGAGAAAGCCTCCTACAACTACAAATGAATTAGATAAAGCCAAGAAGTTTGTAATTTATCGTTCAACAAAAGCTAGTATAGACACTGCAGATGCCAATAATATATTGGCCATTACAAACACCAGCACCGACAAATTTGTTGATACAACTATACTTGCAGATACCACTTATTATTACACTGTTACCGCATTAGATCAATTTCATAATGAAAGTACGATCTCTAATATAGCATCTAATACGCCCCCTAGTATCCATTGCCCACATGCTCAGGTTATATATAATGGCTATAGAGCAGCCGTTTTACCAGACTATACAGAATGGGCAACTCTAAATAATGGAATACCTACTGCATTTCCTATAACACTTAAACAAGTACCTGCACCAAAAACAGTTCTAAAAAGTGGGATTGTTGTTGTTACGCTCACTGCAACAGATATAGCAGGAAATAGCAATTCTTGTAGTTTTGTTGTTAGAGTGGTTCCTGAAATCACCAATAATTTTAAGATACTAGATGATGATCAATTAAAGATCACCATTTTGGAAAATCCAACACAAAATCAATTTGTACTTACAACAAAAAGTAGTTCCAATCAATTTTTGAATATTGCTATATTAAATGATGTAGGCCAGATGGTAGAACAAAAAAATAGCATAGCACCCAATAGTAGTGTTTATTTTGGGAGTACATATCAACCAGGAATTTATTATATACAAGTAATTCAAGGGGCAACGAAGCAAACACTTAAATTAATAAAAATGGCAAGATAGATTCAAATAAGATTCTATTAACAAAGGATTTATCCATTATTTTTTACCCTGAAAAAACCCAAGGTATTTTAAGATGTTTTTAAGAATTGTTTCTCTAACAAACCTCATATCAATATTTTTATCTACAGACTCTATATGTAACACAAAAAAATAAGGATGATAATTCTCCTCTATCCAACCTACTATCCATCCAATATTATTACCATTTTCTCTAATGCCCCAGCCTGTTTTGTAACTAAGCGAATAGTTCGTATTCTTTTCTCTTAGCATCACTTGCTTTACAATAGCTTGTGTCCGTTTTTGAAACGGTAGTTGATCAAAATATAATTTTTTTACTAAACCCAATTGCTCATCAGGCGTTATTTTAACAGAGTTGTCTAACCAAAAAGAATCAATATGTGTTCTTATTATGGCTCTGCCATACTTACTGGCATAATGCAAACTGTCTAACCAATACTGCATGGTATCTTTTCCAATACGTCGAGCTACTTCTTGGTAATAGGGCACAGAGGATACTTTAAACGCTTCAGCCATAGTTAAATCTTTATTCCATTCTTGCCGGTTACGTTTTATCCCATCCCAAGGAATAATCATTTTTTCATCGTTGATACGGCCTGTCTCAAGCCCAATCAAACTATTTACAATTTTAAAGGTAGAAGCTGGTGAATACGCACTATCACGATAAGAAGAAAGATTGTATATAATAAACGTTTCTTGTGCATTATCCAATATACCAAAAGAGCCTGCTACATGTTGCTCTTCAAAATACTTTTTTAAGCTATTGTCTATGGTAACATTATTAGGTGAGCAAGACAAGCACAACAAATAAACCATGAGATATAAAGCATACAGAAATTTTTTCATACAGCATCATTAATATCGACAAATATACAGTCTGAAATAACTTCACGTATTAAATAAATATGTTATTTGTTTTAATTGATACTCTCTAAAAAGAAAAAGCTACCATCCTTCAAATATGTTGTAGTTATCCTATTTTTAAGTTTTTTGTACGAAACTTTAAACTTGTAAAATTAAAATAGATCTTATCCTCTAAACAATACATGGCAGAAACGTTCCAAAATATGCCCACCAATGCGATTTGTAGCTTATTAACCTGCATTTTTATTTATTTTGGCAAGAAGTTTGTTTGCTTTAACTCATAAATTCGTTCTATCAAAAATAAAATATCAAAATATGAAAAAAATATGTACGATCTTTTTATTATGCATTGGCCTACGGCTTCATGCAGGAGATGATGATTTCTGTAATGTAAAAAATACAGCCTTTAAAGCCGGGGAGGATATTACATACCATGTATACTACACATTAGCAGGGATATACGTAATGGGTGGAGAGGCTAGCTTTACCATAAATGCTGAACAATTGAATGGTAAGCCAGCATACCATATGATTGCACAAGGAAGAACGAATTCTTTTTTTGATGGTTTTTTTAAAGTGCGAGATAAATATGAATCTTATATTGATACAGAAACACTACAGCCATTAAAATTTGTGCGAAGTGTAGAAGAAGGTAAGTACAAAAAGAAAGAAACTACATTCTTTAATCATAATACAAATACTGCAACTGTAGAAAATAACACATACAAGACGCCTAAATGTATACATGATGCTATTAGCTCAGTGTACTATGCACGTAATATTAATTTTAATAAATATAATAAAAATGATAAAATCCCTTTTGATCTATTTATTGATAATGAGGTATACCATCTATACATTCGCTACTTGGGTAAAGAAAGAGTAAAAACTCGTTTTGGAAAATTTAATGCTATTAAATTTAAACCTTTACTAATAAAAGGAGAAACTTTTAGTGGTGGAGAGAAAATGACTGTATGGGTAACGGATGATGAAAACCATCTCCCCATTCGAATAGAAAGCGAAATAAGTGTAGGTAGTATAAAAGTAGATATGATGATGTATAGAAACTTGCGCTATCCCTTAAGTGCTTTAATTAGTTTTTGAGCCAGGTCTACCATTCTTAAGCAAAATATATATTATAATGCCTTTTCTGCAAGTAGTTGTTTGAATAATGTTTCCAGTTCTATAATACGCTTTTCGAGTGTAGGTAGGTTTTTACTAATGGCTTGGCTACGAAGGGCTGAGGTGTAATCAAAAGCTGGCGATCCAGTAACCATTTTATTAGGCGTTTTTATAGTCTTACTCACACCACTCTGTGCATTTATCTTAACGCCGTCCGCAATAGTAATATGACCTACAATACCTGCTTGTCCCCCAATCATAACATTACTACCTATTTTTGTACTCCCACTAATACCCGCTTGTGCGGCTAAAACAGTATTACAACCAATTTCTACATTATGTGCTATTTGAATAAGGTTATCTAATTTGGCTCCCGCTTTAATTAACGTAGATCCAATGGTAGCTCTGTCTATAGTAGCATTTGATCCGATCTCAACCCCATCTTCTATCACCACATTTCCTATTTGCGGTACTTTTTTAAAGCTACCATCCTCCTGAGGTGCAAAACCAAAGCCATCTCCTCCAATAACTGTTCCAGCATGTATAGTTACATTATTACCAATAATACAATCATGATAAATTTTTACACCCGGATGTAAAATTACATGATCACCTATGCAAACATTATTACCTATGTATACATTGGGAAAAACTTTTGTACTTGTCCCAATTTTTACATTTTCTCCTATATAGGCAAAAGCACCCACGAAAATATTCTCTCCTAATATAACTGCCTTATCTATATAAGACGGTTGTTGTATACCTACTAGTTGTTGTGTTTGTAACGTTTGATATTTTTGCAACAGTGTTGCAAAAGCACTATAGGCATCGGGGACTAAGATGAGTGTAGCAGAAATAGGACTACGCAGCTCTTGTTGTTCGTTAATAATGATAACAGAAGCGTTCGTAGTATATAAAAATTCCTCATATTTTGGATTGGCTAAAAAAGAAAGTTGACCTTTGGTTGCCTCTTCTATTTTACCAAAAGAATGAATAACGGCTTCTGAGTTGCCTTTTATTTTTCCTTGTACGATAGTCGCAATTTGTGTTGCAGAGAATGTCATAATTTCATCTTCAAAATTTGAACAAAAAAATTGCAAAAGGCTTTACTGTTAAGACTTTTATCTCATACCCTACAATTGATGTAGTTATTTTAGAGTGCAAAAGTAAAACTTTTTTACAGGGATCGCTAATGTTTTATGCACCAAGGTATTCTCTACTTCTGATATATCTTTTGTAGATCCATCCTTAAATAATATAGTAATATGCTCTTCGTGTAATTTGTACAATGTGTTAATAGCCTCCCCTGTAAATACCAAATAATGTACATCTGACATTTTTAGTTGGTATTTCGTTGCATACATATCTATATTTTTTTGAATAATTTCTTCTGTAAAGAGTTCATTTTTTAATTGAACCTTGTATAATCTACGATTTAACAAGCTTCTGCATAATAAAGATAAAATACCATCAGAATGATGTTGCCACTCTTTGATGGCTGCCACAACATCCAAATCATCCAACTCACAGAAAATAGACAATGATTCTTTTATTTGGTTAACGGAGAGTGATTGTGTTAAAAAATGGCGTAATGCTTTTGTGGGAATATCTAACGAAATGCCTTCTATAAAAAGCTGTTGAGCACGTTGTATAATTTTAACAAGCATTTTTTCTGCAGCTATTACTGTTTTGTGTAAGTATACTTGCCAATACATAATACGACGAGATAGTAAAAATTTTTCAACCGAATGCAATCCTTTTTCTTCTACCACTAATTCTCCGTTATGTACCGTTAGCATTTTTATGATACGATCATAGCCAATAACGCCTTCTGTTACACCAGTAAAAAAACTATCTCTGGATAAATAATCCATTCTATCTACATCTAATTGCCCAGAAACTAATTGATGTAGAAATGATTTATGATAGGTTCCTTTAAAAATGTCAATCGCTATCTGTAAAGCACCATTCATTTCAATATTCATTTCTTCCATTATCCATAAGGATAATTCTTCGTGTGAAATATTTGGTATTAAAGTATTTTCAAGAGCATGTGAAAATGGACCATGGCCAATATCATGTAATAAAATAGCCAATTTAGCACCTAGTTCTTCTTCTTCTGTTATAAATATGCCTTTGCTTTTTAATTGTGTTAAAGCATTGCACATTAAATGATAGGCACCTAAGGAATGGTGTAGTCTTGTATGAACAGCTCCAGGATATACTAAATGCGCTAATGCCATTTGCTGTATACGTCGCAAACGCTGATAGTACGGATGTTCTATTATTTTAAATAATAAAGGATGATCAATGGTAATGAAGCCATATACTGGATCGTTTATTATTTTATATTTATGCATTAGTGGTATATTTTCCTTTATAAAATTCTTTTGGAAGATAATCAGATTCTACTTCTATTGGAATATTAGCATCGTAGGCAAGCGAGATTATGGCAAGTGGCCCTAAAGCTATAAACCCTGCTGCAGCTAATAGGCGTCGCTTTTTACTCCAATACTTTTTATGGTTTTCTAATGCATATTTTAACGAATTGTTAAAATTTTCAGTATCTCGAATAGCAAAACGCCAAATTAATTCTAGTTCTGGAACTAGAATACTTAATATGTAATCCTGTAACCCAAGTTTAATTTTTTCTGGATTTGTAGCGTCTACAGCTTTTTCTAATAATTCTGCAGCATTACTATCTTTTTTCCATAATGCTTGTAAGGCATTGGCATAAAGGTATATGCTTTCATCGGTGGTAACGGCCGATCTACGCATCATATTTATTGGAACAGTACATAATAAATCTACAGTTGTAAAGCTTCGACTTATAATAGCAAGATAAAATCCCTCACGCCAGTTCATTATATTTGCACCTGTAGTATCTTCTCCTTTTGATATCACTTGAGCTTGTTTATTTCCGATTGTTATATCAACTATTGCTCCTTTAGAAGCAGTTGCAAGTTTAAATATTGCTGTTATACCTTCCATAGCTGCTTTAAAAGCATTATTTATTTTAATCGTATCTGTTGAATTGGTAATAATAAGATAATTTAGAAGGTCATAAGCAGCAAGAAAACATTGATTTAATCGATCCGGATTTTCTATACAAGCTTTTGCACATAGTGCTATTAATTCTTCTTTATGTTGAACCTGCTTTCTAGAAATTTCCATATTAATAGGATGGCGAGATAAATCAATTGGCATGTAGAATGATTATTTTTTGTTTCTCAATATAATAATTTATATCATCTCACTCAATTCTAACCATCTCAATTCTTTTGCTTCTAAAGATTGGGTAACAACAATCATTTTTTCACTTATTTTTTGTAATTCTTCAAAAGGTAAATTAGGGATACTCATTTTTTCGGTTAATGCTTTCTTTTCTTCTTCTAATAAACGTAATTCTTTTTCTAAATTTTCAAATTCATGTTTTTCTTTAAAAGATAGTTTTCTTTTTGTGGAAGGTATTTGTGTTGTGTTGTTACCAGGTACCTCTAACGAATTCCCTTTACTTTTATATTGTTCTAATGCTTGCCATTTATTTTCTTTTTTCTCATTTTCTTTTAGCCAAATTCTGTATTGTGTATAGTTTCCAGGGAAATCTCTTACCTCTCCTTGGCCTTCAAAAACAAAAAGATGATCTACCAATCTATCCATAAAATATCTATCATGGCTTACAATTAATACACAACCTTGGTAGTCGCTTAAAAAATTTTCTAAAACAGCCAACGTTGGTAAATCTAAATCGTTGGTAGGTTCATCTAATATTAAAAAATTAGGATTGGCAAAAAGAATAGTAAGTAATTGTAAGCGTTTTTTTTCGCCTCCACTTAATGCGCTTAAGTAAGTGTATTGTTTATCGGGGGTGAATAAAAATAGTTCTAGAAATTGAGCTGCACTAAGCATTCCACCTTTTGCTAAAGGGAAGTTTTCGGCAAATGTTTTTACATATTCAATTACCCGCATATCATCCTTAATAACTAAACCTTGCTGAGAAAAATTACCAAATACAACGGTATCACCTACATTAATTTTTCCACTATCTGCTGGTTCTAGTTGTTGGAGCATATTTAAGAAAGTACTTTTCCCTACTCCATTTTTTCCTATTATTCCAATTCGTTCACCTTTGCTAAAAGTGTAGTCAAAGCCTTTTAAAATAGGGAGTTCGCCATAGCTTTTGTATACTTTTTTCATTTCTACAATTTTCCCTCCTAAACGGCTCATCTTTACTTGTAGTTCTAATTGAGTGTCTTCAATTTTTTGTTTTGCCTTTGCTTCTACTTCATAGAAATTATCTTGCCTGCTTTTACTTTTGGTAGTTCTTGCTTTGGGTTGTTTGCGCATCCACTCTAATTCTTTACGGTATTCATTTTTAGCTTTGTCTATACTACTTAATTCGCTTTCAATACGAGCTGCTTTTTTGGCTACATAGTTTTCATAATCGCCTTTGTACACATACATATTTTCTCGTTCTAATTCCCAAATTTCCTCGCTTACTGCATCTAAAAAATAACGATCATGGGTTACTAATAGTAAGGTTACATTTTCCTGATTAAGATAATTTTCTAACCATTCAATCATGCTGACATCTAAATGGTTGGTAGGTTCATCCATCATTAATAAAGTGTGCTTGTGTTCAAAGCCTATATCTATAAGGGTTTTAGCCAGTGCCACCCGTTTGCGTTGGCCACCACTTAAAGCGCTTACTGGATTTTGTAAATGATGAATATTAAGTTTACTTAATATTTGGGTAACTTTTGATTCATAGTTCCAAGCGTTTAATTCATCCATTGCATTGATTGTCTCTGCAATAGCTTCTCCATCTTCTGCGTCACTTGCTGCTTCATACTGTCGAATAGCAGTCATTATGGGATGGGTGCTGTTAAAAATATTTTCTAATACTGTTTTATCTTCATAAAACTTAGGATCTTGTTCAAATAAGGCAACGGTTACATCTTTATGAATTTGAAGTTTTCCATTATCTAAAGTTTCTTGTCCGGCTAAAATTCTTAGCAGTGTTGATTTTCCTACTCCATTGCGAGCAATAAGGGTAATTTTATCTCCTTCGTTTATATGGAATGAAATATTTTTAAATAAGGGATTGATACCATAGCTCTTTGTTAACCCTTCAGCTGAAACGTAATGCATTTGGCAAAGATAGGATAGTGTTAAGCAAAGGCCCCCACTTTAATTTCCCCTTTGGGGAAATTAGAAGAAGTAAAAATTCGAGAAAAAGGATCACATTTCTTAGTGAACACCTTTCACTCTTGACGCTGCATTCTACAATGTAGACATAGTAGTTGTAATTTAATTTCATAATTGACAACTATATATCAACTTTATAATTATACTCCGCAAGTTTTCAACAAGCTCAGGCTTGCAAACGACGTGATTGTTTTTTTTATGCTACAGTTAATGGTTATTCGTGCACGTTAAACATTTGCACTTTTTCTTTCAATAAAGCCTTAACAGTTATTACTATAGCTTCTGCATCATAATTGCATTCACGATGTAATTCTTTAGGCGTTCCATGTTCAATAATTTGATCAGGAATACCTACTGTTTTTATAGATGCTTTATAATTATTTGTAGCTGCAAATTCTAGTATGGCACTTCCAAAGCCCCCTACAATTGTGCCATCTTCAATAGTGATAATTTTGTTGTATTGTTGAAATACTTCGTGTAATAATTTTTCATCCAATGGTTTTACAAAGCGCATATCATAATGTGCAGGATCAATATTTTCCTTTCTCAATTCTTGAATAGCCTTAGTTGCAAAATTTCCTGGATGACCCATTGATAAAATAGCTATTTCTTTTCCATCTTTTATTTTTCTGCCTGTACCAATCTCTATCTTTTTGAAAGATTTTTTCCAATCAGCCATTACACCTTCTCCACGAGGGTAGCGAATTACAAAAGGCAATTGTGTAGAATCTAATTGTGCGGTATACATTAAGTTGCGCAATTCTTGTTCGTTCATAGGCGCACTTATAATTATATTGGGTATGCAACGCATATAGGCTATGTCATAAGCACCATGGTGTGTGGGACCATCTTCACCTACTAAACCCGCTCTATCCAAGCAAAATATGACAGGTAATTTTTGTATAGCAACATCATGTATTACTTGATCGTATGCTCGTTGCATAAAAGATGAATAGATATTGCAAAATACTTTCATGCCTTGTGTAGCCATACCAGCGCTAAGGGTAACAGCATGCTGCTCACAAATGCCTACATCAAATGCACGGTCTGGCATTTGATCCATCATGTATTTTAAAGACGAACCGCTAGGCATTGCAGGCGTGATGCCAAATATTTTTTCATTTTGTTCTGCTAATTCTACAATAGTATGTCCAAATACATCTTGGTATTTTGGAGGTTGAGGAAGATCATATTTTTTTTGGTGAATTTCTCCTGTTATTTTATCAAATAAGCCCGGTGCATGCCATTTAGTTTGATCTTTTTCGGCCAATGCATATCCTTTTCCTTTCACGGTTAGTACATGTAATAATTTCGGACCAGGAATGTCTCTTAAATCTTTAAGTGTTTCAACAAGTTTATGAATATTATGTCCATCAATAGGACCAAAATAGCGCAATTTTAATGCTTCAAATAAATTACTGCTTTTGTTCACCATTCCTTTTATACTTGCTTCCAATTTACTAGCCATAGAGCGAGTGAATGTTTTACCAATAGGTAGTTTTCCCATTAATTTCCATACATCATCTCTAAATTTATTATAGGTATGGGAAGTAGTAATATCCGTTAAATATTCTTTTAGGGCACCTACATTTGGGTCGATGCTCATGCAATTATCATTCAGTATAATTAGAATATCTGTGTTAGCTACGCCAGCATGATTAAGGGCTTCAAAAGCAAGGCCAGCCGTCATTGAACCATCACCAATAATAGCAACGGCTTTTCGATCTTTTTCTCCTTTGTATTTAGCTGCCATGGCCATGCCCAAAGCAGCAGAAATGGAAGTGGAAGAATGTCCTACACCAAATGTATCATATTCGCTTTCACTACGTTTAGGAAATCCGCTTAAACCTTGATATTTACGATTTGTGGTAAATCGATTTTTTCTTTCAGTAAGTATTTTATGGCCATACGCCTGGTGACCTACATCCCATACTAATTGATCATATGGTGTATTATATGCATAATGTAGTGCAACTGTTAACTCTACAACTCCTAAACTGGCCCCAAAGTGCCCACCATGAACGCTTACAACATCAATAATGTACTGCCTTAATTCATTGCACAACTGGTGTAGGTCTTGCTTAGACAACTTTCTTAAGTCGTGTGGAGAATCAATATTTTGCAACAACTTGCCGGGAGTTATTTCCATCGCATTTATAATCTGGTGTAAAAGTACGGTTTCTAAAGAATTATGGATAATTAATGATCAAAAACATTCATTTTACTATGTTTGCTATAAATATATGAAATGAAGAATTATGCTTACACAGTTGTTGACCGCTTCCTACGTTATGTACAAATAGATACACAATCAGATCCACAGTCAGATGCTTTTCCTTCTACAGAAAAACAAAAAAATCTAAGTGCGCTGTTGGCGGAAGAGTTAAAAGCAATGGGCATCAAGGATACGGCATTAGATGAATATGGGTATGTATACGCAACCATACCTTCTAATATAAATGCAAAGGTTCCTACGATTTGTTTTTGTGCGCATGTAGATACAGCACCGGATTGTAGTGGAACAAATGTTAAACCTATATTGCATAAAAACTATCAAGGTCAAAATATTATATTGCCTGATGATACTATGCAAATTATTTCAATACAAAACTATCCTTACTTAAAAGCACATATTGGCTCTGATATTATCACGGCAAGTGGGCATACTTTATTGGGGGCTGATGATAAATCAGGAGTAGCCATTATAATGGATTTGGCAAATTATATTTTAATAAATCCTACTGTTCAACATGGTACTATAAAATTATTATTTACACCCGATGAAGAGGTTGGAAGAGGTACGGCTAAATTGGTTATGGAAAAATTGAATGCAGATATTGGATATACGCTAGATGGTGGAGAATTGGGGGTTATAGAAGATGAAAATTTTAATGCAGATGCGGCTATATTAACTATACACGGCATTAGCGCACATCCTGGTTATGCCAAAGGTAAATTGGTGAATGCCTTAAAAATTGCTGGTGAAATTTTAGCAGCTTTGCCTAACAACATTGCACCTGAGTGTACAGATAATCGAAATGGCTTTATACATCCTACTCGAGTGGAGGGTGTAGCTGAAAAAGCTACTATTGAATTTATTTTACGTGATTTTACTATGATTGGTTTACAACAACATACTAAAAAACTATATGACATAGTTGAACAAGTGCAAAAGAAATATTCAAAAGCTAATTTAGAGTTACATGTTCAAGAGCAATATCGTAATATGAAAGAAATATTGGATCAGCACCCACAAGTAATTGCTTTTGCAGAAGAAGCGTATAAAAAAGCTGGACTTACCGTGCATAGAAAAAGTATACGTGGTGGAACGGATGGTAGCCGATTGAGTTTCATGGGATTGCCCTGCGCTAATATTTTTACGGGTATGCAAGCCATACATTCTAAACATGAATGGATTGGGGTAAGAGATATGCAAAAGGCAGTAGATGTACTTACACATATTATACAACAAGTAGTACTTTCGGTTTAAAAAGTGTGGATGAAAAAATTGGATTTTTACATATTAAAAAAATTTCTGAAAACTTTTGTTTTTAGTATTGTGTTATTTGCGCTTATTGCTGTGGTTATTGATAGTAGCGAAAAAGCAGATGATTTTGTAAAATCGAAGCTTTCTTCATCACAAATATTTTGGCAATACTATATCGGATTTATCCCCTACATCATTTCATTTCTTTTCCCGCTTTTTACTTTTATAGCGGTTATCTTTTTTACTTCAAAAATGGCAAGTCGATCAGAAATTGTTGCTATACTGGCTAGTGGAGTAAGTTTTAAAAGATTATTAAGACCCTATTTGGTAGGCAGTAGTTTACTGGCGCTAACTTTATGGATTGCTAGTAGAAATCTAATTCCGAAAGCCAATACTATTCGAACCAATTTTCAAACTGTTTATGTTGACCGTAACTCTAGTTACAATGCTTTGGCGCACACTAACGAAAATCTTTATTTTCGCATTGACCCATCTACATATGCTGGCATACGCTATTACGATACTCTTAGCAAGAGCGGTACTAGTTTTTTTATATATCAAATAAAAAATGATGAAGTAGTCTACAATCTACGAGCACAAAATTTACGCTGGAATACTTCTGCAAAACAATGGAATTTAACCAATGTAGTGGAGCGCCATTTGAGTGGTGTACAAGAAAATATAACCCGAACAGATTCCTTGAAAATGAAATTTAATTTCCAGCCTACCGATTTACGTATAGATGAATATTTAAAAGATCAACTTAGTACAACTGATTTAGATGCTTATATTCAACAACATACACTAAGAGGAACGGAAGGCTTAAATACGCTAAAGGTAGAACGCTATCGTAGAGATTCGACGCCTATAGCATTGATTATTCTCACTATTATGGGTATGGCTGTTGCTTCTAGAAAAGTAAGAGGTGGTAGTGGTATGCATTTGGCTATAGGTTTTATTGCTGCGGCTGCCTTTATATTAACAGATCGATTCTCTACCATATTTGCCACAAAAGGAAATTTGTCACCTATATTGGCGGCTTGGATTCCTAATGTTCTTTTTTCTTTTGTAGCTTTTTATATGTACAAACGAGCGCCTAAATAATTTTAACAAAATTGCTTTGTTGTAGCCATCACTTGTTTTACCTTTAGCACTTACTATTGCTAGATATAGCATCAACTATAAATTATCAATTTAAAAATGGGTGTTGTTAAAGATCTCTTCAAAGCCAAAGCAGATAAGGCTAATATAGAAATAAAAGATTTGCTTAAAGAGCATGGTAACAAAAAAATTGGAGAAGTTACCCTTTCTCAAATCTATCAAGGTATGAGAGGTATAACTGGTTTAGTTGCGGAAACGAGTTTATTAGATGCTCAAGAGGGTATTCGTTTTCGAGGATACTCTATTCCAGAATTACAAAAAAAATTACCAAAGGCACCAGATGGTGGAGAGCCTTTGCCAGAAGGATTATTCTATCTTATGTTGATTGGTGAATTACCAACAGAAGAAAATGTTAATCATATCACAAGTGTATGGCAGCGTCGTAGCCATGTTCCCAATCATGTATTTGCAACTATTGATGCATTGCCTCTTAGCGCACATCCTATGACAATGTTTGTAACAGGCGTAATGGCATTACAAACAGAAAGTCATTTTGCAAAAGAATATGCTAAAGGACTAAATAAAAAAGATTATTGGAGTGTAACATATGATGATGCGATGGATTTAATAGCAAGATTGCCTCGTATTGCAGCATATATATATCGTAGAAAATATAAAAACAATGAACATATTCAACCCAATGGATTATTGGATTGGGCGGGAAATTTAGCCCATATGATGGGTTATGAAGATGAAAGTTTTAAAGAGTTGATGCGTTTATATATGACTATTCATGCTGATCATGAAGGAGGTAATGCCTCTGCACATGCTACACATTTAGTCGGTTCTACATTGAGTGATGTATACTTAAGTTATGCAGCGGGTATGAATAGTTTAGCTGGCCCTTTACATGGTTTAGCCAATCAGGAAATGATTAAGTGGATTTTTGAAATGCAGAAAGAATTAAACACAGATAGTCCAAGTAAACAACAAATTGCAGATTATGTACAAAAAACGTTATCCGCAGGAAAAGTTGTACCCGGTTATGGCCATGCAGTGTTACGTAAAACGGATCCTCGTTTTACAGCACAAATGGAATTTGGTAAAAAACACATGCCCGATGATAAATTAGTGAACACTGTTTGGAATATATATGAGACCGTTCCGCCTATTTTACAATCCCTTGGTAAAATAAAAAATCCATGGCCTAATGTAGATGCGCATAGCGGTGCATTATTAGTACATTACGGAATGGTGGAATATGAATTTTATACGGTGTTGTTTGCAGTTAGCCGTGCATTGGGTGTATTAGCAAGCCTTTGTTGGGATAGGGCTTTAGGCTTTCCTATTGAAAGGCCTAAATCAGTTACTACAGAATCAGTTAAATTATGGTTAGCAGGTAAAGATGAAATTTGGGAAGGATAATCATATAAATTTATGGGGAATTAGCTCAGCTGGCTAGAGCGTCACGCTGGCAGCGTGAAGGTCACCGGTTCGACTCCGGTATTCTCCACTTTTTCGGTTAAAGTTCTTTACTAGCGGGCGTTTCGCAGTACCACTAGTAAAGAAAGGGAACAAGTTCATTAGTAGATATCTACAATATCTCTACAAAAATGGACAGAGCCCAAACTCTTCACATCCGAAAAAAATGGCTTGATAACTGTGTTTTAAAGTTAAAGAATTATCGATCGGCAACAGCAACTATAGTAATTCTAATCACCTTTATTGATCTGCCAATCGACACTCTTACACAGTTATTTTAACACTACCAATGCAGAAACTGATTTTCAGTATTTATTTCCTAATAAACATATCTGCATCTTTCCAAAAAGGAAAAGATTGTCGAACTGTATTTAAATGTTCTTTATCTAACTGCATAGAGAAGATATCCTCTTCATCCTTTTTGCAATATAAAATTGCACCTAATGGATCTATAACCATACTCTCTCCGCTATGATACAGGCGGTTGCCATCTTCTCCTATTCTATTTACACCTATTACATAGCATTGATTTTCTATAGCTCGTGCTTGTAATAATGTTCTCCAAGCTACCATTCTTGATTCAGGCCAATTAGCCACATAAATAACAGCATCATATTCAGGGTGTGTACCTGTTGCATTATCTTGAATTTGCTGACTACTCCAAACGGGAAAACGCAGATCATAACAAATGAGTACCAATATTCTCCATCCTTTTACAGATGTAATCAATCGCTTTTGACCAGGCGTATAATATTTATTTTCATTTGCAAAAAATAAATGCCGCTTATCATAATAAGAATATTCCCCATTGGGTAACATCCAAATCAATCTGTTGTAATAATGATTTTTTTCTTCTATCATAATACTTCCTGTTAGAATGATGCGCTGGCTTTTTGCCATAACTTTCATCCACTGAACGGTAGGTCCATCCATTGTTTCAGCTAAACCATTTGTTTGCATACTAAACCCCGTAGTAAACATTTCAGGCAGTATAACAAGTTCTGCAGCATTGGGTAAAGACTGTAGCTTATTTTCCCACATATCTACATTTCTTTTTTTATCCTCCCAATAAATATTGCTTTGTATAAGCGTAACATGTAGTAGTGTTGACATAGCACAAAATACAACTAAATAGATTATTTTTTTCGAGATCTAAAAGTCAATTGTAAAGAAGCATAGTTTTGTTCAGCCTTCATTCCTGCTGCATCACGAGAACGGTGCGTCCAAACGATAGCCGCACCCCACTGTGGGCGAGCAAAATGCAATCCAACGTTACATTGATATACAAAAGGCACAATATTTTTTACAATAGGCCCTTTGTATTTTTGTAACAATGGGCCTTGAATTGTTGCATTATATAATTGATATTCAATAGTAGGCTGTATGGATAAAAAAAGCTCTGTTTGTTTATTGTGATAAGATGTATTAATATGATTATCTAAACGGGCACGCCAAAAACTACTTTGATACATAGGTTCCATAAGTCCTAGTAATAAAGTGGTTCCTGCAGAAACGTTAGTAAAAATAGTTCCCACATTTACCCGTCCAACGGCTTGCACATCCAAAAACTTTTTAGAAGTGGTAGGTAAAATAGATTTTACATAGCGCATGCCTATATTAACAGTGGGTTCTGAAGCCACTTGATTATCCCAGCCTGTAGGTATATATCCTTTCATTAATCTATGAAAGCCAATTTGTGTGGCATCAGCCAAAGATGGCTTGCCTAATATACCTAGATTGAAAGACCATTCAAGCATGCTTTGATTGGTATAAAAATTAGACCTACTCAACTTTGTATACAAATAGCCTGCAAAAGGACGATCAATTCTTTTTGGAGTATAATAAGATCCATTGTATGGTGTATACA
>CAYVXB010000036.1:18030-18484 GCA_964454275.1 uncultured Chitinophagaceae bacterium | reverse complement strand
AGTCCAATTGTATTCTTTGCGCCTTTGCTCCATAGCGGCTTTGCGTGATTTTTTTGGACTAAAATATAAATGCTATTGGTATTACTTTTGAGGGACAACTAATTAAATATAAATATCCTGTAATGCTAAACATAGTTAAGCACCTCTCAAAACAATAAATCCCTTAATAAATAAGGGATTTATCTCTGTAGTCAAAATAACAAATCAATACTATTAAATTTAAAATCTGTACTTATACTAATAACCCTTTTATTGCGTTTGAATATCAAATTCTATCCTAATTTTAAGTTGTCCTCCTCGTATTGTAGTACTATAGTCTCTTGTAGACTCAAAAATATTGTTATTGCTTTCTTTTAACATACCCTCACCACTTCTACTCATCTCACCGATAGAATCGTGACCAATAGGATCATCATCCAAAAAAAGAAACTTGATATAGCTACGCAATGGCAAA
>CAYVXB010000036.1:15224-18020 GCA_964454275.1 uncultured Chitinophagaceae bacterium | reverse complement strand
AGGTATATCCGTAACCCAGCTTGCAGAGCGAGCATTATCAACAACTGCGCTTTTGTCTTTGTACGTGTTATCAATGAAATACTCAAAATACGGGTCTGGGTCGCCACTAGCAGCATCATAATCATTTCCATAAAAACCTTTATCAGGTATTTGAACGAGTTCAACTTTCTTAATAAGTATACCTGTAATAATGTTAGGATGCACTGTTTGTTTGATAGTTGATGGTCTATTATATCTGTCAGTAATAGTTTGCGTTACTGTAAACGTACCTGACTTAGTATAAGTATGGATAGGATCTTCTTTATCTCGAGCCTCATCAGTCTCTCCAAATGTTCGAGTAACTTCTTCAGACCCATCGCCAAAATTCCAAGTTATACTATTCCCATTTATGGTATAAGGGCTTGATGCTTTGTTATAAAAATGATATTTACCGAGATCTTTACCTTCAAAACGCAGCGTATCAAATGCAGCACTAGATTTCCCTGGATAGGCAATGGTTATCGTTTTTGTTATAGAATCTTTTTTCTTATTCTGGTCGGTTACAATAAGCTTAACGTTAAAAGAATTACCTGAGGTTGGGTTGTAGGTATAAGTATATGTTTTTTGTGTAGAAGTATCCTTCCCCTTAGCACTGGATTCTCCAAAATTCCAATAATAAGATACTGCATTTTTAGAGGTATCCTCAAATGTAATAACATTGACCTGATCTGGGTTTGCAGTAAATTTGAACCCAGGCGTAAGTATTGGTGTTGGTGTAGACTCATTCGCTGTTTTTTTGCAGGATGCAAAAACAGCAACAATGCTAAAAAGTACGCATGCCATTTGTTTTAAAGTCGTTTTTGTACAGGGTGGTAATTGTTGATTGTTCATATATTGTTTTATTTGTTTATAGACACGATCTACATGTAAAACGTTGCATATAGGTTGAGGCAAGATAACTATTTTTAGAATTATAAACAAAGTATAGTATTAAGCCCGGCAAACCCAACTATTGAAGACACTAGAAAATATGGTAATACAAAAATTGGCTTTGCTATCAATGCCGAACAAAATATTACAAATGATTTAGATTGTTTTTTTAGAACCAGTTGGAATAATGGGAATAATGAAACTTGGATGTTTACTGAAATAGATCATAGCATAAGTGCCGGATTTTCATTGATGGGAAACCGATGGAAAAGAAAAAACGATAATATAGGTTTAGCATATGTTGCTTCTGGTATTTCGAAGGCCCATAGGGATTATTTAAAAGCTGGAGGCAAAGGGTTTATGCTTGGAGATGGAAATCTAAATTATTCTTGGGAGCATCTAACAGAATTGTACTATTCAACAGCATTAGTTGAAAACCATATCTACCTAACAGGCACATATCAATTTTTAGTTAACCCTGGTTACAATGCTGATAGACAAGGCCCGGTTAATATATTTTCTGTAAGACTGCATGCGAGGATATAGAGTAAGAAACTTTAGAAACTATAAAAGTTTCCATAGTTTCCATAAAAAAAGCCACTTACCAATCTATGTGCAATGCGACCATAATATTTGTTCCTGCCATAGGAAAGTAATTGTTATTGATCATTTCTTTTCCACCGCTCATAAAAGAGTACGTCCAACCATTGGATTCATATTGCGTATTAAAAATATTATTGATCTGTGCCACAATGGATAATGCTTTACAATATTTTGTAGCTATGGTATAATTCAATCGAACATCTTGTACGTCATAGGCGTTAAGGCTTTTGGCTTTATTGCTTGTGTTATCTAAAAATTGTCGGCTTACATATTTATTCATCAAATCAATTTTAAAATATTTTACAGGTATAAAACATATAGTAAAGCCTGCTATAACATTAGGCGAAAAAGATATATTGGTGTTTTTATAATAAGTAGTTTTTTGTGTTCCTGAATCATAATCGTCTACAAATGCCGTAAAGTTTTTTATCTTATTCTTGCTCCATGTTACATGAGCTGTTGCTTCAAACCAATCTATAGGTTTTGTGGTTGCTTGAAACTCCAATCCTAGTCTATAACTTTGAGGAACATTCATACGAGTATTTTCTCCTACGTCATTTAATTTTCCATTCAACACCAGTTGATCTCTATAATACATATAATATAACACCGTACTAAAACTAGCTTTTGTACATTTTTTTTCAACACTCAGTTCATAATCATATAAATGTTCAGGCTTGGGGCGTTGTATGAGACCTGTCTCAAAATCATCTCTATTAGGCTCTTTGCTGGCTTTACTGAATGAAGCATATCCGCTCCATCCGTTTTTATCAGCATAAAAAATACCTATTTTAGGATTGAAAAAAGAATATTTTGTGTGAATATAGATATCCGGATTTTTTCGAAACCCATCAATAACATAATCTGTCCATTTATATTGCATATCTACAAATGCATTCCAATTTTGATGGAGAGATCTGTTGTACTTGGCATATACATTATAATCTATTTTATCTGCGTTCTTATTATACCATTTATATTGATGTGGTATAGGAACATCCGCCCAAATTATTTGTCCATAATGATTACCATCATACTTACTCCAACTGCTTCCCAAGGCTATTTCATCTGTAGCAGATTTATATTGTAGAGCATACGTGTTCCCATAAAAATAATTATCCAACCACAATTGTCTAATAAGATTTGAACGCTTAAATAATACCGTATCTATAACTGTTTTAGGAAATGGGTAATTTTTAAGCTCTTCATTTTTTTTATACTCTTCATAATATCCTCTACCACGAGTAAGAAAACCTGTTATATTAAATGACCATTGGTTATTAT
>CAYVXB010000036.1:4427-15214 GCA_964454275.1 uncultured Chitinophagaceae bacterium | reverse complement strand
AAAAAAGTTGATAATGATCTTGCTGATAGTTATCTGTTTGATTCTCGTACAAAAAGTAGTTGTATGTTCTATTATTAGATTGAAACAAATTCAAAGAATCTTCTACATCATAGTTATTTTGAGCAACAATATCTTTCATACCTTGTATATCTCCTTTCAATTTTGCTTCGGGCACACCATTCCAAGCTTGATACGTTTTTTCTTTACCCGAAAAAACATTTAATCGTATAGATGATTTTTTATCTACATATACGCCTGAAAGATAAAATGATTGCAAATGGCTTGTAGCTCTATCTATAAATCCATTACTACTGATAGCAGACAACCGCATATCCACCATAAAGTGGTTATGTAATAATCCTGTACCTGCTTTAAGTGTATTTTTCAATGTATTAAATGAACCATATGTATTATTAAATGTTATATATGGTTTATAATTAAATTCATTGGTACTTAAATTAATAGTAGCTCCAAATGCACTTATTCCATTCGAGGATGTGCCAACTCCCCGTTGTATTTGAATACTATTAAGCGACGAAGCCATGTCTGGCAAATTGACAAAAAATACTCCTTGTGATTCTGCATCATTATACGGTATCCCATTAATAGTGATATTGATACGTGTAGCATCGGTACCTCTTATACGTATACCGGTATATCCAATTCCTGTACCTGCATCAGAATTGATTACCACAGAAGGAGTTTGGTTTAATAAAAAAGGAAGATCTTGTCCAATATTTTGAGTGGCAATGATTTGTTTATTCAAATTGGTTTTAGTGAAAGGTGTTCTATCGCCTACTCGTATTGTTTTTATTTCAACGGGTTGTAAAAAGAAAGATGTTATTGTGCTTGTATCTTTTTGTTGTGCATAAACAACACCATGTGCAGCGCAATACAATCCAATAAAAAATAAATACCGCATCTTATTTTATAGTTATTATTCAATAAATAATACCCATATAAATAAGAAAAGTACAGAAGGAGTTTTCCAAATGACCTTTCCTACGCAGGTATTATCCTGTTCAGGTTTTCGGGTATCATCTCAGCCTATTCGCTTTTAACGAAAAGCACCCCGAGGTTTTAATTTGAAACGCTAAATTACTATAAAAACTACTATCCCTACAACTAAAAAAGGAACCGCCAATGCAGTTCCTTTTTTAAATACTATAGAAATATAGAAGATATTATTTTTTCTTACCACCGAAAGCATAACCTAAAGTAAAGATGGCCCCACTGTTAACACTAATAGCAAATACTACATTAGGTGTTCCATTATCCTCTTTTTGCTTAAGCGAATTTAAAAAGCTATATTGGTAAAGTGCTGAAAATCTAATCCCCATAGGTAATTGATATTCTACGCCAAGGTTAGCAGCAAAATCAAAAGATTGAAATGAGTTTTTAAATTCGCTGCTGGTAAGTCCAATATCTTTACCAGGTTTTGCATTCATTAAAATACTCATTTGTGGTCCTATAAAAGCACTAAAACCAACAACATTAGGTATAGAATATTTAAAGTTAACAGGTATGGTAATGTAGTCAAGGTTAAAATTTACTTTTTCAACAGTCCCTGATATGTCAAAATTTACTGCGCCTCCCATTTGATTGTATAGTACATTTGCCTCTAAAGCCATACCACTAGCGACTCCTAATTCTGCAAAAGCACCAGCACGTAATCCTACTTTATAAGAAGTGCCTGAAGATATACTGCCATTGGTTGCTTTATTCGTAAGTGTAGAAAAATTAGCCCCTGCTTTGATACCATAATTAAAGTCCATTTGAGAAAAAGCTGCAGTAGTAAAAAGAGCAGCGGTAAGTAACAACGTAATTTTTTTCATGATTTAAATTTTAAATTTACGGGGCAAATATATATAAATTTAATAAAATAAATCTGTACGTACTTTTACAATCCAATCATAATCCAAAAACAATATGCCCATATTCAATGAAGAGCTGATGCAATTTGTATGGCAACATCGATATTTCAATCAACAAGAACTATATCTTACCACTGGTGAAAGTATTAAAATAATATCTCCGGGGCAGCGAAACACCAATCAAGGTCCCGATTTTCTACATGCTCGTATTAAAATAAATGATACTCTTTGGGTAGGTAATATAGAGGTTGATATGTACGCCTCTAATTGGTATAAACATCAACATAACAATAATCCCCATTATGCAAATATCATATTGCATATAGTAGGTTATGCGGATGTTGTTATTCAGCATAATAATCAACCACTACCAACATTGGAATTGCACAATAATATCCCCAGTTTACTATTAGATAGATTTAACTATTTAATGGAACAACCTAATCGCCTACCATGTGCGTATGCCGTTGAACAAGTATCAACATTAATTTGGCAAGGTTGGAAAGATCGTTTACTTATTGAGCGATTGCAGAGTAAAACAAAAGCAATAGAACAAATACTGTATGAAACAAAACGTGATTGGGAAACTTGTTTATGGTGGCTTATTGCACGCCATTTCGGGCAAACCGTTAATGCAAGTTCATTTGAGCAAATTGCTCGTAGTATTACATTATCTATTATTAATAAACATAAAAATCAACCGAATCAATTAGAATCCATTTTATTTGGACAAGCAGGTTTATTAGATAAAAATTTTAAAGAAGATTATCCTGTAATGCTTAAGAAAGAATATAACTATTTGAAGCAAAAGTACAATTTGCAAATGCCAAAAATATTATTACACTTTTTAAGAATGAGACCTTTAAACTTTCCGACTATCCGCTTAGCGCAACTGTCAATGCTACTACATAAAGCTTCACATCTATTTTCTATCATTATTGAAGCAGATGACCTTAAAAAGGTTACATCAATTTTGCAAATAACAGCCAGCGATTATTGGAACAACCACTACCAGCTTGATACGCCAACTACACATCAACCTAAAAAAATAGGAAAGAATATGATAGACAGGTTGGTCATTAATGTAATTGCCCCAATGCTATTTGCATATGGCCACATACAGAAAAATGATCATCTTATTGAAAAAGCAATGCATTGGTTACAAAAAATATCTATAGAAAAAAATGTCATTATAGCCAATTGGGAGAGAGCAGGCGTAAATATCCAACACGCAGCAGACAGCCAAGCTTTAATAACCCTGTACAATGACTATTGTGAAAAAAAACACTGTTTACAATGTGCCGTAGGTCATGCTATTTTAAAAAAAGAACCCGGATAAAAACGTACAAAGCAGAGGCGATGCGCTTCATATTCAAAACGCTTGCAACACATGTATTTATTTCCATTCAAATTTTACTGTACAATCAATATCTGGATGTAAACTTTTAATTACAGGGCAATGGAGCGCTGTTCGCTCTAATATTGTTTTTTGTTTTTCATCAATGATAATATGTTTAGGGAAAATAATATGTACCGTAATACCTACAATACGTCGAGGATCATTCCCCATTATTTTTGCTATTTGCACTGTTGTATTATCCATATTAACATGAATATCTCGTGCTTTAATACCCATAACCGTCAGCATACAACTGCCTAGTGCTGTGGCTACTAAATCAGTAGGCGAAAAGCGTTCGCCCTTGCCCTGATTGTCTATGGGAGCATCTGTTTCTATGATAGATTGAGAAGCAACATGCTGAGCAGTAGTACGCAGATTTCCGTTGTATATAATATTAGCTGTCATTCCGTATAATTTTGCTTAAATTTACGTTCTGTTTAAATCAAATTTTCAATAGTGAAAAAAATATTTTTAATAAGTTCGTTCATACTATTTGGACAAGCAGCGTTTACACAAAGTAAACAAAAAACAAATAAGCAATTAAGGCAAGAACGCATCAACCAATTAATTAAGAAAGAAGAGGAAGGCTCTATTATTTTTAATAAACAATGGGTTGCCGGAGGGCAATTGAATAGTGATGGATATGGCGCTTTTGGAGAATTAATGTATTTTAAAACGCCTAAAGTAAGCTACTGGTATAGGTTAGAGCTTGGTGAACACAAAAGCAACAAAGAAGAAAAAGTACTAAACTCTGACCCTGCTATAGGGCGAAATACTTTTATATATGGAAAGATTAATAATTTTTTCTATGCTAAGTTAGGTTTTGGACAACAATACTTCATTGGAAATAAAGGAAATAAAAATGGGGTTGCCGTTTCTTTATTATATGGAGGTGGTTTGTCTGCAGGATTACTGAAACCCTATGTACTAGAAGTCGTTGATGCTGCGGTTACTAAAACGGAATTTATTACATATGATCCCAAAAATCCGGATGTTCGCTTTTTATATCCTTATTTAACAGTAGGCTCAGGTGGTTTTTTGAAGGGCTGGGACAAACTCCAATTTCGACCCGGCGTATATGGTAAAGTGGCTTTACGCTTTGATTATGGACGATACAATGAAACGGTCTCTGCCTTAGAAGCTGGTATAAATTGGGAGATTTATAAATATGGGATGCCCATTATGTTAGGTGCTAAAGCTCAACAATTTTTATTTAATGCCTATGTAGCAGTCATGTTAGGGCATAGAAGGTAATGGATAATAAATTGCTAAACAATATTTACATGTATGCAAGAACTACCCGTTATAGATCAACCCTCAAAAATAAAAAAGCCCAATTGGCTTCGTGTTAAATTACCCATTGGTGAAAAGTATAAACACGTACGCAATTTAGTTGACACTCATAAGTTGCATACCATTTGTGAAAGCGGCAACTGCCCTAATATGGGCGAATGTTGGGGGGCAGGAACGGCTACTTTTATGATACTAGGCAATATTTGTACTCGTAGTTGTGGATTTTGTGCAGTAGCCACTGGTCGACCAAAACCTGTGGACTGGGATGAACCCCAACGAGTGGCAGAGGCTATCTATTTAATGAAAATAAAACATGCAGTGCTTACTTCTGTAGATAGAGATGAATTAAAAGATGGCGGATCTACTATTTGGTTCAATACCATACAAGCTATTCGATCTTTAAATCCTAATACAACACTAGAAACGTTAATCCCTGATTTTAAAGGCGATTGGGATAACGTACAACGTATTATAGATGCATCCCCAGAAGTAGTTTCACACAATATGGAAACAGTAGAAAGATTAACAAAACAAGTACGTATACAAGCCAAATATCATCGCAGTTTGGATGTATTGCAAAAATTAAAACAAGGTGGCATGCGCACTAAAACAGGCATTATGCTAGGATTAGGAGAAACAAAAGAAGAGGTTATACAAACAATGGAACAATTAGCTGCTATACAATTAGATGTTTTAACATTAGGACAATATTTGCAACCCACTCAAAGGCATTTACCTGTTCAGCGTTTTGTACACCCAGATGAATTTACAGAATTGCGTGAAATAGGCTATAGCTTGGGGTTTGATTATGTAGAAAGTGGTCCATTAGTTAGATCATCCTACCATGCGGAAAGGCATGTATATAAAAATAGCCATACGAATTAACACCCTATTTCTCCTTTTTTAATTTTTTTAACCTCTATGAAATTAGCTTTCAGAAACGAATATACTATAGCCCTTTTAGCAGCCTTGTTATTTATTCCATTTCTGGGATACGTTCATTTATTTGATTGGGACGAAATCAACTTTGCTGAAAGTGCCCGAGAAATGATTGAAAGCCACAATTATTTTTCTGTTCAAATTGATTATCAGCAGTTTGGACAAAAGCCCCCTTTATTTTTTTGGATGCAGGTGTTGAGTATGAAAACATTTGGCGTAAATGAATTTGCTGCTCGTTTTCCAAATGCTATATGTGGTATCATTACTCTAGTTTGTTTATTTCGTATTGGGAAACGCTTACACAATAAAGCTTTTGGAAGAATTTGGGCATTGGTCTACATAGGAACTTTTCTGTCTTTTTTTTACTTTAAATCTGGAATCATAGACCCTTGGTTCAATTTATTTATTTTTTTAGGTATTTACTATTTTCATTTTCTCACTTCTCAATCAAATATTAACCGATTATTGTATGCTTTTTTAACTGGCTTGTTTATTGGATTAGCGGTATTAACGAAAGGCCCTGTCGCTATATTAATTTGTGTACTATGTTATAGTACTTATGTGGCGCTTCATCGATTTAAATTCTTTATTAATTGGAAAGAGTTGCTGATTATTTTATTTACCACATTTATAGTATGTTTTGCTTGGTTTGGTATTGATTTAATCAATAATGGTCCAGGCTTTTTAATCTCATTCATTCAATATCAAATTACATTACTTACCACCGGCGATGCAGATCATGGAGAACCTTTTTTTTACCACTGGATTGTTTTATTAGTAGGATGTTTTCCGGCCTCTATCTTTATGATAAAAAGTATATTTTCTTCACCTAATAAAATTCCATTTACAAAGTGGATGAGTATTTTATTTTGGGTAGTCTTGTTGCTCTTCTCTATTGTAAAAACAAAAATTGTACACTATTCATCGCTCTGTTACTTTCCCATTACATATTTAACAGCCATTACTCTATACTACTGGCAACAGGGAAAAATTAAATTTCCAATTATTTTAAATATAATATTGAGTGTCCTTGGAATACTATTGGCTATTGTTTTTGCAGCCATACCATTTATAATGATATATAAAAACATGTGGATACACCTAGTAACACATCCATTTGCAAAAGCCTATATACAAGCATCTAATGCTTGGGTATGGATAGATGGTTTAGGAGGAATATTATTATTGATAGGCGTCTTAAACTATTTAATATCCAAAAAACAAAATAGAGTTCCCATACTTTTTATATCTGTTACGACATGCTGTTTTTTAACTACTGTACTTATCGCCCCAAAAATTGAGGCAATGTCTCAAGGAGCCAATATTGAATTTTTTAAAACAAAACAAAGAGAGGATTGTTATGTAACCACTTACGAATACAAAAGCTATGCACATTTTTTCTATACACAGAAAAAACCATTTACAAACAAACAAAGTACCGATGAACACTGGTTGTTGTATGGAGACATTGATAAGCCAGTATATATATCCACTCAAATTCAATATGCTGCTATAGTAGATTCCATACATGGAATGCAAAAACTATACGAAAAAAATGGTTTTGTATTCTATAAACGTTTGCCAAAAATGCAGTAACAACATTATTTTTTATGTTGATAGATGGCAGATCGGTATAACCCTACTTTTTTAAAAAAATATCCAAACGCAACACCTAGTACTCCAAAACCATATCGAACACTACGTTTAAAATTAATAGAAGAAGCTTCTTTAAAATATTTAGTGGGACAGGTAATTTCTGCAATTTCATACCCTGCGTCAAAAATTTGAGCAATCATTTGATTATCAAATATGAAATCATCAGAATTAGCATGATAATTGACTTTCTGTAACACCTCACTCGAAAAAGCCCGATAACCTGTATGATATTCTGATAGCTTTTGATTCATCAATACATTTTGTGTAAACGTTAATAACCGATTAGCAATGTATTTATAAACAGGCATCCCTCCCTTTAAAACACCCTTTCCTAAAATTCTTGACGCCAGTACAACTTTATATACATCATTTGCTATAACACTGCATATGGCTGTAACCAGTTTGGGAGTATACTGATAATCAGGATGCAGCATCACCACAATATCTCCATTCAATTCTAACGCTTTATCGTAACAAGATTTTTGATTCCCTCCATATCCTTTATTTTTTGTATGACTCACAATATGTTTAATACCTAATCGCCTTGCCTCTTCAATAGTATTATCGCGACTGGCGTCATCTACCAATATAACTTCATCTACTATATCAAAAGGAATTTCTTGATATGTTTTTTCTAAAGTTGCTGCACTATTATACGCAGGCAATACCACAATAATTTTTTTCTCTTTAAGCATTTTTATAACAGATTATATTCCTAATTAGATTTTTCCCACTTTGTAATTTTATGCGAAAGGCTGATAAGTATTTGGTTATTTCCTAGATATAGTAACATTAAAGGAAATATTTTGAAAAGCCCTCTTTTGGTTGAATTATCTAAATCTAATAAAGGAAGTAAATAACCAAGAATTGGAAGTCCTAAGTAAATAACTAAAATAGCATATAACCAATTTATTGCTACTTTATTAAAACCGCGTTTAATAGCTAATTCAAGCACAAACATTGCTAAAAATATAAATATAAAATATCCATATAATGTTATTCCTTTTTTACTAAATATAAGTGATTGATTCATATCAAGGAAGCGCTGCAATAATGGCGAAAGATTGAATAAATGGCTATTGACTTGTCCACCTACGTCATAGTTGACTGGTAAGTAATGGTTAATGTAAATATAGATGGATAATATATATATTAAAATAGGTAACCCTACAAACAATCCAATAGCTACTGATATTTTTTTAATTGGTAATTTATTTTTTAACTGATTTATATATAACAAAGGAGCAGTAAGAAAAGCTAGAATCAACGTTTCTGAACGTATATATGTAGCTATAGCCATTAAAATAGCAGATAATATTAAATAATTAACTATTTTTTCTTTAGTACAAGCAATTAAAAAAAAGATTGATAAAAAGAAAAATACAGCATTACTATAATCAAATAATACCATAAAGGTATATCCATACATTTCAGGTATTGCTAAAAATAGCAATAATAATAACCCCGTTATAATTTTATGCAATTGCTCATTTAGTATGTTATATAGAAAAATAATAAAACTAATAAAAACCATACTCAACCAGACTTGCCCAAAGGGAAACCCAGCTAACTTATAAATAATCTGCAAAGAAATAATAAAGGGGGGTTTAAACTGATTATTCGTAGTTTCTAAATTTACAGAAAATACAGAATTAATCATAGAGCCTTCTTTTACAGCATATTCTGCAATTACTTCAGATCCAGAAGTTAAGTCTCGAGGTGTAGGAGGAAGGTAAAAACAACGCCATACACTTACAAAAACAATAAATGCAATAAGCACAATAAAACCAATTTCATATAGCTTAAATTTATATTTTAATGTACTAAACAGCGTTTCCAAATTTGCGAAACTGCGTTTAAATTGTACATTAAAAGCTAAACAAGTAATAGCTAAAGCACTAAAAACAGTAATACTGTTAAGCGGTATATATAAAAGTTGTAATATAAAAGGTATAAGAGAAAAAACAGCTATGCCTAATAATGTTGATAAAGCAACCATTGGCCATGGTTTTAATTTTATATTTAGCAATAACAGTAATCCCCAACCTGTTAAAAAATGAAAGGCAGCAAGTAACAAGGCAGTAGCTATATAACTAATCATAAAGAAATAGTATATTTTTTAAAATTGGTAATAATGGTATCAAACTGCTTTGTTGAAGTTATACTATCTATAAATAAAAGCCCATCATTAGCTCTAACGTACCATTTAGCCTTTACAGCTTCTTTACTATCTACCCATATAGTTTTAGTGCCTGTATAATAATAAAAAACCGCTGGTTCAGGTACATGGTAAGGAATATGATTAGTTTCAAAATACTCAGTAGGAGGTAACAAAATAAGCGGATCATGTATTTTTTTCTGCTCAAAAAAAGAAGCAATAGCCTTTGAAATAGTATAATTATTACCAAACCTATATACTAACCTAGCTTGTATACCTAATTCATTTTTTTGTTCTAAAAACTCATCCCAATAACCTATAATTCTTTCTTTAAACCATAATTTATAAATACCTGTATTTAAAAAAATAAGTATACATATAATAGATAATATGAATAACTTGAAATGCTTAAATGCATTTTTTTTATGCTTTGACTGGAATGAATTATTCATCTTAATTAAATATTGAGTTTTTCATACAAAGTATCTATACGAATATAATACTTGCAAAATAAGAAATTACAATAGATAGATATTTATTATTTTCATAAAAATAACTATATACTTATAATTATTTATGCATAAAATAGAACCCTTCTACAATTGGAGACACCTTTATATAGCGGAAGAGGATGAACGCTCCCCTTTTTATGGAAGAGAATACAGTGAATTTGAATTTTCGCAAACCGTATATAATTATCTAATACATCCGCAATGGGATGCCTTTGGTTGTAGAAATTTGTATCTTAAAATAATTTATGTTGATTATGATCAACATTTTTGTATTCTAGAAATGATAGGTGAATGGAATGACGCTATTGAAAATGATATTATGATTTTAAAACGCGAAGTAATTGATAAACTTAAGTTGCAGGGAATTACAAAATATGCTTGTATAGTAGAAAATGTACTTAATTTTCATAGTGGAGATAGAGATTATTATGAAGAATGGCATGAAGAAACATCTGATGAAAATGGTTGGGTAACTTATTTAAATATGCCTAATGCCACCCAACACGATTTTATTAAAACGCATTTAAATCAATATATTTTTATGATGGATATACCAGCGTGGAGAACGTATTTACCTCAGTATTTGTTAGATGCTATTGAAAAAGAGCAGTTGAAGTATCTTCATTAAGATATACAAGTGCTTTAAAGAGCGTACGATATATTGTACTTTTACATAAATGGAAAAGAAAAATAAAATTTATATAGCAGGTCATAGAGGCCTTGTAGGAAGTTCGATACATCGATATCTTATTAAAAATGGATATCAAAATATTATCACAAAAACCTCTAATGAATTAGATCTTCGAGATCAGCAAGCTGTTAATCAATTCTTTCAACAAGAAAAACCAGAATATATTTTTTTGTCAGCTGCTAAAGTAGGAGGCATACATGCCAACAACACATATCGTGCAGATTTTTTGTACGATAACCTGATGATCGTATCCAACATCGTACAT
>CAYVXB010000036.1:3734-4417 GCA_964454275.1 uncultured Chitinophagaceae bacterium | reverse complement strand
ATAATATAATGATTGCAACCAATATTATTCATGCAGCACATCAACATAAAATAAAAAAACTATTATTTTTAGGCAGTTCGTGTATTTATCCAAAACTAGCACCACAGCCACTTAAAGAAGAATATTTATTAACAGGACCATTAGAACAAACCAACGACCCCTATGCCATTGCTAAAATAACAGGCATTAAACTATGCGAAACATACAGAGAACAATATGGATGTAATTTTATAAGCGTAATGCCAACCAATTTATATGGCATTAATGATAATTATGATTTAGAAAATTCGCATGTATTGCCAGCACTCATTCGTAAATTTCATGAAGCTAAAATGCGCAGCGATAAAACGGTTACTATTTGGGGAACAGGAAAACCTAAACGAGAATTTTTATATGCAGATGATTTGGCAGATGCTTGTATATTCTTAATGCAACACTATAACGACAAAAGCCTTATTAATATTGGTGTTGGCGAAGATATCGCTATTATCGATTTGGCTAAAACAATACAATCCATTGTTGGCTTCGAAGGAGAATTAATATTTGATACTACAAAACCCGATGGTACACCTCGTAAGTTGATGGATGTATCTAAAATACATGCATTAGGCTGGAAAGCTAAAACAAATTTAACCGATGGTATTCGTTTAGCATATAAAGATTTTTTAGAAAAAAAACGATTA
>CAYVXB010000036.1:0-3724 GCA_964454275.1 uncultured Chitinophagaceae bacterium | reverse complement strand
AATTATAAAATTCTTCTACTCTTTCTTTTGGACATATAAAAAATCCTCCTGCAAATCTCCAACAAGGATTTGCGTATAACATTTCCTGTGTGTAATTTTTTTCATTTATATAAGGCATAATTATCTTACATTTATTATTATCTTTAGTATACATTCATACTATATGACATCAGCCGCATTAAAAAAGAATATTACTGCTATTGTTGCGAATATTAATGACAAAAGCTTTTTAGAAGCTGTCTTTACCATTATAAACACTAAAATGCATGAGTCTAATTATACATTAACCATTGAGCAAAAAAAAGAATTAGACAAAAGAAAACAACGGCATATAAAGGGAGAAAGCAAGTCATATACTTGGAATGAAGTAAAAAAAGCAGCGTTAAAAAAGTAACTGCATCATGTATAGCATTTATATTAAAGAGGAGGCAAAGCAAGATATAGTAAATGCTACACATTGGTATAGAAGTAAACAGGAAAAACTAAACATAAACTTTATACAGGCTGTTCAGCGAACTTTGCTATCCATCCAAAATAATCCTTTTGCTTGCAAAAGAATACATCATAACTTTCGACAAATAGCACTTAAAAAATTTCCTTATATCATACTCTTCGAAGTAGACAAATATACCATCATAATATACGCCGTATTCAATACTTGGCAAGATCCAAAGAAAAAAATCAAACGAGTATATTTAAAAAATAAATAATTTGCAACATGGTTGCAAAAAAATAAATATTAAAAAAAATAAATATTAAAAAAAATAAATGAAAACAGCTTTAGTTACAGAAATTACAGGGCAAGACGGCGCTTACTTAGCAGAATTATTGCTAAGCAAGGGGTACATGGTGCATGGCATCAAACGTAGGTCGTCATTGATTAATACGGATCGTACATAACTAGCGCAGGTCTCCGACCTGTGCTAGTTCGCTACTTAATGCAAAACATAGCAATGAGTACTAAGTATAAATTTTTAGACATAGAAGGTATATATTTTATAACTTCCACTGTAGTAGGTTGGGTAGACGTATTTACCAGAAATATATACAGAGATATATTATTAGATAGTTTACGATTTTGTCAGCAACATCAGGGATTAAAAATTCATGCATGGGTATTAATGCCTAATCATTTTCATATGATTTGCTCCTTTGAAAAAGGTAATCCAGGTATAGTGCTAAAAAATATTAAAAGTTTTACAGCATTAAAATTAATTAATGCTATTATTAATAATCAGCAAGAAAGTAGAAAACAATGGCTTTTGGCTTTGTTTGAACAATATGGAACCAAAAATAAAAACAATTATCGATACCAATTTTGGCAACATGAAAATCATCCTATATTACTGAATAATACTAACATACATACTCAACGATTGAATTATTTACACGAAAATCCAGTACGAGCAGGATTTGTAACAGAACCGCAGCAATGGCTGTATAGTAGCGCGGTAGATTACTACACAAATAATCAGAAAGGGTTGTTGAATATTGAAATGTTGAAGTAAAGTTTTTAAAGATATGGGATAAGCAATAATTTAGCACAGGTCAGAGACCTGCGCTAGTTTTAGTTACTATTTACCAATTACAAACACAATGAAAACAGCGTTAGTTACAGGTATTACAGGGCAAGACGGTGCTTACTTAGCAGAACTATTACTAAGCAAGGGTTATATGGTGCATGGCATCAAACGTAGATCGTCATTGATTAATACAGATCGTACATAACTAGCGCAGGTCTCCGACCTGTGCTAGTTCGCTACTTAATGCAAAACATAGCAATGAGTACTAAGTATAAATTTTTAGACATAGAAGGTATATATTTTATAACTTCCACTGTAGTAGGTTGGGTAGACGTATTTACCAGAAATATATACAGAGATATATTATTAGATAGTTTACGATTTTGTCAGCAACATCAGGGATTAAAAATTCATGCATGGGTATTAATGCCTAATCATTTTCATATGATTTGCTCCTTTGAAAAAGGTAATCCAGGTATAGTGCTAAAAAATATTAAAAGTTTTACAGCATTAAAATTAATTAATGCTATTATTAATAATCAGCAAGAAAGTAGAAAACAATGGCTTTTGGCTTTGTTTGAACAATATGGAACCAAAAATAAAAACAATTATCGATACCAATTTTGGCAACATGAAAATCATCCTATATTACTGAATAATACTAACATACATACTCAACGATTGAATTATTTACACGAAAATCCAGTACGAGCAGGATTTGTAACAGAACCGCAGCAATGGCTGTATAGTAGCGCGGTAGATTACTACACAAATAATCAGAAAGGGTTGTTGAATATTGAAATGTTGAAGTAAAGTTTTTAAAGATATGGGATAAGCAATAATTTAGCACAGGTCAGAGACCTGCGCTAGTTTTAGTTACTATTTACCAATTACAAACACAATGAAAACAGCGTTAGTTACAGGTATTACAGGGCAAGACGGTGCTTACTTAGCAGAACTATTACTAAGCAAGGGTTATATGGTGCATGGCATCAAACGTAGATCGTCATTGATTAATACGGATCGTATCGATCATTTATATCAAGATCCACACGAAAAAAATGTGCATTTAAAATTACATTATGGCGATCTAACCGATTCAACAAACCTGATTCGCATTATACAAGAAACACAACCTGATGAAATTTACAATTTAGCAGCCATGAGCCATGTTAAAGTAAGTTTTGATACACCCGAGTATACCGCAAATGCTGATGGATTGGGCACTCTGCGCATTTTAGAAGCGGTGCGATTATTAGGTATGGTGCAAAAAACTAAAATTTATCAAGCCTCCACCTCAGAATTATATGGCCTAGTACAAGAAGTGCCACAAACAGAAAAAACACCATTTTATCCTCGTAGTCCTTATGGTGTAGCTAAATTATATGCGTATTGGATAACCGTAAATTATAGAGAGGCGTATAACATGTTTGCTTGCAATGGAATTTTATTTAATCATGAAAGTCCGTTACGTGGTGAAACATTTGTTACTCGGAAAATTACCCGTGCTGTTGCGGCCATTGCATTAAGAAAACAAGAAAAACTATTCGTTGGAAACCTACATGCACAGCGAGATTGGGGACATGCTAAAGATTATGTGCAAGCGATGTGGTTAATATTACAACAATCAAAACCAGAAGATTATGTAATTGCTACAGGCATTACTACTACTGTTAGAGATTTTATACGAATGGCCTTTGGAGAATTGGGTATTGAAATTGAATTTAAAGGAAAAGGAATAAAAGAAAAAGGATATGTATCAGCTTGTAAAAATAAAGCCTATGATTTATCTATTGGGAAAGAAATTGTTGCTATAGATTCAAATTACTTTCGTCCCACAGAAGTAGATTTATTAATAGGTGATGCCTCCAAAGCTAGAACACAATTAGGTTGGAAGCCTACATATACACTGGCTTCTTTGGTTAAAGAAATGGTGGCTAATGATGTAGCCCTTTTGCAAGAAGGGAAAAACTTGGTTAATGGTCATTTAATGGATTAAAAAAAATGCAACATTGTTGCAAAAAATGGCTTTATGATATCATTAATTTATATTACCTTCGCACAGCAAAAATAGCTTTTGGCCTAACCCTAAACAACCTTATTTATTAACTAAAACAAAAAGTATGAAAATTAATTTTTTAGCCTTATTAACTCAAGTTTCCTGTTTTAAATAATCGATTTTAATTGATAAGCAAATACAA
>CAYVXB010000035.1:1890-18484 GCA_964454275.1 uncultured Chitinophagaceae bacterium | reverse complement strand
AAACCTTTATTACCATTGTCCCAGATGCCCTAACGGAACATCTGGGACAGCGAGAGAACCATTGCGGCTGTTTCCACTATGATGGCCTTCTTTGCTGTATTTTTCATAGCCAAGGTGCGCATCTAACTCGGCTTTGAGCATTTCTTCTACGCCTTGTTTGAATAAGGTATTAAAAAATGAATGAAATTCTTCTTTGCTTTTAAATTGCTTGAAGAAGTCTGGAGAAAGTTGTGTTTGTTGTTTGTCCATAAAACTGTATTTGAGGTTTAAAATTAATTTTTACACTAATACAGTTACTATCCTATTTACACAAAGTTTTAAATACTACCTTAAAAAGGCTTTTCCTGACTTATTTTGATACTAAAAGAATTATTCATTTGTAGAAATTTTAATTATATGAGAGCATTGTTATTATTGTTAATGATAACCCAGGCAATGGCTTGTTCCACCCCAACTGTACTTGCTAATCAAACGCTTGTTAATCCAGGCCAATCTACAGATGAGGTTATAAAAATTTTGGGGTCTCCAGGCGATAAACAATTTAATGGCAAATATGAAGTTTGGCAATATTGTGCAGTTACGAATGGTTTCGATTCTTATGTGAAACATTTTATATTATGGTTTTATGATGGAAAGTTACTTTCGATGAGTACTTACCCTGGAGAGAGTGGATCTACTGATTGTAACACTTCTTTTAAAACCATTAATTGGAAAAATGCTCCTGAGCCTCCTAAATAGGTAAATTAAGGTACGTTGATCAAACACTTTCGAGTAAGCAAAAGACCGGCCAAACTTTATCGTCTTTTGCTTCAGTTTTTTATAGAGGTTTATGAATGTTTTGATGATTTAACATACAACGCAAACTTTTTAATACCCTATATGGGTTCTCGTTTGTAAAAGAACACGCTAAATTCACAAAAACCTTTTTTCTTTCATCCAATCATCATTATAAATTTTTCCCACATAACGACTACCATGATCATGAAAAATAACAACTACTACATCGTCTTTTTTCAATTGATTTTTTAATTGTAGCACTCCTTGAACAGCACTCCCTGCACTATATCCCACAAAAATGCCTTCTTCTTTAGCAATACGACGGGCCATAACAGCACCATCCTTATCCGTTACTTTTTCAAATAAATCAATCATACTCATATCATAATTCTGAGGCACAAAATCTTCACCAATACCTTCTGTTATATAAGCATGTACTTCTTTCATATCTATTTCACCTGTATCAAAATATTTTTTCAATAAAGATCCATACGTATCAATTGCCCATACTTTTATATTCGGATTTTTTTCTTTCAAATACTTTCCTGTACCAGTAATGGTTCCACCAGTACCTGCCCCTACTACTAAATGGGTAATTTTACCTGCTGTTTGCTCCCATATTTCAGGGCCTGTAGTTTCATAATGTGCTTGTCGATTGGCTAAGTTATCATACTGATTCATATGAAACGAATTAGGTATTTCTTTCGCTAATCGTTTAGCTATCGAATAGTATGAACGTGGGTCATCAGGCTCTACATCCGTAGGGCACACAATAACCTCTGCACCAACAGCTTTTAAAATATCTACTTTTTCTTTAGATTGTTTATCTGTAGTAGTAAAAATACATTTATATCCCTTTACACATGCAGCAAGGGCTAACCCCATACCCGTATTACCACTTGTACACTCTATAATAGTGCCTCCGGGTTTTATTTTCCCCTCTTGTTCAGCTACCTCAAGCATTTTAAGTGCCATTCTATCTTTAATAGAATTACCTGGGTTAAAATATTCAACCTTAGCCAAAACGGTGCAAGGAAGGTCTTTCGTTATTTTATTTAATTGTACCAACGGCGTGTGGCCTATTGTTTCGAGAATGTTTTTTTTCCACATGAGATAAATGATGCATTGAGTGTTATGAATTAAAGAGAATACCTTGCGGCTAAATTACTTACTTTCGCAAACATATGTATAAAGCTGGATTTGTAAGCATTTTTGGTAAGCCTAATGCAGGTAAAAGCACTCTACTCAATGCATTGTTGGGTGAAAAATTAGCAATTACGTCGCATAAATCACAAACGACTAGGCATCGAATAAAAGGATTCATAACTACAGATCAATATCAAATTGTACTTTCTGATACGCCAGGTATTATTGATCCTACTTATAAGCTACATGAAAAAATGATGCACGCCGTAAAAAATAGTTTAGAAGATGTAGATGTGGCTATTTTATTGGTAGATGTTCGAGAAAATTCGGAAGATAGCCATATTATTTTTTCGGATTTGCATTTGAAAGTACCTTCTATTGTAGTATTGAATAAAATAGATGCTGTTAAACTTGAGCAAATTAAAAAGCATACAAATTTTTTTAGCCAGCAATCGTATGCATCCAAAGTGCTTCCTATATCGGCATTGAAACATACACATATAGATGGGTTATTAAATACTATTGTAGAATTTTTGCCAGTAAATCCCCCTTTCTATGAATCTAACGAACTAACAGATATGCCCACTCGCTTTTTTGTTAGCGAGCTTATTCGAGAACAAGTATATCATTTAACAGAAAAGGAAATACCTTATCAAACAACTATACTATTGAAGGAGTTTACAGAAAAAAAAACGCTTACTAAAATTGTAGCGGATATTATTGTACAACGAGAATCTCAAAAAGGAATTATTTTAGGCGAAAGGGGATCTATGATTAAAAAAATTGGGAGCGCTGCAAGAGTAGAAATAGAAAAATTTTTAGACCGAAAAGTATTTTTAGAATTATTTGTAAAAGTGCGCCCACATTGGAGAGATAATGATTTATATTTGAAGGAGTATGGATATTAAATACAAGCATTAAAAATGAATACTCAACTTACATTAGACCAAGTAATGCATTGGATGAATATACCACCAAATTCTTTTCTATCTACTCATGGAAACTTTGCAAAAATTAAATTGAATGGCGTTATTTATTTTATTGATATAAATGCAAACACTTATACAATTGAAGAGTTTTTAAGCAGAGTATGTTTGCAGGAAGATCTAGAGTTTTACTATTTTTTTACCTCTCGGTATGATTTATTTGAAGTATCACAAAAAGCATATATAAAAGAATTAAAAGATGAGAGTACCAACAGAAAAAAATTCTTGTCCCAAAAATTATATCAATTACCTTATAAAAGAATTAAGTTTAAAAATGATGAACACATAGAGGATACCCTAGTTGAAACAGGGAGCTTTAGGTTATATACTGCTATTACTGAAAATACAAGCGACTGTTTTGCTTTTGGGGAACACGACTTGATTGAAGTGAAGGTGCCTAAAAAAGCCCTTTTTTGGCCTTTTGAAGATTATATATTATCAGACACTATCATATTATGCAACGAAGATGTTGATGTTTCACCCAGAATAATCAAAAAAAAATATTAATTGGAGGATGAAATATGTCTTATAAAATATTTTGAAACACTTACTGAAATTGATGTATGTAAAAAATAATACGACTTATATCATGCGCGCCCATTAATAAGAATTTGTAAAGGGCTCATGTGAAATGTACAAGCAACCTTCAAAAATTAATATTAAAGATCAAATTTATTGTTGACTTTTGCAATCTGTAAAAATTAAACAGAACTATGTCCGGATATACCATAGCCATTGTAGGAAGACCTAATGTAGGCAAAAGCACTTTTTTTAATCGTATGCTTGAGCAGCGCAAAGCCATTGTAGATGATATTAGTGGCGTTACTCGAGATCGTCAATATGGTATAGCCGATTGGAATGGAAAAATTTTTAACATTATTGATACAGGCGGTTTTGTACCCGATAGCCAAGATATATTTGAAAAAGAAATTCGCAAACAAGTGCATATAGCCTTAGAAGAAGCGCATGCTATAGTATTTATGGTAGATGCCGCAACAGGCATTACCGATTTAGATGAGCGTATGGCGGATGTACTACGTAAAAGCACTAAACCCATATACCTTACGGTTAATAAAGTAGATAATAATAATCGTTTATTAGAAGCTGCTGAATTTTATAGTTTAGGTTTTGAAAAAATATTTTTTCTTTCTAGTATGACGGGTAGTGGAACAGGTGAATTATTAGATGCTATAACGGAAGCTATTCCTAAAGAAGAAGATATAACGGAAGAAAAAACGATTCCAAAATTTGCTATAATTGGACAACCCAATGTGGGAAAGTCTTCTCTATTGAATGCGTTAGTGGGAGAGGAGCGAACTATTGTAAGCAATATCGCTGGTACTACAAGAGATACCATTCATACCCATTATAACTTATACCAAAAAGAATTTATTTTAATTGATACCGCAGGTATACGCCGCAAAGCTAAAGTGCATGAAGATTTAGAATTCTATTCAGTTATACGTGCTATAAAAGCCATGGATGAGGCCGATGTATGTTTGTTGCTGATTGATGCTGTACAAGGTATAACTGCACAAGATTTGAGTATTTTTAGTTTAGCTACTAAAAAAGGAAAAGGCATTGTAGTATTAGTAAATAAGTGGGATTTAATGCAAAAAGAAACCAATACTGCCAAAGAATATGAGGCCGCATTAAAAAAACGATTAGCACCTTTTACCGATATACCTATTCTATTTATATCGGTAATCGATAAGTTGCGTATTTTTAAAACCATTGAAATAGCCTTGCAAGTATATGAAAATAGGCAACGTAGAGTACCTACTTCTCAACTAAATGAAGTGATGTTGAAAGCTGTGGAGGCCTATCATGCACCTGTTGTTCGAGGACATCCAGTTCGTATAAAATATAGTACACAGTTGCACACTACTGTACCCTCTTTTGCGTTTTTCTGTAATTATCCAGATGATATTAAACAACCGTATAGAAATTATTTAGAAAATCAATTGCGTCAACATTTTGATTTTAAAGGTGTGCCTATTAGAATATTTTTTAGGAAGAAATAGGTAGCAACATAAAAAGTTAATGTAACCAAAGCTCGTCATGGCGAGACTTGAGCGTTGGCTTTGTGTTAAGGAAGTCGAAGCCAACTGCTTCACTGTATTAAGCAACGTATATTATTAGAGCAGATGGCTTCAAAAATCTCTGCACACAAGGCTCTACAGATTTTTTCGCCATGACGAATTTTGGTTTACTCAGATTAATGCTCTAATATTGAAATTGTTATTTTTAGGAAGAAATAAATTTCTTTTATGCAAGAATTAGAAAATGTAGAAATATTATGCTATTTAGATGCCTACAATGGGCCATTAAAGGGATTATGTAATTATAAAGGAAAAATATATCTGTACTCCATTCCTAGTGACGAGTATAAAACGATAGACAAAATACGTGAAGACTATATAGATGGCAGAGATAAGTTTAATGAAGAATGTTGGGTTTCAAGAAAATATAATGTTATTGAATTAGAAGGTTGGCAATTATGTTATGAATTATATTGGAAAGCATTATTTTCTACAAATGTTGTAACTTTTACTGATTTTGAAAAATCATTAGTTAATGAAAGATTTAAAAAGAAAGATTATCAAAAAACATGGAAGAAAGAATATTTGCCTATAGATTATGGCAGCAATAAAATTATTGGATATTTTGAGTTAAAATATGAATAGTTATCTATATGCTTACAACTTTAAAAACCACATTCCATAGTATTTCACATCTCTTCTTTCCTCAGCTTTGTTTGGGTTGTGGTAGTGATGCCATATCAAATAATGAAACTATTTGTATTGAATGTTTATATAAACTACCCGAAACTAATTTTGAAAATATAGAAGATAATGCCGTAAGCAAATCATTATCGGGAAGAGTGCCTTTTGTACATGCAAGTGCCATATATTATTTTACCAAACAATCCATTTTACAATCCATAATATTTCAATTAAAATATAAACAGCAATCTAATTTAGGTATTGAATTAGGAAAATTAATGGGTAAAAAGCTTTCCCAGTCTAAGTTATATGAAGATGTAGATGTACTCATTCCATTACCCTTACATCCAAAAAAATTACGACAAAGAGGATATAACCAGACACAAGTATTGTGTGAAGGAATTCAAACCGTTTGGGATAAACCCATTATTAATAATGCTGTTATTCGCCAACAAAATACCAAAACTCAAACTAAAAAAGGCAGAATTAATCGTTGGGAAAATATGGAAGGTGTTTTTACAATTGATAATGAACAATTGATAATTGATAAGCATATTTTGTTGGTAGATGATGTTATGACCACAGGTGCTTCTATAGAGGCTTTTTATCAAGCTATAGAGCATATTTCCAACATAAAAATAAGTGTTTGTACTTTAGCATATACTTCTGGGATGTAAGAATGTTTAAACTAATCTTTCTTATACAGATGCTCATTTTTTATAATTAAAGCTGATATTTTATTCAACTCATCTATCAATTCTTTATCTTTTAGCTGAGCAGTTAGAGAAGGTATTTCTTTAGCCAATTGTATCCATTTAGAATATCTTTCTACATTTTCATATTTTGGATCAAATAACCCCAAAAATTCCCTATTAGAACCTTCATAAAAATCAGGATTTTCTTTAAAATATTTTTCTTTTTCTTCTGCTCCTTCTATAAGACATTCAACCAAAACGTTTAATTCGCTTTCTTCAATATCATAAGAGGTTTTTAATAAAAGATATATCAATGTGAAAATGGGAATAGGATTGTTTACATCTCCTTCATAAAAAAAATTCTGTAAGCTATCTGAACTAAATCGCCAGGCTAAAAAAGATATTAGAGTCAATTGAAAATTTTTTCCTAAATAATTAACACTTTCTACAAGCTGAATTAAATTATAACTGCTATTTTCCATCGCACAATCATAATAATCTTCGTATGAAAATGACTCAGCAATAAGTAATGTTATGCAACTAAGCGCTCTTCCTAAATGTTGCTCACCAATTTTAAGTTCTTGATATTTACTAGGTTCTGTATGACGATATAAACCTAACACCTCATAATCTAATTCTTTATTTGTGGGAATGAGGCCTGTTAACTTGAAAGATCTAAGCGCTAGTATATTTTCTTCGGCTTTATAACCATAATCTGCTTGGGCAATATCAATAAGCATTTCATCTGTCATTTGCGAAGAAATTAACTTTAGCAAAGCATCTCTATCAGGATTAAGTTGCTTAAGAATATCATTTACTATTTTTTCTTTTGGATGCATTTGAAATTATTTCTTTACTTTATACCGTTATAACAAATATACCGATAACAAAAATTAAACTTTATGGTACGATTATTTTTTCTTTCACTAATACTAGTATCTTTTATGAACGCACCAAAAACGATATATGATTTTAGAGTACCGTCTATTGATGGAAAAATAATTGATTTTGCTCAATTTAAAGGCAAAAAAATATTAATTGTAAATACCGCTTCGGAATGTGGTTATACTCCGCAATATGAAGGACTCCAAAAATTATATGACACCTATAAAGATAAATTAGTGATTGTAGGTTTTCCTGCTAATAATTTTGGAGGACAAGAACCTGGCACCAATAATGAAATACAAAATTTTTGTAAAAAGAATTATGGCGTAACCTTTCCTATGGCTGCAAAAGTTTCTGTAAAAGGCGATGATATCGATCCGTTGTTTCAATGGCTTACACATAAAGATGAAAATGGGGTAATGGATGCAACGATCAATTGGAATTTCAATAAATTTTTAATTGATGAAAATGGGAAAATAGTACAACATTTTAGTAGTAAAGTAGAACCAATGAGTGAAGAAATCACAAAGCATTTATTTTAAATTATACTTTTAAAGTCCTAAATGAGATTTTTCTATTTTTTAATTTAAAATGTATAATTCATCATTTAAAATAGTTCTTCCCCTACCTTCGCATCAATGCCATTTTCAGCTGTAATAGGACAAGATGATGTTAAACAAAAATTAGTTCAGTTAGTTACTCATAACCGGCTAAGCCATGCACTATTATTTCTACATAAAAATGGTTATGGGGGCCTTCCTTTAGCATTCGCTTTTGCACAATACATAGTATGTACAAATCGCTCTAGCATTGACTCTTGTGGTACATGCCCAGCTTGTATTAAAGCACAAAAATTGATTCATCCCGATATACATTATACCTATCCGGTTATACCTTCAAAAACAGGTGAAAAACCGATTAGTACAGATTATATACAAGAGTGGAGAAGCTTTATAAAACAACAACCATACGGCAATGTATATGATTGGTTGCAAATGATTGGCGCAGAAAATAAACAGGGCAATATAACCGCTAGGGAATGTGATGAGATTAATCACATTATGAGTTTAAAAAGTTTTGAAAGTGCATACAAAATAGTATTACTATGGATGCCTGAATATTTAGGCAATGAAGGGAATAAACTACTGAAGCTGATTGAAGAACCTCCGGCTAACACGCTGTTTATACTAATTGCAGAAAATGAAAGCCTTATTCTTCCAACAATTCTTTCTAGAACGCAATTGGTAAAAATACCTCCCATAATGCAGGATGATATTAAGCAAGAACTTATACAAAAACACAATATTGCAGCAACACAAGCACAACAAATAGCCAGCATCGCAGATGGAAGTTTTAGTGAAGCCTTGCATATATTACAGCATACGGATGAGGACTGGCAAGCACTCATTCGAGATTGGCTAAATGCTATTTTAAAAGGGGGGCCAATAGCGCAGGTAAAGTGGATAGAAGAAGTAAGTAAGTTAGGAAGAGAAAAGCAAAAACAATTACTACTCTATTTTATTCATTTACTAGAACAAAGTATTCGTTTGCAATTATTGAATACCGAAAATATAGTGATGGTAGATGCAGAGCTTGATTTTGCAAAACGAATCAATAAAATAATCAACATATCACAGCAACAACATTTAATAGAAGAATTGAATAAAACCATTTACTATATAGAGCGCAATGCGAATGCTAAAATTATATTCCATGCGTTAACTATTCGATTCTATCATAATATTCAAAACAAATCTTTAATTTTAACCGATTAGCATACTACTGTATGCGGTCTATTTTATTCATGATAATACATAAACACAATATATGGGATGTAGTAACTGTGGAACAAAAGATGGAAAACCTTCAGGATGTAAAAGCAATGGGGGTTGTTCAACGGGAGGATGTAATCGGCTAAATATTTTTGATTGGTTACATAATTTGCCTTTAAGTAGTTTCGATTCTGTATGCAAAATAGTAGAAATAAGTTTCAACAACGGTAGTAGAAAAGATTATTTCCGCAACCCAATGTTACAACACTTCGAAAAAGGAGATTGTGTTACTGTTGAGGGTACAAGTGGATTTGATATAGGAGAAATTAGTTTGACGGGAGAATTAGTTCGTCTACAATTAAAGAAAAAGGCGATTAGTGAAAATGCTACAGAGTTTAAAAAAATTTTACGCAAACCTACAGAAGCCGATATACAAAAATTGAAGGAGAACAAACCTAGAGAAAAAGAAATATTAACAAGGGCTCGAGCTATAGCCAGACAACTGGGCCTTAATATGAAATTAGGGCAAGTGGAAATTCAAGCTGATGGTAAAAAAGCAACTTTTTATTACACCGCCGATGATCGAGTAGATTTTCGTGAATTGATTAAAATGTATGCAAATGATTTTAAAGTAAAAGTAGAAATGTGGCAAATAGGCGCTCGCCAAGAAGCAGGGAAAGTGGGTGGAATAGGCAGTTGTGGCAGAGAGCTTTGTTGTAGCACGTGGCTTACTGATTTTAAATCGGTGAATACTACCGCTGCTCGCTATCAAAACTTGTCTATTAATCAAACTAAACTAAGTGGACAATGTGGGCGTTTAAAGTGTTGCTTGAATTATGAACTGGATACTTACGTAGATGCGTTACAAGCGTTTCCAACTAATGCAGATACTTTGCAAGTTGCAAAAGCAACTGCTTTTCTAATTAAAAAAGATATTTTTCGAAATTTAATGTGGTATACCCTTCCTGATAGCAGTAAACAATATCCCCTTACCATTAATAGAGTAAAAGAAATTCAGGTATTAAATAGCCAAGGTATAAAACCAAATACATTAGAAGCTGTCGAATTAACCACACGAAAAACAAAAGAGGCAGAACCAGAATTTGTAGATGTTGTGGGACAAATTAGTTTAAAGAGCTTAGATAAACAGCCTAAAAAAAGAAGTAGCAACTACCCCCATAAACAAAGTACATTTCAAAACGGTAAGAAAAATTAAGATAGATATGAAATAAAAAAGCCCGGAAGTAAACCGAGCTTTTTCTATCGAAGTGGGTTATTAAGTACAGGAAATAAAATTTCCTCACACAATGTTAAAAAAAAAAAATTACACCAGAAAAAAAATTATCAACATTTTGTATCATTATGTGAATAATAGATGTTACATAAATCAACTTTTACAAAAGTATATTCATGATAAAAATTATCACACATTTTATAATTAGCTTTTCATTTTATAAAATGTTTGATCTGTAAATCTTACATTAAATAGTCAACATGAAATTTAATTCGCCTATTACGATACAATCAATAGCAGAGATAATTGATGCAGAAATTATAGGAGATTCTGCTTCAAAAGCAGCAGGAATCAATGAAATTCACAAGGTTGAAAAAGGAGATCTTTGTTTTGTTGATCACCCAAAGTATTATACCAAATGTTTACATAGTGATGCCACACATAACACTTCCTGAAGGAAAAACATTACTAATAGTAAAGGATCCATTTGAAGCATATTTAAAAATCGTTAATCATTTTAGACCTTTATGCATTGCAAAAAAAAATATTAGCGATACAGCTTTAGTTCGTGAAGGAACAATTATTATGCCTAATGTATTTATTGGTGAACAAGTTAAAATTGGCAAGAATTGCATTATTCATTCTAATGTTTCTATTTTAGATTATACAGAAATTGGCGACCATGTAATTATACAATCAGGTACAGTTATTGGTAGCGATGCGTTTTATTATAATACTAAAAAAAATAGAGACGTATGGTATAAAAAAATGGCTAGTTGTGGAAATGTTATAATTGAAGATGAAGTTGAAATAGGAGCTAATTGTACCATTGATAGGGGCGTTACAGCCACAACTCGTATTGGACGAGGAACCAAAATAGATAATCTAGTTCACATTGGTCATGATGTGATGGTAGGTAAAAATTGCTTGTTTGCTGCGCAAGTAGGCATTGCTGGGGCAACTACTATAGAAGATGGCGTTACCCTATGGGGTCAAGTAGGCGTAAGCAAAACATTAACCATAGGATCAAATACAACCATACTAGCACAAAGCGGAGTTGGAACAACTTTAGAAGGGAATAAAATTTATTTTGGCTCTCCTGTAGAAGAAGCTTCTATAAAAAAAAGAGAGTTGATATGGATAAAACGTATTCCAGAATTGTGGAAAAAGGTAATGAAACAACAATAGCACTACTTTTTATTTTGTATTAGTAATGGCGTTACAATAAGTGCAACTAAACCAGCTGAAATACCTGTTACTATTATGTTTCCATAAAGTGATTCATTCGTCGTCATTAAAAATTTAATTGCGATAATTACTGCAAATAAACACAGGGCAACAATCCAGTAGGTATAATTTATTTTTTGGCTAATACCACCTTTGGGCAATCTCCAAACTAAAAAAGCAATTGCAATGCATCCAACTAACGTGCTTGCATGTTGTAAAATTTTGAATATGGAAACTTGTTGATTATCAATTTTTATGTTGTTTCTCAACACAGAAAATTGTTGTACAATAAAGCCTTGTTCATGTGTAAAATCGTCCCAAATTAAATGAGAGGCTGCACCTACTAAGATGGACAGTAAAACGATGCTCCAGTTTTTTCGAAAATGATTATTCCAATCAAAAGAAATGAATGTCGATAATCGACTTTGAAAAAATGTTGGCGAGTTATTAATGAATGCGTTGCGAACAATAGTATGAAATATAAAAGTCAATACAATTCCAAGAGGTAGATCAAACCATAATAATCCAATATAGGTATGACTATAAATGCTCTGCACCTTCATTCGTATAAAATACTCGAAATCAGGAGTTATACTACCTATTACTAACCCCGTTAAGGAATAGTATTTTTTGGGTAGGTATATTATACTAAACCGCTAACAAGAATATCAAGATAAAATTCTAAAACCGTTTATAGTATTGAATTACATAAAATTTTTAAGTTTATCTTGTTATCGGTTTAGTATTAAGGATAAAACAATGGCTGGATGTGAAAATGTAAACGGCACTAAATAATAAAGCTAAGAAAAATTTTCTTAGCTTTATTATTATTAACAGAAAAGCAACTTTATTCTACTGATTTTTTTCGCTTTCTTTAGATTCATTTTGTGGCGTATCACTTACAACATCTTCAGTAGCTTTCTTTCGACCACGACGTGTTTTTTTACCAACTTGCTTAGTTTCTGACTTAGCGTTATTGTAGATGTCATTAAAATCAACTAATTCAATCATTGCTTGTTCTGCATTATCTCCTATACGAGTACCAAGCTTTATAATGCGAGTATACCCACCTGGTCGATTTAGTGTTTTGGGGCCTACTACAGTAAATAATTCCTTTACTGCAGCCTTATTTTGTAAATAACTAAACACTACTCTATGCTGATGCATAATTTGTAATTGGTCTTCAGCTTTCTTAGTCTTTGTAATAAGGGGCTCAATATGTGTTCTTAACGCTTTAGCTTTAGCTAGAGTAGTAACGATGCGCTTATTCATTATAAGTGCAATTGAAAGATTTTTCAATAAAGCTTTGCGATGTGCCGCTGTACGACTTAAATTATTGATTTTATCTCCGTGACGCATAAAAATTTGTATTTAATTCATCTGTACCGTGTCAGGAATTACAGATGACTGGATGTTAGTAAAAATGTTATTTATTCAGACGTTTTTTATTCTCAAAAATTATTCATTGTTATGTAATTTCAATCTACTTAAATCCATACCAAAGCTTAAGCCTCTTTCATGAAGTACTTGATCAATTTCAGTAAGTGATTTCTGCCCAAAGTTTCTAAATTTCATTAGATCTTCTTGTTCATATTGAACCAACTCACTCAAACTATTTATTTTAGCAGCTTTCAAACAATTAAAGGCCCGAACTGATAAATCCAAATCCTCTAATGGGGTTTTAAGCACTTTACGTAATTGAAGTGTTTGTTCATCTACAGTATCTTCTTTTTTCTCTTCTTTGTTATTAAAAGTTATATTCTCATCTGTAATAATCATCAAATGTTGAATGAGAATACGACTTGCTTGTTTTACAGCATCTTCAGGGTGAATAGTTCCATCCGTAGAAACAGTCATCAATAACTTTTCATAATCGGTGCGTTGCTCTACACGGGTATTTTCGATACTATAACTTACATTTTTTATAGGAGTAAAAATAGAATCAATAGCAATATAGCCTAACGGAGCATCCTTAGGCTTATTATCTTCTGCTGGCACATAACCACGACCTTTGCCAATAGTAATTTCAATGTTTAGTTTGGCGCTATTATCCATGGTGCAAATAAGTAAAGATGGATTCATTACTTCAAAATTCTGCAAAGCATCCCCAATCATACTGGCGGTAAATTCGGTCTTATTTTTTAAGGCTAAAGAAATTTTTTCTGAACTTACTTCCTGATCTGTTTTCTTTTTAAAACGAACTTGTTTTAAATTTAAAATCATTTCTGTTGTATCTTCTGTAATACCTTTTATGGTAGCAAACTCATGTTCTGCACCTTCTATTTTGATACCTATGATAGCATACCCTTCTAATGAACTTAGTAACACTCTGCGTAAGGCATTCCCGATTGTTAAACCATAGCCTGGTTCTAACGGTCGGAATTCAAACTGGGCTTCAAAGTCATTCGACTTTTGTAAAATAATTTTATCTGGTTTTTGAAAGTTTAATATGGCCATAAAAAGAAAATAATTTATAAAAAATATGAAATAAAAATACGAATCGACAGACTTACTTACTATATAATTCCACGATCAATTGTTCTTTAATGTTTTCAGGAACGTGCTCCCTTTCTGGGTAGGCTATAAATGTCCCATTCATTGCTGTTTCATTCCAATCGATCCAACTAAATTTTGGATTTTTTCCTCTGAATTTACTAGTAATACCTGTATTAGAAACAGTTTTATTTCTTACACCTACAATATCGCCAGGCTTTAATTGAAAAGAAGGAATGTTTACCACTTCTCCATTTACAGTAATGTGTTTGTGTGAAACCAATTGTCTGGCACCTGGACGAGAAGTTGATAATCCCATACGAAATACAACATTATCTAAACGAGCTTCTAACAACTTCATCAAATTCTCTCCCGTAGCACCTTTTTGACGAGCTGCTTCGAAAAAAATATTCCTGAATTGGCGCTCTAATATGCCATATGTATATTTTGCTTTTTGTTTTTCACGCAATTGAAGCGCATACTCGCCCATAGTTTTACGTTTACGTAAAGCACCATGCTGTCCGGGAGGTAAACTGTTTTTAGAAAGATATTTTCCGTTACCTAAAATAGGTTCACCGAAAATGCGGCAAATTTTTGTCTTGGGGCCTGTGTATCTAGCCATTTGTATTAGATTTTTTAGTTTTCAGTGCACGATCAAAAAATCTGAAAATTAGGATCGCACACCCATAATTAATAAATAAATATATTATACTCTTCTTTTTTTAGGCGGTCTACAACCATTATGAGGTAATGGTGTGATATCTTTAATCATTGTTATTTCAATACCACTATTAGATATTGATCGAATAGCGCTCTCACGGCCAGTTCCAGGGCCTTTTACAAATACGTCACATTTTTTCATTCCAGCTTCAAAAGCAACCTTTGAAGCGTCTTGTGCAGCTAATTGTGCAGCATAGGGAGTATTTTTTTTAGAGCCCTTAAAGCCCATCTTTCCTGCAGAAGACCAGGCTATTACTTGTCCTTGCTTATTTGTTAAGCTTATAATAATGTTGTTAAAACTAGCTGTTATATGTGCGTCACCATGAGCATCTACTTTCACTACTCTTTTTTTTGCAGCTGCTTTAGGAGAATTTGTGCCGGTTGTTTTTGCCATATTTTATATAATAAGAAAATTGATAACCAATTAATGAAATGGGATGATATACAGTTTATTTTTTGGGAGCTTTCTTTTTTCCAGCTACTGTTCTACGTTTGCCCTTACGAGTACGAGAATTTGTTCTTGTACGTTGACCACGTACAGGAAGCCCTTTTCGATGACGTAGGCCTCTATAACAGCCAATATCTAGTAATCGTTTGATATTTGTCTGTACTTCACTTCTTAAGGAGCCTTCTACTTTAAATTCGTTGGTGATGATATTTCTAATAGCATTCAAGTCATTATCGTCCCACTCATTCACTTTTTTATCATAATGCACATTGGCTTTATCGAGAATATAACGAGAAGTAGACGGACCAATACCATAAATGTAGGTCAGTCCTATTTCTCCTCTTTTATTTTTAGGTAAATCAACTCCAGCTATACGAGCCATAATATTAAATTAGTATTGAGTATATAAATAGGTTTAATAAAAAATCTACCCTTGGCGTTGTTTAAAACGTGGGTTTTTTTTGTTTATGATGTACAATTTGCCTTTTCGGCGAACAATTTTGCAATCAATGCTTCTCTTTTTTACGGAGGCTCTTACTTTCATAATAGTAATTTTTTGTATCTGTGCGCTTATTTATTTCTTTTTGTTATACGACCCTTACTTAAATCATACGGACTCATCTCTAATTCCACCTTATCTCCTGGTAATATTCGAATGTAGTGCATTCGCATTTTACCTGATATAGTGGCTAATATTTCATGGCCGTTCTGAAGTTTTACCCGAAACATAGCATTGGGCAAAGCTTCTATAACATTGCCTGACTGCTGAATTAAAGGCTGTTTAGACATACAATTTTGGGGTGCAAAGATAGGATGAATCAATTGAAAGAAAAAAAATATTTAATCTAACCTAAAAAGCTTGCCCATGGTCGTCTTTACATTGATCCCACATCTAGCATAGACTTCTATTCTTTTGACAATGGAGGAATATGTATTCATGTTTTTACACATTATTTGTTGGAAGACAATATAAAATTACATAGCTTGTAAAGTACTCGAGCACCTACATTAGCATCCCAATCCGTAGTTGCGCCTACTTCATTTAAATCAAATCCTATAATGGTACGCCCACTATTGGATATACATCGTATTATATAAAAAATTTGTTCTGTTTCAAATCCACCGGGGACAGGCGTTCCAGTGGATGGACATAATTTAGGATCAAGTCCATCAATATCAAAAGATATATATACTTTTTGTGGTAATTGCGCTACAATGTTTTCAGCTATTGCTTTCCATGTGGTGCCTTCATATAATTTGGTTTTAATATCTCTGTCAAAATAAGTTGTGATTCGATGCTTATGTTGTTGAATGTAATAGAGTTCCTCATCGCAATAATCCCTTATGCCAACTTGTACAAGTTTTTTAACAGCAGGTATTTCTTCTATTACATTGTACATGATGGAGGCATGGGAAAAAATAAAATCTTCGTAAGCTTTTCGTAAATCGCAATGTGCGTCTATTTGTAAAATACCAAATTCTGGA
>CAYVXB010000035.1:0-1880 GCA_964454275.1 uncultured Chitinophagaceae bacterium | reverse complement strand
GGGTCTTCTCCAAAAATAGCAGTTTTAACCAAAAGCGAATTAGACAATGCTTTTATAAAGCCGAATGGTATTGAATGGTCTCCTCCTAGTAATCCAATTAACTTTTTTTGGTTTAGTAGGGTTGATGTTTGTTCAAAAACCCATTGGTGTAAATTTGTACAGCCTTTATTTATTTCAATAAGAGAATGACGAATATCGTCTGTTATCTCATTTCCTTGTGCAATATGATTTATATATCGCTCTGCTTTTTTACGTAAATCATTACTTTGAAAGAATACTTCTTTATTTATTTCTTTCATGAAAATACCTTTTCTCCAACCGTCAATACAATCTGAGTCGTATAAATCAACCTGTAAACTAGCGTTAAAAATTTTTTCTGGAGCGGTTGCTGTTCCAGCATTGTAGCTAACGGTAACTTCCCATGGAACGGGCAGAATAATAAGTTGTGCATCCTGCTCGGAGAAAGGCAATCCAAAAATATTATTATTGGGATTGCCTACTGAATTGGGGTCAAAAGAAGATAAATTAGTCATTGTAGGTAATAAAAATGATAGGCAAATGTAATTTCTAATTTGTAATCACGAAATTGCATTACTCATTCTTAATTTCGACTACCTTTGTGCCTAATAAAATAGAATGAAGAAATTGCATATCATAGTGTTGTTGCTTATTGCTGGCGCTATAGCTTTTATGGCTAGTTTGTTGAAAGATGTAACTACTTATGAAACGGTTGCTAGTGCTAAGCAAAAGGTAGGTAAAACGGTTAAGTTGATTGCTAAAGTAGATACAACAAAACAAATTCAGTACGATCCTATAAAAAATCCGAATTATCTAAAATTTACAGTTATAGATACGCTTGGAAACACTACTCCTGTTGTATACTATAGCACTAAACCTACCGATATGGAGAAGAGTGAACGGTTGGTATTAACTGGTAAAATGGTAGACGGCTATTTTGAGTGTAAAAATATTTTACTAAAATGCCCTTCCAAATATAAAGATGATATTAAACAGGCTGAAAAAAGCTTATCTAAGAATGAATAATGGGTAGCTGATAGCATATTTATTCATCTTAATTATAAATTGTACTATGCCATACGAAGGCGAACATTTACTACTTGGCCAATTTGGACATTTCTTAATTACATTATCCTTTGTGGCTTCTATAGTAGCTACTGTAGCTTATTATAAAGCCACACAAATAAAAGATATTATACATAGTAATGGTTGGAGGCGTTTAGCCAGGACAACTTTTATCATACAAGCCTTTTGTATTATTGGTGTTTTTGCTGTTTTGTACTACATCATTTCTAATCATTTATTTGAATATAAATATGCATGGCAACATAGTAGTCGAGCATTGCAAGTAGAATATTTATTAAGTTGTTTTTGGGAAGGGCAGGAGGGAAGCTTTATGTTATGGAGTTTTTGGAATTGTGTATTGGGTAGTATTATTATATGTCGATCTACAAGATGGGAAGGTCCAGTAATGACTATAGTAAGTTTTACTCAAATTACGCTTGCCTCTATGTTATTAGGTATTTATATTGGTGATGCAAAAATTGGAAGCAGCCCTTTTGTATTGTTGAGAAACGAATTACAAGCGCCTATATTTTCTCAACCTAATTATTTGAGTTTTATTAAGGATGGAACGGGGTTGAATGCTTTACTTCAAAACTATTGGATGGTTATTCATCCACCTATATTGTTTTTAGGTTTTGCCTCAACGTTAATTCCATTTGCTTATGCTATTGCTGCTTTGTGGACGGGTTGGAGTAATTGGGTTACAAAAGTATTGCCTTGGGCTTTATTTAGTGCGGGAGTATTAGGTATTGGCATAATGATGGGTGCTGCTTGGGCTTATGAGTCTTTAAATTTTG
>CAYVXB010000034.1:13315-18869 GCA_964454275.1 uncultured Chitinophagaceae bacterium | reverse complement strand
TCAATGATGGGATGGTATCTACAAATCCAAAAAGAAAGAGCCAGGAAATTATGTGTATTACATTAAAGCAAAAACTGCCTGTGGTGATGTAGAGAAAAAAGGAAATGTATTATTATTAAGATAATAAACAAACATATGGATTTACATAAAAAAAAGACTGTCTTAAAACAGTCTTTTTTTATTAGAGTCTTTATTTCCTACTTATGTATCTCACTCGTAAAATGAAATTCAATATCAGGATTATTAGTACGATCGGTTTGTAAAAACCATTCGCTTTGTGCTAAATATACCAAGTGTTCATCTTTATCATGCACAATATTATTTTTAAATCGGATAAAATCATTAAGTTTATTTTTATCTGTGCTGGTTATCCAACAGGCTTTGTAATATGGAAGGGTATTGAATTGTACAGATGCGCCATATTCATGAAGTAATCTATATTGTATTACTTCAAATTGTAATTCTCCTACACAACCTATAATTTTTCTATTACCACCATGTTGTGTAAATAGTTGTGCAACACCTTCATCCGTTAATTGTAATAAACCTTTTTCCAATTGTTTGGTTTTCATTGGATCTTTATTGACTACTTCTTTAAAAATTTCAGGAGAAAAGCTAGGTATTCCCGTGAAATAAAAAATTTCGCCCTCTGTGAGTGTATCGCCTATTTTAAAATTTCCAGTATCAAATAAGCCTACGACATCGCCTGGGTAAGCTTCTTGAATAATATCTTTATCTCTCGCTAAAAAACTATAGGGATTGCTAAAGCGTACATTTTTATCTAATCGTACATGATGATAATACGTATTACGTTCAAACTTTCCGGAGCAAACTCTTAAAAAGGCAATACGATCCCGATGCTTAGGATCAAGGTTTGCATGAATTTTAAATATAAAGCCACTAAATTTATTTTCTTCTGAGCTAACTTCTCTTATATTAGTTAGCCTTGGTAAAGGCACAGGAGCTATACGAACAAACGTTTCTAATAATTCCCTAACACCAAAATTATTAATAGCACTACCAAAAAAGACGGGCGCTACTTTACCTTTTCTATACTCTTCAATATTTAATTGTCCGTATACGCCATCTACCAATTCTATATCTTCTCGTAATTGATTAGCATCTTTTTCTCCTATTTTTTGCTCGAGAATAGGATCGGATAAATTTTGTATGGTTATGGTATTTTCATCAGCAGCTTTTGTGTTAGCAGTAAAAAGTAATAAGTTCTTATCAAATAAATTATATACACCTTTAAAATCTTTACCACTATTAATAGGCCATGTTATAGGGTGAAGTTGAATATTTAATTCTTTTTCAATTTCTTCTAATAAATCAAATCTATTTTTACCATCTCTATCCATTTTATTAATAAATACAATTACAGGTGTATCTCTCATACGGCAAACCTCCATTAAGCGTCGTGTTTGAGGTTCTACCCCATTTACACTATCTATTACCAATACTACACTGTCTACAGCTGTTAGGGTTCGATAAGTATCTTCAGCAAAATCTTTGTGGCCGGGCGTATCTAATAAATTGATTAATAAATTATTGTATTCAAATGTCATTACGGAAGTAGCTACAGAAATGCCTCTTTGGCGCTCTATTTCCATAAAATCGCTGGTAGCATGTTTTTTTATTTTATTGCTTTTTACTGCACCAGCCGTTTGAATAGCCCCTCCAAATAATAGAAACTTTTCCGTTAAGGTGGTTTTACCTGCATCAGGGTGGGATATGATTGCAAATGTTCGTCTACGCTCTATTTCCTTTTTTATGCTCATTCAGTTTATTTTTATAATTCGCAAAAGTAATGTATTGCTTAAAAAGTGATCGATTGCTTTTTAAGGATGTATTACCATACATGGTAAGTGCTATTTGTTCAGTACCTTTATGGTGGGAATAGTTGTTAAAATTTCAATTGTATGGATCAACAACATTATAAGGGGAATCGGGAAGAACTCAGCGAGCTTTTGAGCCAGTATGAAAACCTCCAATCTGGCAAAAGCCATACTTTTTTGGAGGAGGAAGCGTTTGAGCGTATTATCGATTATTTCGATGATATTGAGGATTTACCTAAAGCTTTGGAAGCTGCGAAACTTGGTACGGAACAATTTCCTTATTCCGCCATGTTGATGACTAAAAAAGCAGATTTACTTATTGCCCTTCAACAATATGGCGAAGCGCTATGCATTCTAGATAAAGCAGCATTGTATGATAGTAATGATATCAACATATATGTATTAAAAACGGATGCTTATTTAGCAATGGATCAGTGTGATAAGGCTGTTGATATATTGGAGCAAGCCCTACAAATATTTGAAGGCGAAGAACGAATAGAATTGTTATTTGATTTAGCCGATGTATATGATACCTATGAAGAATTTGAAAAAGTATTTGACTGTTTAATACTTATCTTAGAACAAAGCCCTACCAACGAAGAGGCCTTGCATAAAATTTGTTTTTGGACAGATTTTACGGGTCGTAATGAAGAAAGCATTCGGTTACATCTTCAAATTATAGATGACTATCCTTACAATGCTTTAGCTTGGTTTAATTTAGCTGCAGCATATCAAGGGTTAAAGCTTTATGAAAAGGCAGTGGATGCATATCAATATGCCTTAGTGATTGATGAAAAATTTGATTACGCTTATCGTAATATGGCAGATGCTTATATACGATTGCATAAGTACCGTGAAGCAATAGAGGCTTTAGAAAAAGTGTTGGAATTAAGTAGGCCTGAGGAATTGATTTACGAAGCTATTGGGTATTGTTATCATAAACTTAGCCATTTTTCTAAGGCGCGCTTTTATTATCGAAAAGCCATCCATATAAACCCATATTCTAGTAAATTATACTACAAAATTGCTAGCACCTACATGGGGGAACAGCATTGGCAAAGTGCTATTAAACAGTTAGAAACGGCTATGCGAATACATCGCACAAAACCAGAGTACGATTTAGCTATGGGGCAATGTTATATTCAACTAAAGCAGTATAAAGAAGCTATACAATATTTTGGAAATGTAGTAGCTATACGACCTAAAGGAATGAATGGTTGGAATGAACTTATTCGTTGTTTATATACAGCCGAGCACTACAACGAAGCTTTGAAACAGGCAACTATTGCTTTTAAAATGACAAATGAGAAGCCCATATTTTTATTCTATATAGCTATTATTTTATTAGCTATGAAAAAAGTAAAAGAAGCCTTGCTGCGGTTAGAAGAGGCTTTACAAATAGAGCCTAAATTGGTTAAAAAAGTTGTTGCTTTGGATCTTACCATATTACAGAACGCACAAGTGGTTGCATTAATTAGTAGGTATAAGAAAAAATAATGATTGCTTTTATGGGCATGAAAAAACAACCAACAGTACCTACTGCTTCAACAGTATAATCATATAAGTAGTTCACGCTATTTTGTATGGCATTTCTTTTAGGAATGCCATATATTTTTTTAATCAATCAGAAGATTTTAAATGAATGTAACTTTTTGAAGCTTTTCGAGCTGGCCACCAGCTTGCTATCATAACAATAAAAAAAATAACAGCAAACACAAACAAAAAATCTGTTACCTGCATTTTAACAGGGTAGTAATCTATAATAAATGTCCCATTTCCTAGTTTGATCCATTTAAATTGCGTTTGTAGTAAACAAAGAATAATAGACATTATTGTTCCAATGGTAGCTCCTATAACACCAATTAAAAAACCCTCTGCTAAAAATATATATTGTATTTGAGTATTGCTTGCTCCTAGCACCTTTAAAATTTGAATATCTTTTTGCTTTTCTAACACAAGCATAGTAAGCGTTCCAATTATATTAAAAGCCGCAATAGCTAAGATGAGAGATAATATTATAAATATAATCCATTTTTCCGTTTGCATCACCATATATAAACTCTGATTTTGCTGGTATCGAGTTTGTATTTTAAAAGAGGGACCTAATATATGTTCTATATTTTTTTTTAACTCAAGTATATCACAAGTTGATTGTGTATGAATTTCAATGGCAGTGTATTCATTTTTTTTAAGATCCAGCATATACTGCATGAAACTTAAATTGGTAAAAGCATATTCATTATCCAACTCTTGTTGAATAAAAAAAGTTCCTGTTGGTATAATATTAGCAGCATGTAATCCATTATTATATACATCTGAATGAAGTGTAGTATTCTTTGCAGGTAAGTATATAGTTAATGGAAATGATGTTGGTGAAACATCTGCTAAAACTGCATTTTCAATGCCTGCTCCTATAACAATTTTAGGAGTATCAACACTACCCAAATCAAATAAACCTCGAACAATATGTTTTTCAATAGAAGCTACTTTTGAATACTCCGTGTTTACACCTTTTAAATAAATGATGGTTTGCATCTCCCCATTTATGAGAATTGCTTTCTCTTCTGCAACACCAGATAAAGCGGCAACGTCTGGTATATGTTGTAAATCGTAGAACTGAGAAGGTGTTAAAGAAAATGTTTTTCCTTGTTGAGCCGCAATACGTATATCAGCATAAAAATCGTTATATAGTGCTGTAACTAAATTTTCAAAACCATTGAAAATGCTGAGCACTAATATAATAGAAGCCGTACCTATAGCGATAGCAGAACTACTGATCCAACTAATTATATTAATGGCCTGTGTAGATTTTTTGGCTTTAAAATAGCGCCAAGCAAATAGAAAACTAATTCTAAAAGGTAACAATGATTAAATTTAAAATAGGTTTATTATTTTTCTTTTTTGGAATTGTTAATTTGCTTAAAAAGTTCTTCCATTTTGTATACATGCTCAAGCGTGTCATCAACATAAAATTTTAGTATAGGTATTCTTCGAAGTTGATTTTTGACTTTTGCTGCTAAATCTTTTTTAATTTCCCAAGCAGATTCCTCAATTCGTTTTAAAGTAGCTTCAGAATCTTTTACTTGATAAAAACTAAGATAAATTCTTGCTTCTAATAAGTCTGGCGTAACTTTTACTTTTGCAATGGATACCATGCCTCCATTAACCATATTTAAATTTTTGTGCTGAAAAACAAAGTTGAGTTCTTGCTCTAGTAAACTTGCTATTTGCTTTTGCCTTTTTCCTTCTTGCATATATGATAAATTAAAATTCAAAAGTAATATATAAAAAACACACGATTTTTATTTTTGAATTTTTACTTTTGGTGTTAGATTAGTACCATCATGAAAAAATATAGACGCATTCTTCGTTATGTAGGACAGTACAAGGGTAAAACTTTTCTTTACTTTTTCTTTACACTCTTAGCTACTCTTTTTTCTGTTATATCGATTGGTATGTTGGCTCCGTTTGTGGAGATCATATTCCGATCTAATGAAGCAGGTGTTCATCAGCAGGCTGTTGTACAATCTAATGATATTGGTTCTTATATTAAAAATATTGTGCAACAAGCGGTATTCCTCTATGGTAAAGTAAGTACTTTAGGTATAATATGTTTATTTATAATAACAGCTATCCTATTTAAAAATGTATTTTCTTACATTGCTTCTTATATATCTACACCTATTAGAAGTGCTATTACTACGCAACTGCGTACA
>CAYVXB010000034.1:0-13305 GCA_964454275.1 uncultured Chitinophagaceae bacterium | reverse complement strand
TAGAGGAACCATTACACAACAGTTAAGAACAGATATGTATACTAAAATATTAAGCTTACCCATTGGCTACTTTAGCGAACCACGTAAAGGAGATTTAATGTCTCGTATGACCAACGATATAGCAGAAATAGAAGGTTCTGTAGTTGGAACACTAGAAGGATTTATAAGGGATCCAATTACCATTATTGTGTATCTAATTTCCCTTGTATGCACAAGTCCTTCGCTTTCTTTGTTTTTATTGATCCTATTACCTACTACGAGCTTCGTTATTGGTCGTGTAAGTCGTTCATTAAAAAAACACTCCCATCAATTATCTGTACAACAGGGTCAAAGTTTATCCATTATAGAAGAAACGCTTGGTGGCATGCGTATTATTAAGGCTTTTGTAGCCGAAAATATAATGCACAAAAAATTTCTACATATCAATAGTTCTCTTTTTCGTTTGCGCAATAAAATGAGCTTACGTCAAAATTTAGCTTCTCCATTAACTGAATTAATGGGCGTTATCGTACTATGCACTATTTTATATTTTGGTGGTCGGTTGGCTCTAAATCAAACAGGCAATACGTTATCTGCTAGTGCTTTAATAGCTTATATTGGTATGTTCGCTCTTATCATTAATCCTGCTAAAAGTTTATCTTCTTCATTTTTTAATATTAAACGAGGCGGTGCTGCCGTTGAACGTATAGAACATTTGTTGCAAGTAGTTGATACGGTGATAGAAAAAACTAATAGCAAGCCTATGTTGACATTTGAGAACAGTATTGAATTTAAAAATGTATATTTCTCTTATGGAGATAGAGTTGTATTAAAAAATATCAATATTACTGTTAAGAAAGGAAAAACAGTAGCGTTGGTTGGTTCGTCTGGTTCAGGAAAATCTACTTTGGCAGATCTTGTGCCCCGCTTCCATGATGCAAGCCAAGGAGAAATTTTAATTGATGGGGTTAATATAAAAGAATATTCTACTGCTTCACTGCGGCAGCATATGAGTATTGTTACTCAGGAACCTATTTTATTTAATGATAGTATTGCTAATAACATCGCTTTAGGCATGACCAATGCTTCTCCACAAGATATTGAAGAAGCAGCCAAAGTGGCTAATGCACATACTTTTATTATGCAAAAAGAAAATGGCTATCAATCTAATGTTGGTGACAGAGGAACCAAGCTTAGTGGAGGCGAAAGACAACGATTAACCATTGCAAGAGCGGTGCTCAAAAATCCCCCTATCTTAATTTTAGATGAAGCCACTTCTTCATTAGATACAGAAAGCGAACGTTTAGTGCAAGATGCTATCAATAAAATGATGCAAAACCGTACTAGTATTGTAATTGCACATCGCTTATCCACTGTTCGTCATGCCGATGAAATTGTTGTATTAAAAGAAGGCGAAATAGTAGAACGAGGTACACATGATGAACTTATCACCCAAAATGGTTTTTATAAAAAATTGGTTGATATGCAGGAGGTAAAGTAAAATTAGGTTGAATGTTGTGTGTTGAATTCAACATTCAACACATATTCAGAATTCTTGTCTGACTACAAAAATCCATAGTCAGTTTTAAATCATTTTCGCTGACTATAAAAAATTATAGTATTTTTGCCTTGACTATAAAAATTCATAGTCAGTTTTAAGTCATTTAAGCTGACTATAAAAATTTATATACTATGGATATTAAAAAATATAAAGCAGGTATTTTTACCAACCAACATGGCTATAAAAGCTTTCATCCTTCTTCTATTAATAAAGAATGGATAATTACGCAACCTGCATTAAATACACTTTTATCACAAGCCAATATTAAACTGGGCGAATTAAATGCATTGTCTATGATGGTTCCCGATGTGGATTCATTTATTCGTATGCATGTAGCTAAAGAGGCTACTTTATCTAGCCGTATAGAAGGTACACAAACTACTATAGATGAAGTATTCTTAGCAGAAAAAGATATTGATCCTGAAATGCGTAATGATTGGCAAGAAGTACAAAACTATATTACCGCCATGAACCATGCTATTAAGCGGTTAGATAAATTGCCTTTATCAGGTCGTTTATTACGTGAAGCACATAAGCTATTGTTACAAGGTGTACGAGGGAGGCATAAAACACCTGGGCAATTTCGTACCAGCCAAAATTGGATTGGTGGCGCTACGTTAAAAGACGCTCAATTTGTGCCTCCGGTGCATACACTTATACCTGAGCTAATAGGTGATTTGGAAAAATTTTTGCATAATGAGGATATACAAGTACCTGATCTTATTCGCATTGGAATGGCCCATTATCAATTTGAAGCTATACATCCTTTTTTAGATGGTAATGGCAGGATAGGTCGATTGCTCATTACGCTTTCTTTAATAAGTCAAAACATATTGCATAGCCCTACATTATATTTATCAGAGTTTTTTGAAAAAAATAGAATACATTATTATACAAATTTGATGCATGTATCTATACGGCATGATATGGAGCAATGGTTAAAATTTTTTTTGGTAGGCATTGTAGAAACCGCTACCACAGCTATGAATACTTTTCATAAAATTTTAGCGTTAAAGAAAAAATTAGAATATAAAATCATACTAAAAATGGGAAAGCGGGCTGCTAATGGGCAGGCATTGTTGTTATACCTATATCGCAAGCCTGTTACCACTATGCCCGATATTGTAACCCATTTAAAAATTACAAAACAAACTGCTAGTATATTGATTAACGATTTTCAACGATTGGATATTTTGAAAGAACAAACTGGTTTTAAGCGTAATCGTATTTTTTGGTTTGATGCATATTTGAAATTATTTGATAAATGATAAAACTGACTATAAAAATGTATAGTCAGTTTTAATGTTTTTTCGCTGACTATAATTTATTATTGAGTTTTCTGTTTTGAAACGCCACTACAACCAGAGAATCTAATAAAAACCTATATTCAATTATATTTAATAAAAGGAATAGACATACACCTATTTTTAGAATTATATTTGCACTTTAAGATTACTTTTATTCTACGAATTAATTTTATATGGCATCAACTAAAATTATTACTCTATTAGGCGATAAAGCCGAGTACTTATTAAAACATCAATGTAAAACCGTTGATAAATCGCAATTGCATTTACCATCACCTGATCATTTAGATATGGTATGGGCACAATCTAATCGTAGTAATCAAGTACTGCGCAGTTTGCAAACCTTATTAAATCATGGTCGATTAGCTGGAACGGGGTACTGTTCTATTTTCCCTGTTGACCAAGGGATAGAACATAGTGCAGGTGCTTCTTTTGCACCAAACCCTATATATTTTGATCCAGAAAATATTATAAAACTAGCTGTAGAAGGCGGTTGCAATGGAGTAGCTTCTACTTATGGGGTGTTAGGTATAATGAGTCGAAAGTATGCTCATAAAATTCCATTCATTGTAAAAATTAATCATAATGAATTTTTAAGTTACCCCAATCGATACGATCAGACACTATTTGGAACCGTAAAAAGCGCATGGAATATGGGTGCTATAGCTGTTGGTGCTACTATTTATTGGGGCTCTGAAGAAAGTACACGGCAACTTAAAGAAATAGCGGAAGCTTTTGAATATGCGCATGAACTAGGTATGTGTACCATTTTATGGTGTTATTTGCGCAATAATCATTTTAAAGTAGATGGCGTAGATTATCATGCAGCAGCAGATCTTACTGGACAAGCAAATCATTTAGGTGTAACCTTGCAAGCAGATATTATTAAACAAAAATTGCCTACCAATAATGGTGGATATTTGGCTACTAAACATGGCAAAACATCTCCATTAGTATATGAAAAATTAACTACAGGTCATCCTATTGATCTAACACGATATCAAGTGGCTAATTGTTATATGGGTCGTGTAGGTTTAATTAATTCTGGTGGCGAAAGTAAAGGGAGTAGCGATTTACAAGAAGCTGTATATACTGCTGTGATTAACAAAAGAGCCGGAGGTATGGGATTAATTTTGGGAAGAAAAGCATTTCAACGACCATTTAAGGAAGGAGTAGAAATATTACATGCTACGCAAGATGTATATTTGGATAAAGATATTACGGTTGCTTAAAAAGTATTAATCATTTCCTAAACTACTTAGTATATTATGGAACAATACGAAGAAGATTTCGAACTCAATCTGAATGGTGAAGAAAAAAGCAGTGAGCCATCAAAGTCACGTTGGTTTAGGCGTAGAAAAAAAGGTATATTAACCAGCACTGCTGATAAAAAAGAAACACCAGAAGGCCTTTGGTCTAAGTGTCCTTCATGTCAATATATATGTGTCATTAACGAGTTAGAAGAAAATAAATTTGTTTGTCCCAAATGCAATTACCATCATCGCATTGGTAGCACGATGTATTATACTATTTTATTTGATGAAAACCGATACGAAGAACTTTTTACGGATATCCGATCTAAAGATTTTTTAGGATTTACCGATTTGAAGCCATATCAAAAAAGATTAGAAGAAACCTGGTCTACAAGTGATTTAAAGGACTCTATGAATGTAGCTGTTGGAAAGATGAATGGACATGACACTGTAGTAGCTTGTATGGATTTTGAATTTATTGGTGGGTCGCTGGGAAGCGTGATGGGAGAGAAATTTTCAAGAGCGGTAGATTATTGTATTGAGCATAAGATGCCCTATGTAGTTATTTGCAAATCAGGTGGTGCTCGTATGATGGAAAGTGCTTTTTCTTTGATGCAATTGGCTAAAACATCCGGTAAACTATCTCAGTTATCCGATGCCAAATTACCTTATATATCCATACTTACTGATCCTACTTTTGGGGGTATTTCCGCATCTTTTGGGATGTTGGGAGATTTAAATATTGCTGAACCTGCCGCTCTAATTGGTTTTGCGGGACCTCGAGTTATTAAAGAAACCATTCGTAAAGATTTGCCACCAGGTTTTCAACGTAGTGAATTTTTATTAGAGCATGGTTTTTTAGATTGTATTGTAGAGCGCAAACAATTAAAGGATAAACTAAGTCAGCTTTTTACGCTATTTAAAAATTAATATTTTCAAAAGCATATGTATGAGTGGTGAAATGCGTAACAGATCGGCTTATTTCGAATATGCTATTGAGGATAAATTGATAGCAGGTATGGCCTTGGTGGGTACCGAAGTAAAATCTATTCGAGAAGGGAAAGTGAGCTTTAACGATAGTTATTGTTTTTTTCATAAGGGAGAACTTTGGATTAAGAGCTTGCATATTGCGGAGTATACGCTTGGTAACCAAAACAACCATGTAAATAATCGCGATCGTAAACTACTACTTACTAAAAAAGAATTAAGAAAATGGGAGTCTAAAATGAAAGAAAAGGGATACACCATTATACCCCTTCGCATATTTTTTACCGATAAAAATTTAGTTAAAATGGAAATTGGGTTGGGAAAAGGTAAAAAATTGTACGATAAAAGAGAAAGTATCAAACAACGAGAAGTAAATAAACAAATCAAACGTAAATACGGTATCTAAACATAAAAATTAAAGCTTCTTTTGATTTTTAGGGGTTATTTTTGGAGTAAAAACCTCACTGCGTAAATTCTTAAAAATATTACGTCGGCTTTTTATAAGCATTATAGTTTTACTCATAGCAGTATGGATATTACTACAGCTTCCGCCTGTGCAAACCTGGTTAGTGCATAAAATTACCAATCAACTTTCTAAAGACTTGCATGCTAAGATTGAAATTGATCGGGTAGATTTTTCACTTTTTAATAGAATGAATTTAGAGGGAGTATGCCTTCAAGATACACATAACGATACTTTGTTGTATGCTGGGTTTGTGCAAGTTCGTATTACAGATTGGTTCTTTTTCAAGGATAATATTACCCTGAAATATATTGGATTGAAAAATGCTGTGGTAAAAACACAACGCACAGATTCTGTTTGGAATTATCAATTTTTAGTGGATTATTTTTCTTCGTCTAATAAAAGCAGCTCAAAAAGTAAAACAAAACTTTCTTTACAACAAATTAGGCTGGAAAATATTCAATTTACACAACGAGATGGATGGAGTGGGAAAAATCTATATGTATCATTGCGCAATCTCGCTTTTCAAGCAGAGGATGCGAATACCAAAAACAATCAATATTATATTCGGTCTATCAACATTGATCGGCCAACCTATTTTGAGCAGAGCTACCAAGGATTGAAGCCCAATAGTAATTTTACCATAAAAAAAGATAGTACCTCTGTAAACCAATCATTAGAATGGAATCCCAGCAACTTGCAACTATTTGTTGATCATATTTCTATAACAGATGGCGTATTGGGCATACAAAAATTGCCTACTAAAGCTATAGTGCCTGGATACTTTAGTGATGTCAATATTGTATTTGAAAAAATAAATGGATCATTGAGTAAAGTGCAATGGCTCAAAGATACCATCACCACACATATTGATTTATCTACCCAGGAACACAGTGGATTACAAGTAAAAACCTTACAAGCTAATTGCACTATTCATCCTCGTGCTATGATATTTGATCAATTAATACTGCGTACCAATAATAGTCAAATAAAGAACTATTTTGCTATGCGTTACCATAGCATGAACGATTTAGGTCAATTCGAAAAAAAAGTTCAGCTTGAAGCCAATCTTACCTCGTCTATATTATCCAGCAATGATCTTTCTCTATTTGCACCCAAATTGAAAAATTGGAATATGAAATTTCTTTTAACTGGGCACGCAAAAGGAACCTTAGATAATATGGTAGGTACAAATATGAACATACATACAGACAATAGCTCTTCTTCTTTTTCGGGTAATATCACATTAACTAATTTATTAGATGTTAAGCATTTATATATACATGCAAATCAAATACATCTAAGAACAAAATATTCAGACATTGCAAAGATAGCACCTGCCTTAAAACACCTACCAACAGTAAATCTTATTGCTTTATCAAATATAAAATATACTGGTAATTTTTCTGGCTTTCTAAATAATTTTTCCTCTCTAGGACTTTTAGAAACGAACATAGGCAATGTTCAAACTGATGTTAACATTCAAATACAAAAAAATGATCTTGCTGCATATATTGGGAAACTAAAGTTTAAACGTTTTCAATTAGGAACCTTTTTACACAATAGCGAATTGGGCGTTGTTGAAGGTGCTATAGAATTAGAAGGAAAAGGAACAAACAGGCAAGCTTCTACCAATTTAATAATGCAACTGCGGAGGTTAGATTATAAAGGCTATTCATATTCCAATGTGCTTGCCACTGGAAAATTAAATCATCGTACTTATCTCGGAATCATTAAAGTTAATGAACCTAATTTAAAATTTAATCTTGATGTCATTATCACTACACAAAAAGATTCATCACAATTTTCTATTATAGGAGAGGTACAGCAATTACAGGGAAAAGCATTAGGAATTACTAAAAGCGATGTACATATAGATGGTTTATTCGATTTTAATTTTAAAGGCAAAAATATTGACGCATTTACTGGATATGTTAAGATGTTTAATACAAACGTATTTCATGAGGGTGTACGTTTAAATTTAGATTCTATAGTATTAAAAACAGAAGCAAGAGATGCTGCTTTAAAAATATTATCCCTTCAAAGCAATGAAATAAATGCAAGCATAATAGGCGAGTATAAAATAATAGAACTAGGAGATGCATTTAAACGTTTAGCACATCAATATCTTCCTGCTTATATTGAGGCCCCTACACATTCCGTTCAAAAACAAAATTTTTCTTATTCTATTCAAATGGGTAGCATTGATGGGTATTTGTCTTTGTTTAACCCCGATTTAAAAGGATTTAGTGATGCAAAATTAAGCGGAACACTGCAGTCCAGCAATAACAAGATTACGATAAATGGAAATATTCCTTCCTTTAGTTATAAAAATTTTAGCGCAAATAACTTTGATATTAAAGGCGATGGCACTAATGAAACATTGGATTTAACTATTCAAACAGACAACATTGTGATCAATGATAGTTTATATTTTCCTTATACTACTCTTAATCTAAGTACAAGGCAAAATGTTTCAGAAGTAAAATTGAGCACAAGTGCTAATCGTTCTTTAAGTGCAGCAAATGTAGAGGCTACTATAAACACCTATGAAGACGGTATTGGAGTGTACTTTAAACCTTCTTCATTTGTATTGAACGATAAAATTTGGGAAATTAAAAAAGCAGGAGAAATTGTTTATCGTAATAAAACACTATCGGCTAATAATGTTACTTTTTCTACAGGAGAGCAGCAATTAATAGTACAAACACAACCTTCAGAAACGGGTAATCATAATGATGTATACATTGATTTACGCAATATTGTAATTGCTGATTTTTTACCACTGGCACTAAAAAAGCCCACAATGGAAGGTTTAATGAATGGTAAAATTGTTGTAGCAGATCCTTTTGGTGATATGTATGCTTATACAGATACTGCATTACATATTGAACAATTTCAATTGGACACTAATATGATGGGGGCTTTACAAGTTAAAGCAAACTATCGAGCGAATGATGGAAAATTAGTGTATGAGGTAATTTCTCCTAATGTAAATTATGATTTCATTGCCAATGGAGTAATTAATTTAAAAGATAGTAGTGGGGTGTTTTTATACAATAACTTGGTTATGAATGGTGTGGGATTAGGTATATTTAAACCTTATTTATCAAGTGTTTTTAGTACTATAGATGGCAAAGCTTATGGCCAATTGCAAACATCTATTATCCATAAAAAATTTATATTCGAAGGAACTGCTTATCTACAGCAAACGCACGTAACAGCTGCTTATACAAATGTAACATATACCATTGATACGGCTAAGCTAATATGTAAAGATGGCTCTATTCGTTTTGAGGAATTTAATTTAAAAGATAGGTTCAATAACATAGGAAAAGCAAAAGGTCTATTATCGTTTGCAAATGGATTCAACGACATCAATTATGATATTAGTATTGATGCAAATCGATTAGAATTAATGAATACCACTGCAATAAACCAACAACCTTTTTATGGTGAGGCAGTAGGTATTGTGCATTTCGCTATTAAAGGTCCACAAGCAGATATGAAGATGCTAATAAATGCTGAACCTACAGATAGTAGTGCTATTTTTATTCGTAATAGCAATAGCCGCCAAAGTGCAGAAGCTGATTTTATTGTTTGGAAACAATACGGAACAGAACTACAAACAGATAAAAAAGCAACCAACAATAATCTTACTATTGATTTAGATATAAAGGTTAATAATCTTACTAAAATTAACATGATACTAGATGAAGTAGCTGGAGATGTTATAAGCGCTACCGGTTCTGGAAATCTACGAATACACACAGGAACAGTTGACCCATTAACAATGCGAGGTCGATACAATATAGAAAAAGGAGCGTATAAATTTAATTTTCAATCGTTAGTAACAAAACCTTTTATTTTGGAAGAAGGAGTAGGTAATTTTATTGAGTGGAACGGAGATCCACTAGATGCTCGGATTAATATAGAAGCAAAGTACATAACCAAAGAGGTTCGATTTAGTGATTTAACAAGTGGATTATCTAAAAACAGTGTAGGTAATTTTAGTGATATTGTTCAAACATCTAGGGGTAATGTATATGTTATTGCAAAACTCACAGGAAAATTAAGTCAACCTACTATAGATTTTAAACTACTTTTTCCAGCAGAAAGCCCCATCAATAATGATATTACGGCATCATCTTTTTTAAAGCGTATAGAATCAGATAAAAATGAATTATTAAAACAAATTACTTATCTCATTGTGTTAAATAGCTTTGCACCTTATGGAGAAAATCGTGTAAATACATCTGGTAGTAGTTTAATAGGCAATACCTTATCTTCTGTATTCGCTTCAAAACTAAATAATATTGTAGCGAATACCTTATCTAAAATAACGGGCAAAAATTTGTCTATCGATTTTAATGCGAGTTTTTACAGCTCAGCAGATTTACTATCTGGAAATAGTAGTATTCTAAACAGTTTTGAGCGATCGCAGGTAAACCTAAAAATAGGAACCGGTTTGTTTAATAATAAAGTAATTATAACTTTTGGAAGTGATTTTGATTTTAAATTCGCTAATAATAGTGCCGTTAATTCCTCTATAGCAGGGGGATTTCAATACCTGCCCAATGTAAAGGTAGAATTTATTTTAAGTAAAGATCGTCGATTGAAGGCAATTGTTTTCTACAACAATTTACCAGATCCTACTACTCCTAGTGGACAGCGAAACCGCTCTGGCGCTAGCTTATCTTATCAACGGGATTTTAATCGATTATTGGGCAAAAAACCTGAGATAGTAAAAGATTCTATTAATATTCAAGCCGATCATTAAGTATACCTTTGTGCTATAAATAGATGTTTTATGAATTCGAAAAAACAGGTAGTTATTATTGGAGCTGGTTTTGCTGGATTAAAATTAGCAAGAAAACTAAACAATCATTCTAATTATAACATCACTTTAATTGATAAGAACAATTATCACCAATTTCAACCTTTATTCTACCAAGTAGCCACTGCAAGTTTAGATGCAAGCAATATTTCTTTTCCATTGAGAAAAATTTTTCAAAAAAGTAAAAACGTTCGAATTAAAATTGCTGAAGTCAATAAAGTTATTGTTGAAAGAAATGAAATTGAAACGAATATTGGAAATATTGCTTATGATTATTTAGTTATTGCAACCGGTGCAGATACGAATTATTTTGGAAATACAAATGTGATGAACAATGCTTTTCCGATGAAAACAACTGTAGAAGCTTTACAATTACGCAATCAAATTATTCAAAATTTTGAAGATGCCGCTACAACAAACAGTTCAATTGAATTAGAAAAATTACTCCATATCGTAATCGTTGGTGGAGGACCTACAGGCATCGAATTGAGTGGAGCATTAGCGGAAATGAAAAAATACATACTGCCCAAAGAGTATCCAGAAATAGATTTTAAAAAAATGAATATTTATTTATTAGAAGGATCAAATAGGGTATTGGGTGCTATGAGTGATGGGTCATCTAAAAAATCTAGCCACTATTTAGAAAAAATGGGCGTAGTAGTAAAAACAAACACGATAGTAAAAGACTATGATGGCAAACAGGTATTATTGCAAGATGGAAATATAATTCCTTCTGCTTTAGTTATTTGGGCAGCTGGAATAAAAGGAAATGTATTAAATGGGCTAGACCCACAATTAATTGTAAGGGGAAATAGAATTAAAGTAGATGAGTATAGTAACGTTATTGGAACAAATAATGTATTTGCTTTAGGAGATATTGCCTACATGGAAACTACTAAATACCCAAAGGGGCATCCACAATTAGCTAGTGTAGCTATTGACCAAGCTAAAAATTTGGCTAACAATTTAAAAAAAATGTTGAATGAAAAACATTCACTTAATGCATATGTATATGTTAACAAGGGGACTATGGCTACAGTAGGTAGAAAAAAAGCAGTAGTAGAATTAGAAAAACCAAGAATAAATTTATATGGCGTAATTGCGTGGCTAATATGGATGACCTTGCATTTATTTTTATTGATAGGATTTAAAAACAGGATAATGGTATTTATCAATTGGACCTATAAATATTTTACATTTGATCAGTCGTTGCGACTGTTATTTCCTCCTTTGGCAAAAAAGAAATGACGGTTTTAAGTAATTAATTTTTTTAGTGAAAATGGTTGAATAAAAATAGAGACGTTTTTTCGATTCTCCGAAGGTGCAAAGGCAACCTGAGTCTTGAATAATAACAACTATAATAGGCAGAAGCAGATAGCTTCCTCAACTAAAGCGAGTCCGTCATGATGGTAAATCACTTCACTACATAAACATTATCCGCTTTATTAACATCAGGTACATGTACACTCCCTAAAACAAATTTTTCTACAGGCTTATTTGTTTTAAAAGCTAACGTAACAGTGTTATTGCTTTCCCAAACTGAAATACCACGATGACTATTTTGCTTGGTTCCATCCGTATAAAAAATACTAAGATCAACTGGTACAGGCTTTGTTCCTATTGATGTAATACGTACTGTATAATTATTTTTCCTGTTGGTAACCTTACTTATTGCTAAGTCAGGAAAGCCATTATCAAAAAACCAACGTTTCCAAAACCAGTTTAAATTTTTACCTGATCCTTTATTCATGCAATTGAAAAAATCATAAGGCATAGGATGTTTACCGTGCCATTGTTCTATATAGTAATGTAGTGCTTTTGTAAACAAAGCGTCGCCCAACATGTCTTTTATATACAAATAACCAAACGCAGGTTTAGGATATGCATTTAAGAAATAAGAATTAGGGGATTGTGCTGTTGATAAAGATATAATAGGAGCATCTTCTTCTGTTCCAGCCGTTTTTTCATAAGGCATTACACCATAATCATCTTCAATAGTTGAATCTATTATGGGTGATATAAGCCACTCGCCAAGGGTTGCCCAACCTTCATCCATCCAAGCATACTTTGTTTCGTTGATGCCCATATAAAATGGAAACATCGTATGAACTATTTCATGATCCGTTAATGTTATAGCATCTTCTCGTTTTTCTAATGGATTATCATTTACCATCATCGGATATTCCATTTGATCTAATCCATCAAACACTGTTTCATGCGGGTAGGGATATGGCCAGGCAGGAAAAGAATAACTCATTGCTTCCACTGTTTTTCTGGCATAATCAATTACATCAAAATAATCTTTGTGAACAGGATTAAAAACAGCATCTACTCTTGTTCTTCTATTCGTTTCCTTATCAACTACTATACTAGAGGCTTTCCAAACATAATGATTACTGGTAGCAAAAACAAAGTCGGTTACCTCATCAGCCTCAAACTGCCAGGTATTAGTAAGATTATTTGTTGTAACATTCTCTTGTTGAAGATCCGTCGTATCTATAATCGTTGTAACACCATCGCTTTGTTCAGCTTGTACTATTTTTTGAACATATTTTTCTTGCAATACTTCTTTGGCATTTAATAAATTTCCTGTTGCCCATACTACATAATTTTTAGGAACGGTTATATGGGCTTTAAAATGACAGAAATCATTATAAAATTCAAGAGAGCCAGTATAGGGTGTTCTATTCCATCCATCTATATCATCATATACCGCAATACGAGGGAAAAAATAAGCTACAAAAGCAGAACCCATATCTATTTCTCCAGTACGTATATGCGAATTTTTATTTAAGGTATAATTATAATCGATTACAAAATGAATAGTTTGTTTAGGTGCTAAAGGGTCAATAGTTACTTTCATATTAGTGCCATCTAATTCAAATAACGCTGCATCTTTAGCAAATGCCATAGAAGGA
>CAYVXB010000033.1:12463-18927 GCA_964454275.1 uncultured Chitinophagaceae bacterium | reverse complement strand
TTTGCCAAAGCTAAAAGTAGCAAGGAAAAATTTCCGTTACCTCTCAACATAATGAAGATTCATTTATTATTAGCTTTTTTTATTCAAATAGGTATAACTACACTTTGGCTTTTACATAAAAATTATATTTTCTTGATGTATATATACATAGTAGAAGAATTCATGCTAGATATGCTTTTTTATAGAGAATTACTTAAAAACACACATCCTTTTAGAGACAAACCTACAAAGCGGAATATTTTTTTAATAGGTATTGTGTTATTTATTGCATTTGCTATAATAAATGCCTTGGTTATATCTAGTATTAACAAATTTCCAATGTACCTCTTTATTATTCAATGTATAGTAATGATCATATGTACTTCACAATACCATGCAACAGTCACAAAATCTGCTACTAAGCATTATTATGTTTTAGGGTATGGGGGCAATCTTCCTAATAGTTATGAGGCGATTCCTACTTTTAATTTACATGAGAGCCCTGTGTTTTGGATGAATAAAGGTAAGCTACTATATTTTAGTATTTCTCTACCTGTATTTCTATTGTATAACGCATTAACTGAAGCAAAAGTATGGAATGTAGCTATGCAAGCTTGGATAATCCAAATTATCACGCTTATTACACTCCATATTTTTATGGGCATAGGTTTTTTAAAGTATAAAAGCAGCCCTACAGATGTAGCAGATATGGAGCAAAAATTAAAGAAACAATTATAAATCAACAATCCGTACGTTCATCGTTTTTATTTTTTAACCAATATAAATCTAAACAGTATGCCCATTACAAATGCCATCAGCATTGAATTTACCACTGCTGAATTAAAACAAATGGACGATTTATGGCAACAAAGAACTAGCTACTAAACCGTAAAAAATGAATGCTTTTATTCAATAGATCTCTTTCATAATTTTTATCGTGCCTACGAACAAACCGTAGTGTAGCTATTATAAATCGATCTTTTTTAGGGGAACCGTTTCGCCAAAAAAAATTTTAGTGCTTTCTACAAAGCCCTTGGTATAATCAGACACATAAAATTTATCTACAATTATTTTAGGTTCGGCCATTATTTTTTTCACGGTTAATACTTCTTTTACTTGTTGGGCCACTATTTCGGCAGGATCAATAATGTTGACTGTTTGCTTGTAGTATTTTTCAATTTGTTTTCGAATAAGTGGGTAGTGCGTGCACGCTAATACTAGTGCGTTTATTCCTTTTAGTTTTTTGTTAGATAAATAAGAATTGATAATGGTTTGACTAATATTGTTGTTAAAAAAACCCTCTTCTATCATGGGCACTAGTAATGGGGTAGCCAGTGTCGAAATGTTAACCGTATAGCTTTGTGCATGTATTTTAGCTGCATGAACGTTGGAGGTAATAGTGGCTTTGGTTCCAATAATGCCCACTTTTTTATATCGTTGTTGTACAATAAAATTTACTACCGGCTCTACCATGCTTATAATGGGTACTTGTTTATGAAATTTTTTGTGCATTGCCTCATATGCTACTGCTGATGCGCTATTACAAGCAATAACAATCATTTTGGCGCCTTGTTTTATTAAGAACGCTCCAATTTTTAAGGCATAGCCTTGTATGGCCTCTGGTGATTTATCGCCGTATGGTAAATGAGCTGTGTCTCCAAAATATAACAGCGATTCATGAGGCAGTAATTGCCGTATGGTTTTAGCAACTGTAAAACCACCAATTCCAGAATCAAAAATGCCTATGGGTTTGTTTTTTTTACTTTCCATACATTACATTAATATGTATTTTATTGTCCTATATAAAGAAACCACGTTCCAAAACGTGGTTTCTAAAACAATATAAAAAAAGCGAGAATCTTATCTTACAGGTTTGTTATCTGTTGTTGTTTGTCCAAAATATTCCTTGGGTACTGTAATCCCTAATTTTTTACATACGGGCAAAAATAAATTATCGCCCGGAGGTGCATAATACAAGCCCTCTGCACGAAGTACGTATGTATATTTTCCTTCTATAATTACTTTTTGAAAGGCGCTGCTTATTTTTTGCATAAATGGCTCTAACAACTTTTGTTGTTTTTCTTGTAGTCTATTTTGAGTGTATGCTTGCCAGTTTGCTAATTTATACCCAAGCATATTGCGATCACGCACAATCATCTCTTTTTGTCCTGCAGACATTTTATTAGTGGCTGTAGAGTCTGCTTTTAAGACACTTTCTTTTCGTTGAAATTCGCTCATATTATAATCATACTCAACTTGTAAAGAATCTTTATTAAATACGTCTAATAGCGTATCCATTTTTTGAATGCCTGGCATAAGGCTTAAAACAGGTTTCTCATCGAAATAGCCAATTTTAACTTGTTGAGCACACAATTTACCTGTGAATAACGTTGCTAATACAACTAGCGACAGAACTGTTTTTTTCATTTTGTTTTACTTTTTTAACTAATTTATAATTAAGGCTTAACAATCCCCAACATACGCAATACTTCTTCACTTTTATCCAACTTAGGGTCCGCAAAGATAATAGTAATTCCTTCACTTTTATCTAAAATAAAATCGAGTACTTTTTCTGTGGCTAAGCGTTGAACTGCTGTGTACACTTTATCTTGCACAGGTTTTACCAATTTTTGACGTTCTTTAAATAAATCTCCCTCGTATCCAAAGCGTTTTTTTTGCAAATCTCGAACTTGTTTTTCTTTGTTAAAGATTTCATCTTCACGTTTTTTTTGTAGTTCCTTGCTTAGCAAGTACTGTTCTGCGTCATAGTCTCTATACATTTTATCAAGCTCTGCTTGTAAACCATCGACTTCTTTTTGCCAGAGAGCTGCTGTTTCATCTAGTTTTTGTTGAGCTATTTTATACTCTGGCATTTGTCCTAAAATATATTTTGTGTCAATAACAGCATACCGCTGTGCCTTACCTGAAAAGCCTGTAACGGCTAGCAAAAAAAGGATATAGCCTATTTTTTTCATGTGTATTTAATTTTATTTCTTAATAATATAGTATGATGTTCTGTAAAAAAATCTACCTATAAATTATGGGTATTTACTCTGGCTCTACACCAAGCATAAATGTAAAACGCCCTGCTGTACTTAATCCGCCACTCGGAGTAATTCTATCCAGGCCAATTCCATAATCAAAGCCTAATAAGCCAAACATCGGTAAAAAGAAACGCATACCTACACCAATAGATCTTCGCAATTGAAATGGATTATACTCTTTGTAACTATACCATCCATTTGCTGCTTCAAAAAAAGCCAAACCATATATAGTACTATTAGGATTTGTACTAAATGGATATCTTAACTCTAAAACATATTTGTTGAAAATAGTAAAGTATTTTGAAGCACTTTGTTGATCTGGATTAATTTTTGGGTTAGAAGACTCATATACTGGGTATCCTCGTTGAGCGATGATATCATACCCTAATAGCCCAAAATTATTACTTAATCCGGCATCTCCAACCTGAAAGCGCTCAAATGGAGAAACGTCTAGTTTGGAATTGTAGCGCCCCATGAAACCAAATTTGGCCGCAGCTTTTAATATAAATTGTTGTGTTTTATCCGCACCAGTTGGCTTAGTTAGTGGCACATACCATTCTCCTGTAAAACGCCATTTATGATATTCAATAAATTTATACTTGTCCGCTTCTGATTTATATTTATCACTACCTCTAAATAAAGAATACGGTGGAGTAAACTGTGCACTCAACATAAAATTGGATCCACTATGTGGGAAAATTGGTTGGTCAACAGAGCTACGAGCCAGTATGAATTTAATATTGAAATTATTGGACTCTCCATTATCAAAAATAGCTCCTTTTGGATCTCTAAGAATAGCATAGTTTCTTAAATCGTATCTAGTATAGTTAAGTGAATATGTAAGGCTAAAATAATCATCGGGCCATTTTAACTGTTTACCTAAAGCAACAGAAATGCTTGTTGTTTTAATATTGGAAGTGTCTTGAGCGGTAAGTAAGCTAGTGTTGGAAAATTTAGTGTTGTAAATGCTTACAGTTAACGCGTTTCTTTTTTTGCCCCCCAACCAAGGCTCAGTAAAGGATGCGCTATATGACCTAAAAAATCTTCCATTGGATTGAAAACGCAAGCTTAATTTTTGTCCATCGCCAGCAGGAATAGGATCCCAAGCTGATTTTTTGAAGATATTATTAATAGAAAAATTATTAAATGTTACACCCAATGTTCCTGTTAAACCAATACCTCCACCAAAACCAGCAGAAAGCTCTAATTGATCAGAAGATTTTTCTTCCAAATTCCAATTGATATCTACTGTACCGTTTTCCATATGAGGTACTACTTGTGGAGCTGTTTTTTCTTGATTAAAATAATTTAAACTAGCTAATTCTCTTTGAGAGCGTATTAAATCAGATCGACTGAATTTTTCTCCGGGGATGGTTCTTAGCTCTCTTCTAATAACATGTTCTTTTGTTTTATCATTTCCTGTAATGCGTACTTTGTCAATAATAGCTTGTGGTCCTTCAATAATTCGAATTTCATGATCTATTGTGTCGTTGTACACAGCTGTTTCTATTGGCTCAGCTCTAAAAAATAAATATCCATCGTCCATATATAGCCCACTAATATCACCCCCCTCAGGAGATAAATCTTTGCCTACCTTTTTATTTAGCGTTTCCAAATTATACAAATCTCCTTTTTTAATTCCTAGAATTATGTTCAACAAAGAATCTGTGTATTTAGTGTTTCCACGCCAAGTAATATTTCCAAAGTAATATTTGTGCCCTTCGTTTACTTTAATATCAATATTTAAATTTTTTGTTTTACTGTAATATACTGTATCTGCTACAATAACAGCGTCTCTATATCCTAAAGCATTGTAATGCTTTAAAATGTTTTCTTTATCTGTAGTAAACTTTGATGTATTAAACTTAGAAGTAGAAAATAGTTTGAATCGAAAATATGGGTCTAAAAAGTTTTTAGTTTTTGTTGGGGATAAAAACCCCAAATCTCTTATATAATCCTTAAATAAAATACGTTGTGTTGGCCCATATACACTGCTATCTTTAGGGGGGAAAAATGTAAGCCGAGACATTTCTTTTGTGTCTTTCAATTGTTTTTTTAATTCTATATCACTTATGGTGCTATTGCCAAAAAAATTAATTTGATTGATATGTATTTTTTTACCTCTTTGAATGTCTACTATTAACCGCTTAGCGTTTGCCGTGGAAGGGTCTACTTGTTCCTCCATACGGATAGATACGTTGCTATATCCTTTATCATCAAAATAATCCTTTATAGTATTCGTAGCTGTGCGTTTTATGCTTTCTGTAATTACACGACCTTTAACTAATCCTGTTTTACCTAGTAGATCTTGTTCTTCTTTTTTACGAAGACCTTTATATACAACGGAGGAAAGTCTAGGCCTTTCTACAACATGTATTTCTAAAAATATTTTATCTACTTGAAGTTTTGTAATATAAATTTGAACATCACTAAAATAACTTTGTTTCCATAAATTTGCTATTGCTTTATTAAAATTATCTCCTCCAGGAATACGAACTTTATCCCCAACTGCTATATTCGCTATAGAAATAATTAATGCTTCATCAAAATGAGCATTCCCTGTTACTTTTAGCGCCGCTATGGTATATTCTTTGGGAACTTTACTATCAAAAATATTGTTTAAATTGACTTCTATGGATTGGGGTTGTGTTGTATCAACTTGTGCTTGTGTTTTATTAGCAAAGCAAACGCATGTAAGAATTGCCAATAGCAAAAAGCAATTGTATACATTCAGTTTCAAAAATATCTTTCTCATTATATCTTAAAATAATATCTAAATTGAATCTGTTTAACCTAACTCTTTCAAGAAAAGACTTTGGTATTAGGTGCGGCAAGTTACATGGATTTACTGAAATGTGTAACGTTTTCACATATTACAAGTCAATTTAATTACCACAAGCGTATTTTAAAATTTTGGAACACCCCATTTTTGTAATAGAATGTTTATAAATAGGTTTGAACAATGCCTAAATTAATGTAGGTTTGTCCGGTTAAAATGCCATTTCTGTGGCACATTAATTCAATTGTTTATAGTAGTCCTTAACTGGGTTTACTCACTATTGTTAATGGTTTATTAAATTTTGCGAACAAATAATTATCGTATACATGAAATTTATTGTCTCTTCTTCTACGTTATTGCGACACTTGCAACAGATAAGTGGTGTTATAAGCACGAATACTGTCTTACCCATCTTAGAAGATTTTTTATTTGAAGTACACAAAAATCACCTTACTGTTATGGCTACAGATTTAGAAACGGTGATGAAAATTCAATTAGACATTGAAGCTAAAGAAACCGGCAAAGTGTGTATTCCGGCCAAAATTTTAACGGATTCTTTAAAAAATATTCCTGAACAACCTCTTACGTTTCATATTGATAAGAATTATAGTGTAGAGATAACCAGTGATAGTGGAAAATACAAAGTAATGGGTGAAAATCCA
>CAYVXB010000033.1:7048-12453 GCA_964454275.1 uncultured Chitinophagaceae bacterium | reverse complement strand
TTTTGAACCGAGTCTGGGATTAAATAACCACCACCTTTTCTATTAAAAGCGGGGTTTTATTAAACGGCATTGATAAAACACTATTCGCAGCAAGCACGGACACCTTAAGACCTGCTATGACAGGCGTTTTCTTTGAGTTATTAAAAAATGAGATACAATTAGTTGCAACAGACGCACACCGCTTGGTATGTTATAAACGTAAGGACGTATCAATAAAACAAAATGGTTCTTTTATTATTCCTAAAAAACCATTAAGCTTACTTAAGGCTGTTTTACCAAATAATGATGATATATTAAATATCTCTTATACGAATAATCATTTTTTTATACAACATAATACTACACAACTTATTTGTCGATTAATTGACGCTCGTTTCCCGGATTATAAAGTTGTTATTCCTGCTAATAATCCATACAAAATGATTGTTGGAAAAAATGATTTTCAACAAGCATTACGGCGTATTAATGTGTTCAGTAATAAAAGCACCAATCAAGTAGTATTAAATATATCTGGAAGCCAATTACAACTATCTGCACAAGATGTTGACTTTAGTTTTGAAGGTAATGAACGAATGGCTTGTCAGTATGACGGAGAAGACATGCAGATATCCTTTAATGCTAAATTTTTGATAGAAATGTTGAATGCAATGGATGATGACGAAATAAAACTTGAATTATCAAGCCCCAATAAAGCGGGACTTATTAAACCTCTGGAAGTAAATGCAGAAGAGGATTTATTGATGCTTATTATGCCCCTCAACTAAAAATGAAAACGATTGCTTTAATCCCCGCTCGATACGCAGCCACTCGTTTTCCGGGAAAATTAATGGCAACTCTAGGAAATAAATCGGTTATTCGATCTACGTATGATTCTGTCTACAACACTAATTTGTTTGATGATGTAATTGTTGTTACAGATAGTAAAATTATTGAGAATGAAATTATACAACATGGCGGTAAAGCGCTTTTAAGCACTAAGCAACATGAGAGTGGTACAGATCGTATTGCGGAAGCTGCCGAGAATTTAGAAGCAGACATCTTCATAAATGTTCAAGGAGATACTCCTTTTGCTAAAAAAGAGCCTTTAGAACGGTTGATCAATGTATTTGGGCAAGATAAGAATATACAAGTAGCTTCTTTAATGCAACCCCTTTCCGATCCGCTTTGTATAGCAGACCCAAATTATGTAAAGGTGGCTGTAGACAGTAATCTTAACGCATTATTTTTTAGTCGATCTGTTATACCGTATCCTCGGAACAAAAATATTACCATCCCTTATTATGAACATATTGGTGTTTATGCTTTTCGCAGGCAAGCATTGATGCAGTTTACTAAATGGGCCATAACCGCGCTGGAAGATGCTGAAAAAATCGAATGTCTTCGATATCTAGAAAACGGTGTTCCCATAAAAATGATTCTTTCAGAATACATGGGCGTAGAAATTGATACTCCCGAAGATCTAAAGAAAGCAGAGGCGCTTCTTTAGTTTTAGCCGATCAATTTATTTACCCTTTTCCGAAGTTTCCATATCTACTAAAATGCGGCCACAGTTTTCACATACTACCACTTTTTTATGTTGGCGAATTTCGCTCTGGCGTTGTGGGGGTATAGCATTATAACATCCTCCACAAGCGTCTCTCTCAATAACTACCACCGCTAATCCATTGCGATAGTTTTTACGAATACGATCATAAGAGGTTAATAATCTTTCGTCTACTTTGGCACGAGCTTGATCAGCCGTTTTTCGAAGCAGAGCTTCTTCTTTTTCAGTACTGGAAATGATTTTTTCTAATTCCGCTTTCTTAGAATTTAATATACCTTCTTTAGTAGTTATTTGTTTTTGAGCTTGTTCTAATGCTAGAGCCTTTTCTGCTATTTCTTCATTAGCATCTTTAACATGTTTTTCAGCCAATTTCATTTCCAATTCTTGCATTTCTATTTCCTTATTGATTGCTTCAAACTCACGACTATTTTTTACGTTCTCCGCCTGTTTTTTATATTTTTTAATTGCCGCTTCTGCTTCTTTGCCTGTGTTTTGCTTTTGCTCGATAAATTCTCGTATACCATTAATTTCTTCCTCTACCCTTGTTTTTCTAATTATTAATCCTTGTACTTCATCTTCCAAATCACTTACTTCTACGGGTAGTTCTCCTTTTAATATTTGAATTTCATCTAATTTTGATTCGACTTTTTGTAAAGCAACTAACGAAGCCAATTTTTCTTCTACAGAAAATTCTTTAACAGTAGGCATAATTTAAAAATAGTGTTGAATGGGATTGGTTATTATTTCTGATTTCAGAATGGCGAAGGTAGGAAATTTTTGCCTTAAAAAATTTTGTAATAAATTGATGGTGAATTGTTCGCTTTCCCAATGACCTACATCCATCAATAATAACTTACCATCAGCCTCAAAAAACTCATGATATTTTATGTCTGCAGTAATGTAACTATCCGCATTAGCTTGTATGGCTTTTTTTGTTAAAAAGCTACCAGCGCCTCCGCATATCGCTATTTTTTGCATTTTTTTACCTGTAACTGTTGTGTGGCGAATCGCTTTCAGTTGAAGTGCCGTTTGTACATGGCGCAACCATTCTTGTTCTGTTAATGGCTCAGGCAATTGTCCTAATATACCAGATCCCCTTTCTGGATGGGCATTAGAAAGACTTACAATATCATACGCTACTGTTTCATAAGGATGTGCATTTAGTAGAGCCTGTATGATTATTGGTTCTAATTCAGTAGAAAAAACAGTTTCTATTTTTATTTCCGCTTCTTCATGACGTTCGCCTGCTTTACCTATAAACGGTTGAGCATCAAGTGATGCCTTAAACGTGCCAATACCTTGTGCTTGAAAACTACACTCACTATAAAAACCTATGTGCCCTGCTCCTGCTGTAAAAAGTGCTTGTTTTATATTTTCTACATGCGTAGAAGGCGCAAACGTATAAAGCTTTTTTAATGTGTTTGATTTAGGCAATAAAACAGTTCTATCAACTAACCCTAATATATCCGCCAATTCAGTGTTTACGCCATGCAATACGTTATCCAAGTTGGTGTGTATAGCGTATAGAACAATATCATGTTTAATAGCGGTTATAACTATTCTTTCTACATAATGGTTCCCGTTTAGGCGCTTTAATCCATTAAATATAATAGGGTGATGAGATATTATGAGATTGGCTTTTTTCTTTATCGATTCTTCAAGCACAGCTTCGGTAACATCTAACGTACATATTACACCTGTACATTCTTTATTTATATCGCCCACAAGCGTTCCTACATTATCATAGCTTTCTTGCAAGCTTGGGTGTGCAAGACTTTCTAAGGCTTCAACAATATGAGTAATTAGAATCTTCAAAGAAAAGAATAAAAAGGATTAAAAAAGAACGTATAGATTGAAAAATGTTATACTAATTGTTAATCTCTTCTACATTGGGATATTTCTTTTTATCAAAAACAAACTCATCATCTTTTATATCCTTGTTTGTTTTCATATTAGACATGCTATACAAATAAGTGTTGCCACTGGTTTCTAAAACTTTTGCTGAAGCAATAACATTATTTTTTTTATTTACATACAGATACACCTTATGAAAATTTTTTCGTTTGTCAATGGGCGTCATTTCAATTTCAGCAATATTATTCTTTATACCATTCAGTTTGTACAAAAAATCTTTGTCATAAAAATTGGTAAATAATTTTTGGGGGGTGATGGTTTGGGCATCTCCATCAACGAGGGAAATGGTTACCTCATTCGCCTCCGAATCGTAGCGCCAGGTAGTTTTTCCATTACAAAATATTTGTATGGTTTTGTCTACAATTTTATACTTATCACTTTTCATGTATACCATTCCTGTTTTTATGCCTTGTTGCTTGCCATTTCTATCTTGCACTTTAAGTGTATAATTTGCCTGCACTGTTTTAAATAGTTTAAACTTAGCACTCACAGCATCTAGTACTTTTTTTGCTTCAGGATCGTTTTTTGATTGAGCAAAAGATGTAAAGAATGATGAGTAAGAAAGAAGGAATAAGAAAATAAATTGAGGCTTTTTAGGGAATAGCCATTTTAACGTTTGCATTTTTATTTTTTACTTTTAAAGATGTGTGCAAAGGTGCATAGTTTAAGGGAATTGAAAAAAATAAAAATAGCCAACAACAATGTCGGCTATCTCGAGTTAAGTAAATAATTGCTTATTTTACCAAAATTGCCTCTTCACCTTTAATATTTAATTTCTTTTTTACATCGTTATAATTGTTCCAGTCAATGGGCTCTTTTGTACGCAAATTGGTAAATGTGCCTGCTGGAACTAATACTACGTGAAAAAGAAAATGCCTTTTGAAAAACTATTTTTTACCCATCTACGCAACGGCTTTTTGTACCAAGGCTGCAGCCTCACTCAATAAAATAGCACTTTGTACTTTTAGTCCGCTCTCATCAATTAATTTTTTAGCTTCTGTTGCATTGGTTCCTTGTAAACGTACTATAATGGGGATATGAATATTTCCTAATTTTTTGTATGCTTCTATAACGCCAGCCGCTACCCTATCGCAGCGTACAATACCACCAAAAATATTAATGAGTATCGCTTTTACATTAGGGTCTTTCATAATAATACGAAAGCCAGCTTCCACTGTTTCGGCATTGGCAGTTCCGCCTACATCTAAAAAGTTAGCCGGCTCGCCACCGCTTAATTTTATCATGTCCATAGTGGCCATAGCCAGCCCTGCACCATTTACCATACAACCCACATTGCCATCTAGTTTCACAAAATTTAGATTGTGTTTTCCTGCTTCTACTTCTGTAACATCTTCTTCTGTAACATCTCTTAACGCGGCAACGCCTGAATGTCGCATTAAAGCATTATCATCCATGCTCATTTTACAATCTACTGCAATTATTTTATCATCACTTGTTTTAAACAATGGATTTATTTCTAGCATAGCACAATCTAATTCCATATAGGCATTATATATGTTTGTAACAAACCGTACACAATTCTTAAATGCTTCACCAGAAAGACCTAGGTTAAATGCAATTTTTCTTGCTTGAAAGGGTTGCAACAAAGCTCCAGGGTGCACCCATTCCTTAAAAATTTTTTCTGGGGTATTGTGTGCAACTTCTTCTATATCCATTCCACCTTCTGTGCTGTACATAATTGCATTCTGACCTTTGGTCCGATCCAATAAAATAGATAAATAAAATTCTTTTATGGGATTAGGTCCATCATAGTAAACATCTTGTGCAACTAATACTTTGTTTACTTTTTTACCAGAGGGGCCTGTTTGTATGGTTACCAGTGTTCCGCCTAAAATATTTTGTGCTATCTGTTTGATTTCTTCCACGTTTTTGCCAACTGCTACACCACGCTGTTCTTTTCCTTCAATATTACCTTTACCTCTTCCAC
>CAYVXB010000033.1:0-7038 GCA_964454275.1 uncultured Chitinophagaceae bacterium | reverse complement strand
TATTTTCCCCTTTCCGCGTCCACCAGCATGTATTTGAGCCTTTACTACTGCAAATTTGCTGCTATACTGTGTGTGAATTTGTCTGTATGCATCCTCTGCTTCTAGTGCGGAACTGCATGCAATACCTTCTTGTACAGGCACATTATATTTCTTTAATAGCTCTTTGGCTTGATACTCGTGTAGATTCATATATTGAAAATTTTAGCGAATATACATAATGGAATATTGAACAAAGAACACTCAAAGAAGAATTATTGATTAAATTATTATCCCTTCTCGAATTAAATCGTGTAAGTGAATCATACCCGCATATTCATTATTGTTGAGTACAATAAGTTGATTAATATCATTTTCTTGCATAATACGAAGCGCTTCCACGGCCATTGCATTCGAAGAAATCGTTTTTGGATTCAAGTTTGCGATATTTTCTGCTGTTAGCTTTTCAAAGTGTTCCTTTTTTTCAAGCATGCGCCTTAAATCACCATCGGTTATTATACCAACAACACCATTTTTTTTATCAATAACGGCTGTTGCTCCCATTCTACTTTTTGTTATTTCTAAAATAATTTCTTTTATTGTTGCTGTTTTTAGCACTGCAGGCTTTTCATTGTGGGGATATAAATCAGGAACTCTCAAGTATAATCTTTTCCCTAATGCTCCTCCGGGATGAAATTTGGCAAAATCGCTTCCATCAAATCCGCGTAATTGCATTAAACAAATAGCTAAAACATCACCCATAACCATTTGTGCTGTAGTACTACTTGTTGGCGCTAAATTATGCGGACAAGCTTCTTGCTCAACAGTTGTATTAATTATTATATCAGCATTCTTAGCCAAATACGATAAAGAGTTGCCCACCATGCCTATCAAATAATTTTTAGCCATTTTTATTAATGGAACCAACGTCTTTATTTCTGCCGATTCCCCACTTTTACTTATAAGCAATACAACATCATTTTTTTGTATCATTCCCAAATCACCATGAATGGCATCTGCTGCATGCATAAACAAACTAGGTGTACCTGTGGAATTAAATGTAGCTACTATTTTTTGTGCTATGATAGCGCTTTTACCAATACCGGAAACAATTACCCGACCACTGCATTCAAAGAGGGCTGTCACCGATTTTTCAAAAGCCGAATCTATAAAAGATTTTAGATGCGCAATGGCGGCGCCTTCTACTGCTATTGTTTTCAATGCAACATCACAAATACCATTACCATTTTGATTCATAACGACAAAGGTAGTGGTATATGGTATTTAAAGAAATAAAGAATTAGGAACAATCAATATAATTCATTACCTTAGGCCCTCTTCATTAAAAAAGAAAAAATAGTAACGAGATTTCTCGTGCATTTTTTATGTAGGTAAGCAAAATATATCATGGCGACAGCGGCAAAAAAAAACAGTTCAAAAAAGAAGCCAAGTACTACTACCAACGAAAAAGAGATTGGGGCTCAAATGGAATTAACAGACAAGCTTAAAGAATATTTTGGCTTTCGTTCTTTTAAAGGAAATCAAGAATCCATTATTCAAACCATTCTTAGTGGTAAGGATACTTTTGTTATTATGCCAACAGGTGGGGGTAAAAGTTTGTGCTACCAGTTGCCCGCTATTATAAACAAAGGTTGTGCTGTTATTGTTTCTCCGCTTATTGCATTAATGAAAAATCAGGTTGATTTAATGCGAGGATATAGCAGCAAAGATGATGTAGCACACTTTTTGAACTCCACCTTAAACAAGGCACAAATAAGTGCTGTAAAAGAAGATTTAATAACTGGCAAAACTAAAATGCTGTATGTTTCTCCTGAAACATTGACCAAGCAGGACAATTTGGCTTTTTTTAAAGAATTAAATATCTCCTTTTTTGGCGTTGATGAAGCGCACTGTATTTCTGAATGGGGGCACGATTTTAGACCAGAGTATAGAAAATTGAGGGAAATGATGGATGAAATTAACCAAAGTGCGCCTGTTATTGCCCTTACTGCTACGGCTACACCTAAAGTTCAAAGTGATATTATAAAAAACTTGGGATTACGTAATCCACAAATATTCATTAGTTCTTTTAACAGAACCAATCTCTATTATGAAATTCAACCAAAACACGGAAAGAAACAAACCATACACAGCATTGTAAAATTTATAGCACAGAACAAAGGAAAAAGCGGCATTATTTATACCCTTAATCGAAAAACAACCGAGGAATTGGCTGATATATTAATGGCAAATAATATCAAAGCAGTGGCTTATCATGCGGGCATAGATAGCAAGCTAAGAGCCCAACGCCAAGATATGTTTTTGAACGAAGATGTACAAGTAATAGTGGCTACTATTGCTTTCGGAATGGGTATAGACAAGCCTGATATACGTTTTGTTATTCACTACAACTTGCCAAAGTCCATTGAGAATTACTACCAAGAAACAGGCCGTGCTGGAAGAGATGGATTAGAAGGAAAGTGTATTCTATATTATACACATAAGGATGTGGACAAGCTCGAACATTTAATGCGTGAAAAGCCACTTACGGAAAGAGAAATAACCACACAACTTATTGATGAAATGATTGCCTATGTTGAAACGGCTACTTGTAGACGTAAAATGCTACTCAACTATTTTGGAGAAACGTGGAAAGAAAAAAATTGTGGCCTATGCGATAACTGTCTACATCCTAAAGAAAAGGTAGAGGCTAAAGAAGAGGCTATAAAAGTTTTGAAAACAATTACTGCACTTAACGAACAATTTGCTAGCCCATACGTAGGCAACATTATTGCCGGACAAGCCACACCACAAGTAATCATGTTTCGGCATGATAAAGTAGCGGTGTTTGGTATTGGAAAAGATAAAGATGAGCACTTTTGGCACTCTCTCATTCGGCAAATGATTTTGGAAGAATTGTTGAACAAGGATATTGAAACATATGGAGTATTAAAAATTACAGACAAAGGAAATAAATTTTTAAAAAAGCCAACATCATTCACCATTGCCCTAAATACTATTTTTGAAGATAATAGTGATGATGATGATGATTTTGTTGACGTTGATGGAGGTGGGGCCGCGGCAGACGAAGTCTTATTTAATATGCTGAAAGAACTTAGACTTAATGTTGCAAAAGCAAACAATTTGCCTCCTTTTGTTATCTTTCTAGAAAACTCGTTGCAAGACATGGCTACACTGTATCCGACCACTATGCAGGAGCTAGAAAAATGCCAAGGAATTAGTAAAGGAAAAGCATTACGATACGGAAAGAAATTTATTGAATTAATTGACAACTATGTACAAGAAAATAATATTGAAAAGCCAGATGATTTTATAGTAAAAAGTGTAGTTAATAAAAGCAGTAACAAGGTATACATTATACAAAATGTTGACAAAAAAATACCGTTAGAAACAATTGCCAAAAATAAAGGATTAAAACTGAGTGAGTTATTAGAAGAAATGGAAACAATAGTAGCGAGTGGTACCAAGCTTAATTTAAATTATGTTATTGATGAAATGCTTGGTGATGAGGACCAAGATGAAATTGTGGATTATTTTAAAACCTCTGAGAACAGCGATATTGAGGCCGCTCAACAAGAATTAGGACGCAATAGCTATACTATTGAACAACTTAAAATGATGCGCATTAAGTTTTTGTGTGAATATGGAATATAAATTTATATTTTTAATGTTAATTGTTGAACTCTGAATTAAGAAGACCGATTAATTTGACATCTAAAATTTAAAATACCCGTTATGTCCATTCCAGTTGTTGATTTACAAGAATTTCGCTTAAACGATTCAGCTCGTAAGAGTCAATTTGTAAAAAATTTGGGTAACGCTTATGAAGAAGTTGGGTTTGTTGCTGTTAAAAACCATGGCATTCCTACTGATCTTATTGCGGAATTGTATAAACAAGTGCAAGCCTTTTTTGCATTGCCTATTGATGTGAAATGCAAATATGAAAAACCAGAACTAGCTGGGCAACGAGGGTACACCTCATTTGGTAAAGAGCATGCAAAAGGAAGTATGGCAGGAGATCTGAAAGAATTTTTTCAATTCGGTCAAATTGTAGAAGATAACGATCCTATAAAAAGCGAATATCCGAACAATGTTAAGGTAGAAGAAGCTCCTGCTTTATATGATATTTTTCATAAAGCATATAGATACTTTGAAAAATCAGGTACAAGTTTATTGCAGGCTATTGCTTTGTTTTTAGAATTGGATGAACATTATTTTGATTCGTTTGTTCATAATGGAAATTCTATACTAAGAGCTATTCACTATCCACCCATAACAAGTGAACCAAAATCGGCTATACGAGCTGAACAACATGAAGATATTAATCTAATAACCTTATTGGTAGGTGCGTCAGCTGATGGATTACAGGTTTTGGATAAAAAAAATCAATGGATAGCCGCAACAGCCGCCCCTGATCAAATTGTAGTTAATGTGGGCGACATGCTGCAACGACTAACGAACAATCGATTAAAATCAACTACACATCGTGTCGTTAATCCGCCTAGAGCATTATGGGGAACATCCAGATTTTCTATTCCTTTCTTTTTACATCCCAAAAGCGAAATGTCCCTAGCTTGTTTAGAAAGTTGTATAACAGCAAAAAATTCTAAACAATATGAAGATATTACTGCTGGTGAATATTTGGATGAACGATTATTAGAAATAGGATTAAAAAAATAATCAACAACATATTTTGTTACCACTACTCCGCCATATACCATTTTTGAAGGCGGTCCTCTGGCATAGCTTAACTGCTTTTGGTGGTCCACAAGGCCATATGGGGCTGATGCTTAAAAATTTTGTACATAAACGAAAAGATGTTACCGAATCTGAGCTACTTGAGTATAATGCTTTTTGTCAATTATTACCTGGTGCCTCCTCCACACAAGTATTAACCTTAATTGGATACAAGCGGGGCGGCATACTATTAGCCATCTCCACCTTGTTTATTTGGATTCTACCAGCATCTATTATTATGGGCATATTGTCTTTTGGGGCAAACTATATTGATGCAACTGCATTTCAACATCAAAACCTACTTGAATTTATTCAACCCATGGCCATTGGCTTTTTGGGGTTTTCTGCTTTTCGCACTTTTAAAACATCGATTCATAATCCTATTACTTGGGTAATTTTAATAGTAACCAGTTTCGCTACTTTTTTCTTTTTTAAACAACCTATTATTTTTCCTATTTTAATTGTTCTAAGTGGCACCGTAACGAATTTTAGCAACAAGCGCATTCCACAAATAGCAATAAAATCAAAACCTATAAAATGGGGAAATATATGGCTGTTTGCGCTTATTTTTATTATTGCAGGATATTTAAGTACGATGGCAAATAAACAATTATGGGAAAACAAGAAATCATATAATTTATTTGAAAATTTTTACCGTTTTGGTTCTATGGTATTTGGCGGAGGAGATGTACTTGTTCCAATAATGTATGAACAATTTGTTGTACGAGAAAAATCACGCTGTATGACAAAAGAAGCTTTTTTAACAGGGGCAGGGGCCATAAGGGCTATTCCAGGGCCTGTTTTTTCCATTGCTTCATACATGGGCGGTGTGGCTATGCGCAATCAATCTATATCAAAACAATTATTAGGCTGTGCCATAGGGGTAATAGGTATTTTTTTACCCAGTGTTCTACTAGTATTATTTTTTTACCCAGTATGGCACAATCTTAAAAAATATGCCATTATTTTTAGGGCCCTAGAAGGAATTAATGCTGCGGTAGTTGGAATAATGTTGGGCTCTTTTGCGTTTTTGCTACATGATATCTCCTTAATTAATTTTAACACCATTGGTTTTTTAAACATGGGCGTAATTATAGGAACCTTTACGTTGTTAACATACACAAAAATTCCGCCCCCTATTATTCCTGTAGTATGCTTGTTACTGGGCTGGATTTTCTAACCGAATTCGTTCTTTAAAAAAACAAGGCGAAGCATTGAGCTTCGCCTTGTGGGCCCACCTGGGCTTGAACCAGGGACCCCCTGATTATGAGTCAGGTGCTCTAACCAACTGAGCTATAGGCCCTGTGATATTTCATCACAATAGGGTGCAAAAGTAAAAAAATACTTTTGCTATAGAAATATTTTCTTTGTAAGTATATGAAAGATATATGCAACATTATTTTTGATTTAGGTGGAGTACTACTAAATATCGATTACGATAAAACGTCTCAAGCTTTTAAACGCCTTGGGGTACAAGATTTTGATACATACTACGCCCAAACCATTGCCTCTCCTTTATTTGAAGACTTAGAAACAGGCAAAATCACTCAAAATGCTTTTTTTGAAGGAATATGCCAATTAGCAAAAAAATCCTTAACAAATGAGCAAATTACAATTGCATGGAATGCAATGCTACAGGACTTTCCCATAGAGCACTTTAAATTATTACAATCGTTGCAATTATCACATCAACTGTTTTTATATAGCAATACGAATAGTATTCATTATGACGCTTTTCAACAAATATTTAGAAAAGCAACGGGTAACTATTCTTTAGATGATTGTTTTAACAAGGCTTACTATTCACATTTATTAGGATACAGAAAACCCAACCCTGAGGGGTTTCAAATCATCTTAAAGGAAAACAATCTTATCCCCCAACAAACCTTATTTATAGATGATACCTTGTTAAACATAGAAGCAGCCAATGCACTAGGATTAAGGGTCTTACATACTAAAACAGTACTAAAAGACCTATCAATCATGTAAATAATAATTTATTTGGAGAATATGTTACAATTAACGTAGATTTGCACTGAATAAACAACAACAGAAGAAAGGGGACGAAATCGTTCCCTTTTCTTTTACTTGCTACATGAATGTACAAAGTCTAGAAACAGCTATTGAAGAGTTATTAAATGAGTTTTTAGTAAAAGAGCCTTCCTACTTTCTAGTGGAAGTAAGCATAGCGCCTGTTCATAACATTAAGATTTTTATAGATGGTGATCAAGGTGTATCAATCGATAAATGTGTAGAATGGAATCGTTCCATATATAAAAAAATAGAGGCCCAAAATTGGTTTAA
>CAYVXB010000032.1:11310-19059 GCA_964454275.1 uncultured Chitinophagaceae bacterium | reverse complement strand
CAATCGGATTTCCCTCTGCATCCTTTACCGTTCCGGTAATTGTTGTTTTAGTTTGTGCCAGCAATTGCCCAAGGGATAAGGCAAAGCCTAAGATTATTGCGGTTAATTTCCTCATAAACTCGTTTAGGTTTGGTTAAGAAAGGGCTGCAATATATTAAAAAAATTAACAAAAAAATAACTTACAAAATATTTTACAATAAAAATATTTTTCGTCAAGGTAAAAAAATGAACCTAGCTATGATGTTATCATTTATAGATACGGCATCTAATATCTTGTTAGATGCCGTATCTATAAATGCTTAAGAAATTTACCAATTACGGATTTGGAACCAATACCCCACCACTCTTTTGTACTTCTTGTGCAGGGATAGGTAGAACATATTTAGTATCTGCAGGTGTAGGAACAGGTATTGTCCCATTACCTTCAAATTTATTAATTACTTGTTTCCCATACCTACGAAGATCCCACAAACGATGACCTTCAAAAGCCAATTCTATCCTTCTTTCCCCGAGGATTGCATTTATAAATGCAGTTTTATCTGCAAAAGAAGCTATAGTATATCGTGTAGCAGCTACTCTCGATCTATCTCTTACCATATTTAATTTAGCTAATGCATCTACATTAATGCCAGAAATTTGTGCAGAGGCCTCTGCATAGGTTAATAAAACTTCTGCATACCGGATAACGGGTGCCCAATCAGCTCTGCCATCCTCATCTGAATATTTACCAGTAAATTTTAATCCTGCATTATCAGATTTAGTATTATTTACTATTAATAATGTTCTTCTTTTATCATCTAGAGCAAAATATGGATTAGTAGCAGTATTTAAAAATGTTGGAGAAACGCCCAAATCATTTGATACATTTTCAATATACCGATTCAATCCAAAATTAATACCCGGATTTTCATTATTAGGTGATTTTGAATTTGGAATAGAGAAAATGCTTTCATCGGTCTGATAATTCCCTGGACCAAAACATTGTTCAGGAGAAGCATTTAATGCATAAACACCATAATCACCATTAATAATTTTTCCTGCATACAATTTTACATTGGCATAATCTTGTTTATATAAGTAAACTCTCGATAATAATGCAGCAGCGGCAGCTTTAGTAGCACGCGCTTTGTCACTATATGCATCGCCATAAGACAGGGGTAAATCCGCTAAAGCCTCTGTTAAGTCTTGGATAATTTGAGTATATACTTCAGCAACCGTATTTCTGGGTTTGTTTGCAGCAGGGTCATTTTTAGTAAATGCTTGGGTAATAATAGGAATACCCAAACCATTGGGATTAGTAGAATAAGGCTGACCAAAAAAATTAACCAAATAAAAATGCGCAATTGCCCTACCAAATTTAGCTTCTGCAATAAATTGATTAGTTTTTGCTGCGGATACCACAGTTGGATTAGCCTGAACGCCTTCTATTACTCTGTTAGCGGTAGCTATAGCAGTATATCCAGCACTCCATACGCCTTCTGAAATATCACTATTAGATAAAATAGTAAATCGAGAAATTTCTGATAAACGACCTCGAATATCTATGACATCTTCAGCAAACACATCTACTAGTACAAGCGCTTCTCCAGATAGAAATCGACTATCGTCATTACCATCTTTTTGATTGCTTTGTAATGCATTATAAACACTCAAAACAGCCTTTTCCATTCTTTCAGGTGTGGTAAATGCAAGCTCAGCATCTAATCTATCCTTTGGAGGAAGATCAGTTACTAATTTTTTACACCCCCAAATGAAATTAATCAGTATGATAAAAATGAAAAATGTATATCTCGCTTTCATAAAAAAAGTTTTAAAAGTTAAAAAGTTATAAGCCCACATTAACACCAAACACTATTGTTCTTGGCAAATAGGGTCTAAGTTGATCAACACCCAAACCAATGTTTACATTACCTGCAGCATTAGCTTCAGGATCAATTCCTTTATAATGTGTGAATGTGTATGCATTTTGTATTTGTGCGTAGAATCGCAACTTTGTTAATTTTAATTTCTCTATTATTTCTTTCGGAAAATTATACCCTAATTCAATATTTCTAATACGCACAAAATCACCTCTTTCCAACCACCTGGTTGAATTTAGTCCTGTGAATTGAGTGTTACGTCTATCTAATTTGGGATAATCCGTTTTATCTCCAGAATTGGTCCAGGCATTTAATATATCAATGCTTTTATTTCTATTTCTGGTATATCCAGATAAAAACTGCATGGTATTATCATAGAGATAATAATCAAAAGCATATTGAAAATCTATCGTAAGATCGAACAATTTATAATTTACTGTATTAGAAAAACCACCTATAAATTTTGGATAGGGGGTTTTTCCTTTTAACAATACTCTATCTTCATCTGTAACAGCTGTTGTGGTAGTAGCATTATCTGGAGTTTTCCAACTATTAGTTGCAGGATCAAACATTTTGATATTTCCATCCTTATCGTAAAACATAGCGTTTCCATATTGTTCACTTACACCAGCCCATTTGATCAAATAATAAGTACCTAATTCTTCACCTGGTCTTGCAACATTATAAGTACTAGGAATATCATCTCCAACTGAATTTGTTGCCAATACTTTATTTTTATTATAGGTAATATTAAAGCTGGTATTCCAAGTAAAATCTTTCTTACTAATATTAGTAGAATTGATAGTTAGCTCAACACCTTCTGATCTTAATTTTCCTATATTTTGTAAAATACTATTATTGGGGAAACCTTCCGTTGCTAATACGGGATTATTCAAAATCAGATCACTTGTATTTTTTCTGTAATAGTCAAATACAATATTGATTTTATTCAATAGACTTGCATCAAAACCCATATCAAATTGATGGGTTTTCTCCCACTTCAGTGCTGTATTACCAGGATTATTTAGCGCTAGTGCGGGAAGATCACCATATTTATCGGGTGCATATGTTGCCAAAGAAGGATAGCTACCAATATTAGAATTACCGGTGGTTCCATAACTCATACGAACCTTGAAATCTGTTACAACAGATTTCCATTTTTTAAAAAAATCTTCTTTAGATGCATTCCAACCTAAAGCTATAGAAGGGAAATATCCAAATTGATGATCTCTACCAAATCCAGAATAAGCATCTGCTCTAAAATTAGTTGTAACACTATATTTATCTTTAAAGATGTAGTTAATCGAACCAAAATAAGAGGCTAATCCATTTTCTTCAATTCCACCACTTGAGCTAGTTGTTTCGTAATTAGCGCTAGACAGTCTGGTAAACTGAGGATCAATCAATCCATTTCCTTGTGCATAGTAATAGAAACTTCTATACTTAGTAAATTCTGTTCCAATAAATGCAGTAAAAGCATGGTTATGAAATTTTTGGTCATAATTTAATGTACTAAACCAAGACCAAGTGGGATTTTCATTGTACACATTTTGAGCTGTTCCACTAGGCGCACCATCTCCAATATCAGGATTCCAAAATTGATCACTAAGTCCTGTCTGATAATCAATATTATATTGTGTTTTTAGCTTAAAATGTTCAGCTATTTTAGCCTCAGCAAATCCAGAAGCTAAAAACCGCTTTGTTTCATAATTATCAAAATTTTTATACAGCACAGCTACAGGATTAGGAACTGGCGTAGAACCAGCATTTCCCCCTTTGCCATAATAATAATTTCCATCAGATCCATAAACAGGTGTATTGGGAAACATAAACAATGGACCTAAAGGAATGCCACTAGCAGCTGCACCAGTACCAGTACCTAATCCATTTTGTAAGCTCCTTGAATATTTATACCCATCGTAAGCCAATCCGCAGCTTTAGTTGTAGCATTTAATCGCACAGATCCTCTTCTCAATCTATTGTTAATAATATAGTTGCCATAATCAAAATAATTTGCTGAAGCATAATACGTTGTTTTATTTGTTCCTCCAGACATAGAGATTTGGTGATTCTGTATTATTCCAGTACGATAAACTTGATCTTGCCAATCTGTATTTACAACATCAGGATTACCATCTCCATTTATATCTCCATATTTAGCCACAATTCCTCCTCCTGCATTTTTAGATAATGTATTCATTACCGTATTGTATTGGTCAGCATTTAATACATTTAAAACTTTTGAAGGTGTTACAAATCCCATATAGGCATCATAAGTAACTTTTGGTACACCTGCTTTACCTCTTTTTGTTGTAATTAAAATAACACCAGCAGAAGCACGAGAGCCATACAATGCAGCAGCAGAAGCATCTTTCAACACATCAATTGATTCAATATCATTAGGATTAATGTCTTGCAAAGCATTTGAAGGATTGTATAATTGTCCAACATTTCCTTGTTGTACGGGAACACCATCAACTACGATTAATGGTTGGCTTCCAGAAGAAATGGAAGAAGCACCTCGTATACGAATAACCACATTATCGCCAATTAAGCCAGAAGAAGTGTTTACTTGAACACCAGCAATTTTACTTGTCAATGCTTGATCAAAGCTTGTAACTGGTTTATTTTGTACTTCTTTTCCGGAAATCTTAGCGTCAGCACCAATAGCTTTTGGCTTTGTTTGATAGCTTATCGTAACGCCACCTAAATCAGTTTCTTCTACTTTTAATACTGCGATTATAGAAGATTTGTCTGCTATTGAAACTTCTTGGCTAGCAAAACCTACAGCTGAAATAATAAGCGCTTTTGCTGAAGAAGAAATTTCAAGAGAAAAGGTTCCATCTGTAATAGCAGTTGTACCTGCCTTGGAATTTTTTACAACAATGGAAGCATTAGGTATGGGATTTCCTTTCTCATCTGTTACTTTACCAGTGATAGTTTTAGTTTGAGCCAGCAGCTGCCCAACAGATAGAACAGCCCCCAGCATGAATAACATTAACGTTTTCATACGCACTTAAGGTTTAAAGTTAAAAAAAGAACACCAAAGTTATACTAAAATTTTAACAAAAAGGTAACATTAAACGTTTCTTAATATCATCTACTTGTAATAGATGTGAGAAGGGCGAAATGAGCAAGCAACAAGTGTATGCAACATAGATGAGAATAGATGAATCTTATTTTGGTATTGTTAAATGAATATAGCTTTTAGATTAAACAGTATGAGTTGTCCTTTCGACCGTAGGGAGAACACCCTTATCATATAAGCGTTTTGTTACTTTGAGAGCTGCCTCACTACGTTCGAACAAGATATCTATAACAAAGGAACAGCACCCTTATTTTTTATGCATAATCAATAGCAACACTGGTAACAATACCAAATTTGTAATTGTTGCAATAATTAATGTAAATGAAGTGAGCCAGCCTAAAGCAAAAATGCTTCCAAAGCTACTCATGCAGAATACCACAAAACCGATGGTTAATACTAAAGACGTATATAAAATACTGATGCCAGTCTGATGTATAGTATCTATCACCGTCAGCCTTGCCTTGTATGCATGACGAGGCAGCTGTTGTTTATAGTTAACTAAAAATCGGATGGTTATATCTATAGCAATTCCCAATGCTACACTAAATATTAAAACAGTGGACGGTTTTAATGAGATTCCCGCCCAACCCATAACTCCAGCTGTAATAATCAACGGAACCACATTCGGTATAAGACTGCACAATACTATTTTAAATGACTTAAACAAATAAATCATACAAACAGCAATAAATATAAAAGCCCATAAGGCACTTTGTGTTAAACCATTAATAATAAATGTTGTTCCCTCTAAAAAAGTAACACTTGCGCCAGTTAAACTTACATTATATGATGTATCGAAAATGGTGTGTGATTTTATTTTTATGCTATCTAAAATAGAGGGCAATCTACTACTACCCACATCTGCCATCGAAACGCTTAATCGAGCTATTTGGCGATTGCTGTCAATGAAACTAGTCAGTATAACACTTAGGCTATTAGCCTGTTTGGTAGAAGAAGCTTTTTTTTTACTTTTTAAATACGGGGCTAGAAAAGCCATATCAAATTCATTAGGAATTCGATAGTTACTACTATCCCCATTATAATAAGACTGCTTCGCAAACTTTAATCCTTCTACTAATGATAATGGACGATTCATTTCAGGCATAGAGGCTATATACGCTGATAAGGTATCTATTTTTTCTAGTGTATGTAACGAACGAATTAATCCGTTCTTCTTTTTTGTATCAATCAAAATTTCTAAAGGCATAATGCCACGAAAGTTTTTTTCAAAAAATTTTAAATCCGCATATACTTTGTCGTTCTTAGGCAAATCATCTACAATATATCCATTTGATTTTAAGCGCAATATGCCTACTACAGAAACCAGAACAAGTATAACGGTAATAGCTATCACCGATTTTTTATGTTGCAACGACCACACCTCAATACGCTGCAATACTTTATGCAACAATGTATTGTTTAAATACTTTGTATGACGAAGTTTAGGCACGGGCATAAAACTAAGTACTATAGGTATACATAAAAGAGAGATCAAAAAAAGTAATATAATGCCAACGCCAGAAATCACTCCAAATTCTCTTAATACTACACTCTGGGTAAAAGCAAATACTCCAAAACCAATAGCAGCTGTTATGTTACAAAAAAGAGTTACAACACCCATTCGATCTATCATGGCTATAAGTGCCTCGTGTTTGTTTTTTGTAAGTTGATAAGAAGTGTGATATTTATTTAAAAAGTAGATACAATTAGGTATCCCAATTACTACAATTAATGGAGGAACCAATGCTGTAAGTGTATTAATCTTATATCCCAATATTCCCATTAAACCAGTGCTCCATAGTACACCTACAAGCACCACAACCAAAGACATTAACGTAATTCTAATAGAGCGAAAAAATAGAACCAATGTTAATGCTGACAATACAAGTGATGTAATCAAAAACAATTGCGTCTCTTTCGTTAATTTTTGAGCAACCAATGTACGAATGAGTGGCAGTCCACTAGCATGTATTGTAATATCCGTTTGTTTTTCAAAGACTTTAGTCAGTTGCAACAAACTATCTACAAAAGAAACCCTGCGAGAAGAATTAATAATTGCTTTGTTTACTTTGATGGCCATCAAGTATGTATGCCCATGATACAAGCGTTCAATATAAAAAGGCAAGTTTTCAAAAATAGCTTTGCAGCTATCTAGTGTATGTTGATTCGTGATGTTATCTGGGAAAATCGATTGTGCAACTAATTTCTCACTAACGCTATCCTTTAATAAAAAAATAGATTGTGGAACACTTAAAATATTTTCAACAGCATATAATTTTTTACACTGTTGTATAAAATGCGCATAAGAATTAAATACGGGTAATGTATAAAAATTAGGCGTCTCAATGCCAAGCACGATTGTATTTCCATCATCTCCACCAAATAAATGCTGAAAAGCTTTATACTCCTTATACTTAGCATTATTTGCAGGAATAGCACTTGTAAAATCATAATTCATTGTTACAGTAGTAGCATAATACCCCATTACACCGGTAATAGCAACCAAAAAAGCCAATACTATTATTCTATACCGTAAAATGATTTTAGCAATACACGTCCACATAAACTATATTAAGTGCAGAATGAAAAATATGGGCACGAAGGTATTGGAGATTTTGATTACATTTTAAGTTTTTAATTTCGGTTTACAAATATGCTACACAAAACAAGAGGAATTGTATTAAAAAAAACTTCATATGGAGAAACCAGCTGTATCGTAACAATGCTTACTGAGCTATTTGGCATACAATCTTATATCATCAATAATATCCGCACTCACTCCAAAACAGGAAACAAAGCAGC
>CAYVXB010000032.1:7508-11300 GCA_964454275.1 uncultured Chitinophagaceae bacterium | reverse complement strand
GTAGTATATAATAATAAATTAAAAAATGTACAACGAATAAAGGATTTCAAATTTTTCTATCTCTACACAAACATAACAAACAATATATACAAAAATGCAGTGGCGCTATATATGATTGAGCTTTTGCAAAAATGCTTAAAACAGCCAGAATCGAATACAGACCTATATTATAAAGTAGAAGAAAGCTTTATACAACTCGATAAAGCAAATGCTATGCAAACAGCTAACTACAGTTTGTATTACACTTTATTATTAACAAGTTTACTAGGATTTGAACTACACGGATCTTACTCCAACAATACCAACATTATTGATTTGGTAGAAGGTACGTTTGTGAGAGATATTCCCATTCATGGAAATTACATAGATAAAGAACTGAGCAATAAAACACACGAATTACAACAATTAAAATCAATTCAAGATATTGAAAAAATACAACTATCTCAACCACAGCGCAGACAATTACTAACCGCTTATGAAATATTTTTAAAGCATCATGTTGCTGATTTTACATCGCTGAAATCTTTACCTGTGTTGTATACGTTGTTTGAGTAAGTTAAGAATTAAGAGTGTAGAATTATGAGTTATTAATAAAAGAATTGGATTTATAAACTCTTAACTCTCCACTCATAACTTTTAACTCATTTTCCAAAAGAAGAAATATTGCTACCAAAAATTTTAATAGCAATGGCTAATAATATTACACCAAAAAACTTACGAATAGCAATTAACCCATTTTTACCTAAAGCTTTTTCCAAAAATTTTAATGACCGTAATACGATATATACGATTATAAGATTAATAAGAATGCCTGCTAAAATATTCCATTCACTAAAATTGGCTTTTAACGACATGATTGTAGTTAATGTTCCCGAACCTGCAATAATAGGAAAAGCAACAGGAACAACTGTTCCAGAACGAGCTTCCGAATCTCCTTTAAAAATTTCATGGCCTAGCACCATTTCTAATCCTATTAAAAATAAAACCACCGATCCTCCTACTGCAAACGACCGTATATCTAATCCTAAAATTTTTAAAAAATATTCTCCAACAAAAAGAAAAGCTAGCATTAAGCCACCCGCTATAAGCGTAGCTCGCAGTGATCTTATTTCGCCCATCTTTCCTTTTATAGAAATAAGTACGGGTATGGCTCCCACCACATCTATAACAGCAAATAGCGTAAATGTTATAGTAATCAGTTGATCAACATTAAGTAACATGGTAAAGGGTTTTCACAAAGTTACCTCCAAAATCTTGCCAATACTAAAGAGTAACCATAAATTGACATATAAAAAACAATTTAATGTAGCTCAATCATGCTGCAGTATCTCTATTTCAACAAAAAAATGCATATCCTCCAAATATTTTTCTTCAGTAGAATTGTTAATTATACCTGAATGATTTTCAATAAAACCCGGTGTTTGCTCCGTGTCTATTGGTTTATAATGCTCATCGTCTGTATAAAACAAATAAGATAAAGGAATAGTTTGAGTATCGATCTTAATAATATTACCAAGCTCCGCATTCGAAATTTTAAGAATTTTAATCTTCATTTCTTCTCCTTGCTCATTATTATCTATTGCTGTAGTAAATTTTAACATATTAAGGCCTTTTATAAACTTGAAATATCCAATTTCTCCAACAGCTATTGAATAATCAAGATCGTACCAAACGGGCTCCCATAATACCGTAATCTTATTCATATCTCGCCTGTATTTTCTTGCATAAAAAATATTCAAATCCTAAAATCATTTTATATAATACGTTTAACACTAGCCTCTATAATATTATTGTTTGTAGATAAGATCTGAATGATGCCTGGTTTCTTCCCTTTTTTAAAACTCCCAAATTGACAATCAATTTGTAAAGCCTTAGCGCCATTATATGTTGACCATTGTAAGAGTTTTTCTAAAGAGATAGATGGATAATATTTCTGAATCGTTTTTAATTCTTCTAATATACTCAATTGATGGTTAGAAGCTAAACTATCTGTACCGATAATTACTCTATCAGCCATATCATTAAAATAGTCAATAGGCGGCATTTTTTGTTGAATATATTGATTCGCATTTGCACAAATACAAAAGAAAACAATATGCTTTTGATCACTATATACCATTTGAACTTCTTCTAATGATGTGGCTACATTATGTACCAGTATTATGTTTTGTGGAGTTGTAACCCAAGAATAATAGGTTTGTAAACTGGTTTTTCCTGATGGTTTAAAATAATCGATAGATACATTTAATGTTTTATATAATCGTAAAAAATCTCCTTGCTTTTCTTGAAAAAAAATATTTTCTGCTTCTGTCTCTTGATTATGAATAGATAATATAGATAGAGGTAGTGCATCTATTAATTTAAATAACTCTTTTGATACACTATAAGGTGCATGCGGTACAATACTTGCTGATAAATTATTATACTGAAACGTTTTTTGTATTTGTAAAGCATCATGCAATTGTTGTTCTGCTAGCGTAGGATTAAAAGCAATCGTTTCTACAAAACTGTGATAATATATATTACTATTTTTTTTAATATGTACTGTATGATCTGTATTAGAAATATCGCCCACGGCTACAATGCCTTGTTCATACATAAATCGATCCGCTTCTAAAGCAGCTTGTTGAATATTTTCAATTGTTTCACTACGATGTTGAATTACATTTAATAAAAAATCAACCAACCCTGTATGTTCAGGTATTTTTTTATGTAGATGCGATAATTCAAGATGACAATGAGCATTTACAAAACCAGGAGAAAGAATACCTTTATGATATTCAGCCTCTTTTAATAAAGACGCATCTGCAGCAGATATGCAATCCACTACAACTCCATCTTTATCAATAATTAACACAGCCTTTGGAAGTAAATGTTTACCATCAAAAATAAAATCGGCTGTTAGTTTTCTTTGGCTCATGGGATGCTAATTAAATAGCCATCATTTTACAAAATGTACTCCAATTGCGAGTAGTAGAAGCTATTTTAAATTCTTTTTCCAAAATAGCGTTAGGATATTCAAATTTTCCGTTTTGCATTCTGCTAATGCAAAATACATTACAATCGTGCATTGCAAAAATTTCAATATGCTTTTTAGAAGATATATAAGGAAGCGGTTGTTTTATAGGCAGCAGCTCTTTTACAAAAACTATGTACATCTTTATATCATAAGCTGGTTGTATATTTTTAAAAGGGTTGTGGTGTAGTATTTTTTGCATTTCGGCAACGGTTCGCAACATTGCAACAACGTTGTAACCAAGTGCTTTCTCTAACCCTTTCTCTATTTTTTTTGTAAGTTTAATAGTATCTTTTTCATTACTATCAAATAATACATTTCCACTTTGTATATAGGTTTTTACATTATTTAATTTGAATGAAGTAAATATTTTACTCAGTTCATTCATCTTAATAATTTTCTGTCCACTTACATTTATTCCTCGTAAAAAAGCTATATATCTAATCATTAGCGCAATTGTTTTTTTGCAACATTGTCGCAATTATTATTAACCAATTTCACGTCTTTGCGATCACGCCGTAGGCGTGAGAAGCAATCCGAATCTACATTACAAGCAACGTTAAATGCATAACAGCAGATGGCTGCACTGCGTTCGCCATGACGTGCTGAAGCTTAAAGCTTACTTTACATAATCCTCGTCATTCCGATCACGCCGTAGGCGTGAGAAGCAATCCGAATCTACATTACAAGCAACGTTAAATGCATAACAGCAGATGGCTGCACTGCGTTCGCCATGACGTGCTGAAGCTTAAAGCTTACTTTACATAATCCTCGTC
>CAYVXB010000032.1:362-7408 GCA_964454275.1 uncultured Chitinophagaceae bacterium | reverse complement strand
ACTGCGTTCGCCATGACGTGCTGAAGCTTAAAGCTTACTTTACATAATCCTCGTCTTTGCGATCACGCCGTAGGCGTGAGAAGCAATCTGAGTCTACGTTAAAAACAACTTTATATTCATAACAGCAGATGGCTTCACTGCGTTCGCCATGACGTGCTGAAGCTTAAAGCTTACTTTACATAATCCTAGTCTTTGCGATCACGCCGTAGGTGTGAGAAGCAATCCGAATCTACATTACAAGCAACGTTAAATGCATAACAGCAGATGGCTGCACTGCGTTCGCCATGACGTGCTTTTCATTTAAATATTATCCGGACAAATATGCTTTGTCCATTTTTTACCATCAAATTGTAAAACACAATCATCACCTACAATTCATAATTCTTCAGGCACAGCATCAATCCTTATTGCTAAAAAAATTTATCAATTTGGTACCAAAAATTAACATTGAAGTTATTAATTTTTGTTATATCAACCATACACGATAGTAGATGGATTTTATTGGAGCATTTTATAATGAGAATAGAGCATCTGCTACACACAATTGAAGGTTTTTTCTTGCTGAATGATGCAACAAGGATGTGTAACGTATACTCAAATCAGGTTCCATGCTAGGAATAGCAGACATCAAAGAAAACAACAAGCAATGGCTATTAAGAAAAATAGAATCTGTATCTGTTATTAAAAAATAAAGCATATCAATGATATGCTTTATTTTTCTTTTGTTGCTTTTACTTTTTTCGTTGTAGTAGTATTTATTTTTTCTTTTACAGCTACTACAGCTTTTTTAATTTTGGATGGACGCGTTTTACCAAAAGAGCCCTTAAAGCGTTTACCTTTTGCCGTTTTTTTATCTCCTCTACCCATAATATTTATTTAATTGAAAGTGAAAAATATAAAATAAAAAAGCAAGGTATAATACCCTTGCTTTAAAAAAAAATCTCAAGTTAATTATAACTTAGAAGATAATTCTTTTCCTGCTTTAAACTTAGCAACTTTTTTTGCTTTGATTTTGATAACCGCACCTGTTTGAGGATTACGTCCGTTACGAGCAGCACGTTTAGAAACAGAGAAAGTACCGAAGCCTACTAGAGTAACTTTACCACCAGTTTTTAACGTTTTTGTAACTGCTTCTACAAAAGCATCTAAAGCAGCATTAGCTTGTGTCTTGTTAACACCAGCATCATCTGCGATTTTTGAAATCAATTCAGCTTTGTTCATAGTGTGTGTTTTTTGTTTAATAAAATTTACAACAACAAATTTAGGTGTAATTTGGATTCAACAAAATTATTTTATTAAAAAAATATTGCATTCCTACTCTTTGTAATGCAATATGGGCAAGGATTATGAATGATACCTGCGATATCGATGTTTCTTTATATAGAAAACAATATCTTTAGAACCCTTTACTGTAAAGGGTTTCAAAGATATTTCGCTATAATTCTTTGTGGGAAAGGGTTTCATAAACATCTACTTTACAACGTATTCATTCTTATTATCCACAATTAGTTAACAATTTCCATTAATGTACGAATAGACAAACATTTATCACCCCAACGCTCTTGGTTTTTTTTACGCAGTACTGGCGCAAATGTTGCTATATACTTATTATATTCCTCTAAAGAATGGGCATAATATTGAATAGCATATGTAGGCCCATCCTCTTCATCTATTTCTAGCAATCTTGCTATTTGATAATCCGTAAAACACCCTGTTGAAAGGACTTCTGGCAAATGTTCCCTTCGCATCCACTCTATCCATTCTTTGGCAATACTGTGTTCTACTTTTGAAGTTACATTGTATATAATCATATTATTAGATATTATTTTTTAGCTCAAGAAAAACAGGACAGTGATCACTATGTTTAACCTCTGGCATTATATGAGCATATTTTATGTACGGCTTAAGAATTTCTGTAACACTAATGTAATCAATACGCCAGCCTTTATTTTGAGCTCTTACAGTTGGGAAACGCATACTCCACCAAGTATAATGATGTGGCTCGTTAGGATGCATATGTCTAAAAGTATCAACATATCCGCTGGCCAAAAAGGCATCCATCCAAACTCGTTCCTCTGGCAAAAATCCAGAAGAATTTTTATTGCCTTTTGGATCATGTATATCTATTGCTGTATGTGCTATATTATAATCTCCACATACAATGATTTTTTGTCTTTGTTCTCGTAGTTTTTTTTGATAATCAAAAAATTCATTAAGCCACTGATACTTATATTGCTGCCTTTCATCGCCACTTGTGCCAGACGGAAAATAGTTATTCAATAATGTGATATCTTTAAAATCAAGTCGCATAACTCTCCCTTCTGCATCACTTTGATCAAATCCGTTTCCACATTGAACATAATCTGGTTTTATTTTAGTAAATACGGCTACTCCGCTATATCCTTTTTTTTGTGCAGGAAACCAAAATGTTTCAAACCCCAAATTTTCTATGGCTACATAGTCCACATTTTCTTTATGTGCTTTAATTTCTTGAAAACAAATAATATCTGCAGGATCTGTTTTAAGCCATTCAAGCAATCCTTTATTCATAGCAGATCGAATACCATTTACATTGTAACTTATAATGCGCATATTAGTATTAATAGATTTAAGTAGCTTTGTGAGCGAAATATAGCAAGCATCAATTGTATTTTTATACATATTGACGTATGCACTAAATTAGCTTTTTTGAATTAACAAGTTAAATATAATTTACTCTTTGCAAAAGCTCGTCATCATACCTACATACAACGAAAAAGAAAATATTGAAGCTATTATTGATGCCGTTATGAACCTTCAACAAAACTTTCATGTGTTAATTGTTGATGATAATTCTCCCGATGGGACGGCTACTATTGTAAAAGATTTACAAAAAAAATATGTAGGCACACTTTTTTTGGAAGAAAGAAAAGGTAAACAAGGATTAGGAACGGCTTATATCCACGGTTTTCGTTGGGCACTTGCTAATGAATATGGTTTTATTTTTGAGATGGATGCGGATTTTTCTCATCATCCTTCTGACCTAGACAAGCTATATAAAGCCTGTTTTGAAGGCAACGCAGATGTGGCTGTAGGAAGCCGATATGTAAAAGGGGGGTGTATAGAAAATTGGCCTCGCAATCGTATATTATTATCAAAAGCTGCATCGTTGTATACTCGAGTAATTACTTGGATGCCTATAAAAGACAGTACAGCAGGCTTTATGTGTTATAAAAAGCAGGTATTGGAAACGATTAATTTTGATGTGATAAAATTTGTTGGCTACGCCTTTCAAATAGAAATGAAATTTGCTGTTTGGAAATTGGGGTTTAAAATTAAGGAGGTTCCTATAACATTTACAGATAGGAAATTGGGAGCATCTAAAATGACTAAGGGAATTATTAAAGAAGGAATTCTAGGTGTACTCAATATCCAATGGCACAGCTTGTTTAGGAAATATCGTAAACGAGTTAAAAACACAGCTTAATAAAAGAGATAATTTCATCCCTCTTAAGCCGCTTGACTAATATATCTTATTAGTGATCTTTTAGCAACCGGCAATAATGTTTCCGCTAATGGGTAAGTTAATGGGGTTTCTATATAAAATACAGCAGGATTAGGTAATTCTTTAAATGTGTTGATTAAGTTATGTTTAATTTGTTCATACGTGATATGTACCTTTTTTTGAAATTTTGATAGATATACTGTTTTAAGAGAACGATAAGGTTCTTCTTTTTTTTCAAATAAGGATACTCTATACCCGTATACATTGATCTCTTTATTATCTCCGCTATTTAATAGCATATATCCTTCTGATGTATCAACAGGTATAAGCCCTACAGGGTTTATTTGTATTGATTCTTCTACCATGTCATATAATTCGGAACCCCCGTCTATGGACTGTTTTAATTGGTCGAGGGCGAAATAGATAATATTTTCCATTTCTTGCATTAAATTATTGTCTTGTATCATTTCTTCATACACAATTTGTAACCGCTCCAAATTAAGTTGTGTAAGTTGTTTGGGGAAAGATTGTTGTAGATACTGTTTATTTTCCTGAAAGCCTTTTATATTATTGTAGTGAAAAATTAAATCGGCTAGTTGCGGGTATAATTTATTTTCATCAAAATATTTATTTACTTCTTGCAAATAGGCCAGTAATGTATATTTTTTTAACTCAAAATCTATATAACCTTCTGTAAACCAGGTATTGCTTAACGTTTTCATATTATGATAGAATTTAATAAGATGATTAGTACAAAAAGAATGCCTAACTAACCATTAATTCTTTTTAAAAAGACAACATATAGAAGAGAATCGTTGCATTTTAAAAAGCAGAAGCCATCTTTAAGAAAGATGGCTTTTTATAGTTTAATAGTTTTGATGCAGTATTTTTAAATGTCAAAATCCAAAATCTTCAGGTGTTTTATTTTGAGCGTATGTATTTTCTATTACAAGCAATGATATTGCTAAAGCTAAAAATCTCATTATGATATTATATCGATCTATTAATATCAAAATGCTCTAATTCTTTAGCCACTGCATTTAAGAAAGTAGAACCCAACGCCCCATCGATAATTCGATGATCATAAGAAAGGGATAAATACATCATATGGCGTATAGCAATAGAATCACCTTGGGCAGTTTCAATTACTACAGGACGCTTTTTTATAGCCCCAACCGCTAGAATAGCGACCTGTGGCTGATTTATAATAGGAGTACCCATAATACTTCCAAATGAACCCACATTGGTTAGGGTAAAAGTTCCACCCTGTGTATCATCCGGTTTTAATTTATTATTTCGAGCAGCGTTGGCTAATTGATTTACTTGTCTTGCTAAACCAGCAAGGTTCAATTGATTCGCATATTTGATAACAGGCACAATAAGATTACCTGTAGGTAATGCTGTAGCCATGCCAATATGAATGTCTTTTTTTACAATAATTTTATCTCCATCTACACTGCTATTAAGCCAAGGATATTTTTTTATACAATGTACAATAGCTTCCACAAATAAAGGCGTAAATGTAATTTTCTCTCCTTCTCTTTTTTCAAATTCTTTCTTAATCTTATCTCGCCACAATACCATATTGGTAACGTCTACTTCTGCAAAGCTGGTAACGTGTGCACTGGTATGTTTGCTATCAACCATATGTTTAGAAATCAGCTTGCGCATACGATCCATTTCAATAATTTCTACATTTCCACCATACGTATCCAATCCCTTTTCAATGTTAACAGGCGTTTTAGCAGGCTCATGTGTGGCACTAGACAATATAGTTACAGGCGTAGAGGTAGTATGACCCGATTTTTTTTGTGCAACATATTGTAGTATATCTTTTTTTGTTACACGACCTTCATTACCCGTTCCTATAATATGCTCCAATTCCGACATGCTAACACCCTCACTGGCCGCAATATTTAATACCAATGGAGAATAAAATTTTGCTCCTCCATTCATGGATACAGAAGTTGTTGATGTTGCAGCCGTATAAGGTACTGTAACCTCTTCATGAGTAACTTCTTCTACAATGGGTTGTGGTATATGAATAGATTTGGTATTGGCAACATCAACATTGCTAAGTATTCGAGCAATAACAGTACCCACAGGCACTACATCGTTTTCTTTAAATAGAATTTCTTGTATAGTACCTTCCGCAGTAGAAGGCACCTCACTATCTACCTTATCAGTGGCTATATCTAGCACCGTTTCATCCATTTTTATAGTATCTCCCGTTTTTTTGTGCCACTTTAAAATAGTAGCTTCCATAATACTTTCTCCTAATTTGGGCATTATTAAATCTATAACTGACATAGGATAATTTTAATTGATAGTTGACAATTGATAATGAATAATTTTGAAAACACACCAAAGATAATAAAGCGTGTATAAAGTAGAGTAATATTATTGTATAGTGGCTTTCAGCTCCAACAAAAAACTTTTTATTTGTTGCAACGATTGCACTAAAATATGTTGTTGTTCTGCTTTTTTATTTTTTTTCAGACACGCCTTTGCTCCAGAAATAGTAAACTTTCTCTGACGTAGTAAATGATAAATAAGCTCTATTGTTTTAATATCTTGTGGGGTAAAAAGACGATCACCTTTTCTATTTTTTCGGGGCTGTAATATATCAAATTCATTTTCCCAAAATCGAATTAGCGAAGTATTCACATCAAACATAGCTGCTACTTCACTAATGGAGTAGTAGTGTTTTTGAAATAATATATCATCACTTGGGATGTTGGGTAATCCTATATCAACATGTTTTGTACTAGTTTGTTTTTTTTGAAATGCTTTTTCAAGCTGTTTGATAGCAGAATCAGGTTGTTTATCTACATCTTGTTCTACATTCTCTTCTATAAATAAAACAACATCTTCTTCTTTTGCATTCATCTCATTTTGTACCACACTAGCAGCAACTTTAGCTTTTGAATCGTCTATTAATACTGGAGATTTAAATAAATCTAGTTGTTGCATACACGGTAAAATTAATCAAAACTTTGATTGCTCGCAGCAGCCAACTTTAACAATCGATCATACTGATCTGGTGTAAGATCATTATAAAAGAAATAAATAGGATCAACAGGATGGCCATCTTTATGCACTTCATAATGGCAGTGTGGCCCAGTAGATTTACCCGTACTACCCACCCAACCAATCACCTGGCCCCGCTTCACTTGTTGTCCAACTTGTGCTTTTAATCGAACCATGTGCCCATATAATGTTTCATATCCATAGCCATGATTAATAAGTATATGATTCCCATACCCCCCGCTACTGTGTTCCGCCACAGCAATTGTTCCATTAGCGGTGGCATAAATGGGAGTGCCTTGTGGAGCAGCAAAGTCGAGACCTGCATGCATTTTACCTATTTTGTAAATAGGGTCTACTCGATAACCAAAACCGGAAGCTAACCGAGTAAGATCTTTATTACTAACAGGTTGTATAGAAGGTGTGGCCGCTAATAATTGTTCCTTATTTTGAATAAGTTGGCCTATAGTTTCATAAGATTGGTTCTGTACAGCAATACGATTAGAGAGGTTTTGCAGGGATGTTGAGATCGTAT
>CAYVXB010000032.1:0-352 GCA_964454275.1 uncultured Chitinophagaceae bacterium | reverse complement strand
ACTCATGCTTTGAACTAATTGCAACCCTTGTTGTTTTTGTATAGATAGAGCTCTAACACTGTCAGGTATAGGCTTTGCTTCAAAAATTTCTCGATACACTTTATTATCTCGTTGCTCCAATTCTACCATCTGCTCTTGAAGTGCGTTTATTTTCTTTAAAATGAGGGTATAATTTTGTTGCAACACCTCGTTGCGTTGTTTTAAAAACTTTTCTTTGGGAGAATCAATATATTCAAAAGCAATAGCTATTGTAATAAAAGTGGTTACCAATGCAGCGGCAATAAGACCCAATACCCTTAATAACTTTACACGAAAAGGAACAACTAACTTTTCATATCGCAGTGTTCTGGTA
>CAYVXB010000031.1:0-19259 GCA_964454275.1 uncultured Chitinophagaceae bacterium | reverse complement strand
ACAAGTTTACCTACTTATCAATTTGATTATCAAAAATGTTGGTTAGAAAAAGGAGGTCATCAGGATAGTAAAAAATTTAATTCAGTGAACGATATGTTTTATGAGCGATCTTGGGAGAGAGGAACTTTAAAAACCTCCATGCATAATATTGAAAACATAAAACATAAAAACGTTTTGGTATTAGTGAATAATAGCGATAAAAAACAAAACGAAATTGATACCTTACTCAATCTATTAAATAAATATTTTGACAACATAAGTTATGTTACGCATCAGCAATCTAACAACATAAAACCTGATTGCACATTTGATTTTAATAATGCATTGCATATAAAAACTATTCTTAATGAAAAGATTAGGACTAGTCCAATGGATACAATTATATATGTATCACCAAGTATTGATATTAATGATCCCAACTTAGACATCTTTGCAATTAGAAACATATTTGAATGGTCTAAAACTATCAGCAACAACATACCCAAATTCATTTCAATTTCCTTTGATAATTATGACGTTATCGGGAATGAACAATTGCAGCAAAAACCATCAATTGTGTATGGAATTACAAAATCAATACCGTTTGAATATTTCACATCAGGCACCAAAGCATTTCACATCGATTTATCTTCACAAGATGATTCTTATAAAGAAGCATTATTGCCTGTATTAGAACAAAATGAAAGTAAGGATTTGATTGTAATAAGAGGTAAATACCAATGGTTCCCAATGTACCAGAAGGTAGTGTCTCTAAATAATCGAAATGTAACAAATAACAGTTTGCAATTTAGCGATTCTATATTTTTAATTACAGGAGGATTAGGCGCTATTGGTTATGCTTATGCTAATTACATTGTACAAAAAGATAAAAAATGCACCGTTATTCTTTTAGGACGCACAACGGAATCCAACTTAAGAGAGGATTATAAAGCCAGGCTAGCTAAATTAAGAACGACAAAACACCATATAATATATGCTCCAATAGATATTGGAAATAAAGATTCAATAGTTGCCTTAGAAAAACTATTAGCAATTAATAAAATTGAAATCATTGATTTAATCTTACATACAGCAGGTGTTGCAGCGCAAACTGCTTTAAAAGAGAAAACGTACGATGACATACAACAGGTACTAAACCCTAAAGTAACAGGAGTTGAAAACCTCATTAAACTTTCCAGTTCTATCGAAATAAACAATATGATTTGTTGTTCATCATTATCTAGTATACTTCCGTCTTTAGGCAATATGGAATATACCGCAGCAAATTTGTATTTAGATGAAATAAGCTATAGAAGTTATTCCAATATTAAATCCATACTCACAATTAATCTAAATCAAATTTCAGATGCAGGTATGGCAATAGACTTTATGGCCGGTCTTGCAACAAAAAATGGGATATCATTAAACGCACTTAAGAGTGATGAATTTCCGGGTATTGTAGAAAAATTATTACAAATAAATTCTGTAAAAAACATTGCCTTATCAAGATATGATATTAACAGAGCGTACGATGAAAACATAAAATTATTAACCGATTTAAATGATAAAACTAAGCGTAAAAATAAGATCAAAATAATAGAGGATATGTATACAGAAACAGAATATCAAATAGCCCAAATATTTGGTGAAGTGCTTGGTGTAGAGCAAATCTCCATTCATGATGATTTTTTTAAGATAGGAGGTAACTCTCTTTTAGCAGTTAAACTAATATCCATGCTTAAAAAGATAAACATTGATATTAGCCTGCAAGAAGTGATATCAATTAATACAACACACAGTATTTATAAGCATGCGCAAAATAGCCATAAGCAAGAAAATTCAATAATTGTTCCATTAAAGTTAAATAATAGCAGCGATAGGAATGTATTTTTTATACATGCGGTAGGAGGTACTGTTATTGGTTATAAAGAACTTGCTGATAAATTAGATAATTCGTATAACTATTACGGTATTCAAAATATTAATATCTATGGCGATCAACTTATAAAAGCAAAATCTTTACAAGAGCTAGCAAGTATTTATTTGCAGGAAATACTAAAAATACAACCCGATGGGTGCTATACATTAGGCGGATCTTCTATGGGAGGCACGTTAGCATATGAAATTGCAAGTCAATTACAAGAACAAGGGAAAACAATAAACTACGTGTTTATGCTTGATAGTTGGGCTAACTTCTCTGATGAATTCAGAAAGAAAGACTCTTTTGTAAAAGAAATGCAGAGACAGCAAAATGAATATGGTGGCATGTTAAATGAAGCAGATATAGCCGACAAAAATAATTTAATAGAAGCAGCATGGGGATTAATGCAATTGCTACTCTCCTACAAACCAGGGAAATTAAATTTTTTACCGGTTATTTTATTCAAAGCCGAAATCCTTAATGAAGCACATGCAACCAATCAGCCCTCTGAACATAATGGCTGGCGTAAATACTGTGGAGAAATAACAGTATATAACACACCTGGTGATCATATCACCATTATGGAAGGTGAAGGGCTAATGAAGATATGTACAATCATATCAAAAAAACTGGACTTAGTATTAAGCTAAGTGCATTCAGCAGTCTGCAAAAATGGAGTACGTTTTTGTTTAGTGAAAATGGTAAATATTGTGTTCAAAATGGGCGTATAATAAATGGAAAAGGACAACAAAATTTTAAACAAATCATGAAAAATGAAATAAATCCACTAGTAGAAAATTTACAAAACGATGCAATGGGATTTCTCAATGAAATTCAATTAGAGTTTCCTAACGCTCTTTCTTTGGCTTCTGGTCGTCCAGATGAAAATTTTTTTGATGTCAACAAAATGCATCACTACTTTAAAGTTTATACGAACTACATATCAAAAAATAAAAAAAAGAAAAATAGTATTAATAGTTTAGGGCAGTACAATAAATCCAAAGGAATCATTAATGATATTGTAGCTATTTATTTGAAAAAACAATATGATATTAAGGTTCATCCAAACAATATATTAATTAATGTAGGCACACAAGAAAGCATTATGCTGGCCTTAATGTGTATGTGTGATAAAGAGACAGATGTAGTTGCCGTAGAAAATCCCACCTATGTTGGAATAACAGACTATGCAAAAATAACTGGCCATACAATTCAACCTATAAAAATATCAGATGACGGTTTATGCCTAATTGATTTAAAACATCAAATTTTAAACAACAAAAAAAAAGGAAAAAGAATAAAACTCGTATATGTTACACCCGACTTTCAGAATCCAACAGGCACTTGTATGCCTATTGAAAACAGGAAAGCTTTATTGAAGATGGCTGAAGAATTCAATTTTTATATAATTGAGGATAACGCTTATGGAGATTTTGTTATTGAAGGCAAAAAGCAACCAACTTTAAAATCTATAGATAAAAAACAACGAGTTATTTATCTTCATTCTTTATCAAAAATAATTTATCCATCTCTTAGGATAGGAATAATGGTGGCAGATCAGGTATTATCAAATGGAGTTATGATTAGTGATCTCTTATCAAAAATTAAAGGATATACCACTGTTAATACTCCATCCATTACACAGGCAATTTTTGCAGGAATATTGCTCGAAAACAATTTCAATCTTCAAATATATAATGAAAGAAAAATAAAAAACCTTTCTTTAAAACGAGAAGCAATTTTAAAAGCGTTGAACAAATACTTTATTAATGCTAATGAAAATTGGTCAAATAAAATTAGCTGGAATAAGCCAAGAGGTGGCTTTTTTTTAAGTTTAAAAATACCTGTAGCAATATCAAAAGAGGATGTTTATGAATGTGCAAAAAATTATAATATAATTTTTACCCCTATGTCTTTCTTTTATATAGATGTAGGTGGAGAAAAAGAAATTCGGTTAGCGTATAGTTATATACCTCTACAAAAGATAAATGAAAGCATAAAAAACCTATCACAATTTTTAAAATTAAAAATAAAAAAATGGAACCTTACAACACACTAACTGAAACTGATTTTACAGGCGTTAAATACGATTTTGTTGAATATTATGTAGGCATGGCAAAAATGGTTGTTTATTGGCATGTAAAAGCTTTAGGATTTAAAGTAATAGCCTATTGTGGCCCCGAAACAGGTCATCCTGAAAAATGCTCATATTACATTACTAAAAATGATATAAAAATTATCATCACTTCCGCATCACAGCCAAGCTCGTATACAATCGTTTCCTTTGTTGATTTACATGGAAATGGTTTAAAGAAAATAGGCATAAATGTAAATAATGTTAAGGAGTATTTTGTTAATGCTTTGGAAAAAGGTGCAATACCTATTCATTTTCCTACTACTATTTCTGATCAGTTAGGAGAAGTAGATATGGCTTCTTTAAAAATATTTGATGATAATGAAATTGTTCTAATTGATTACAAAAACTACAAAGGAGATTTTATTCCTGGCTACATAAATATAGAAAATGATTGGAGCCTACCTGCTGAAGATACGGAACTACAAAAGATAGATCATATAGCATGCGCCCTAAGAATCAATGAAATAAAGTTGTGGGAAGATTATTTCAATAATATATTAAACTCAAAAACTGTAAAATGTTTTGACGAACGGCAAAAAGATGGGCAAAATAAAATTGGAATGTTATTAAAAGTACTTCAATCAGAAAATAAAACATTAAACAATGTGCTAGTTGAACCTGATCAAAATAAAAAAACACAAGTGCAATTATTCATAGATGAAAATTATGGTTCAGGAATTCAACATATTGCATTTGAGACATCTAATATTTTTGCAACAGTTGAAATTTTAAAAAGAAATGGAGTTAGATTCACCTCTTATCCAGACGCATATTACACAAATTTAAGTACTAAATATCCTGATTTGGATGTTGAATTGCTAAAAAAACATGGTGTTATATGTGATGTTATAGGCGAATCATTGCTCTTTCAAATATTTACTTCTTCTATAGGAGATAGGTCTACATTTTTTTATGAAATTATACAACGTGTTAGTAATTACGAAGGCTTTGGATTAGACAATATACGAGCATTATTTAGAGCTTTAGAAGATGAATTAAATTTGAATAAAGATGAGAAAGCTTAAAGATAAAATCCTTCTCGAATTAAGTCAAATACTAGGCGATAAATACGTGATAACGGATAAAGAAAAAATGTACAATTATGCCTTTAGTACTCTTTCTTCTAAAATTATGTATCCATTAGGAGTTTTATTACCCAAAAATGTTAGCGAGATTTCATTGGTAATGAAATACTGCTATGAAAATGAGGTTAACATAACAGTAAGAGGTGGTGGCTCCAATGTAAGTGGTGGTGCAATTTCTTCAGGTAATGATATTATTTTATCTTTAGAAAGATTAAATACTATTGTAGAAGTCAATAAAATAGATAGAACTATCACTGTTGAATCAGGCGTTATAACCGAAAAAATTTATGAAGAAGCATTAAAACATAACTTAATTTATCCTCAAAACATTAGTAGTTCATCACAAAGTTTTATCGGAGGAAATATAGCCTTATCAAGCGGTAGCCCTAACTCATTAAAATATGGAAGTATTAAGAATACAGTTTTAAACTTAGAAGTTGTTTTGCCCAATGGTCAAACTATGTGGACCGGAAAAAATGTAACTAAAAATGCTACTGGTTACAATTTTACGCAGCTTTTTATTGGAAGTGAGGGCACATTAGGCATTATAACCAAGGCTGTATTAAAATTGGAAGTTCCTATAGAAACGGTATTACTGTTAATCCCTTTCTCATTCATCAGTAAATTATTTGATTTTGTAAATGCTTTTTTTGAGAATGGATTCAATGCCGTAAGCATGGAATTTATTGATAAAAATGGATACGAATTAGTATCAAATTTCTTAAACAAGAAAAATCAATTTGGAAATGCAATAGAAGGAATATTATGGATTGAATATGAACTTCATACCAAGCATAATATTGAAGACCTTTATATTTTTATTTCGACATATACAAATCAAGAAATTTTATTTGCTGAAAACGAAGCGGACAAAAAAAGATTGTGGGAACATAGAAAAAGAATAGGCGATGCAGCTATCAACTATTCTATTTTTAAAGATATAGATATCGTTGTTCCAAGGTGTAATTCATTTTTAATATATAATGAAATAAATGCAGTTTGTAACAGTTTCAATTTTTATTTTATAATCGTAGGTCATATTGGTGATGGAAATTTTCATGTAAACATATTTAAAGATAAATCCATAAACTGGGAAAAAAATATGGATGCATGTTTAACACATATCTTCCAAGCTGTAAATAAATATGGAGGAACAATTTCTGGAGAACATGGCATCGGAAGTCTTTATAATCCATACCTAAAACTGGTGATGCCTGAGTATCAAATAAATTTAATGAAACAGATAAAATACCTTTTCGATCCAAAAAATATTCTGAACGCTCACTTAATATTTTAGTTAAATAACCCAAGTTGCTAGTTAATACTAAACCGCTAACAAGATGTATATTTTATCCAATTAAAATTACATAAGGACTTGATGGCTTCTTTTTCATTATGTAAATCACTTAATGCTTTTGCAAGCTTGTCTTCCACTTCATCCAAAGAATGGAAGGTATAATTATTGAATTTCTTTTATATGTTTAATCTTATCAAAATCAAATATATAATTATGGTATTTATGAAATTTTTTCGTCGTGTAAAAATGAATAATTTCTAAAGCCTTGTCTTGCAACACCTGGTCATCATAAGCTAAATTTAAGCTCTCTCCTTTATGGAGCAGTTGTTTACATGAGGAAATAAAATTAAAAAGCACTTCTTTAATATCAGAGAAGTTCGTGTTCCGTTCAATCGCATCAAATGTCAATGTTACTTAGTATAGTATTGTTAATTTAAATATAGTTAGACTTTAAACATCCAACCATATGTATCTTGTTTTTTGCCTTCCCTAATATCAGTAAGCCATTGTTTTACATTGGGGCAAATAGTCCAGTTGTCTACATTAAACGACATTGTAAAGTCTCTATAACGCAGTTCTTTTATCATGGTTATGGTGGCTGCTGTGCCTGTGCCAAATATTTCCTTCAATGTTCCTATTTTGTATGCTTCCACTATCTCATCAATACTAATATTTCGCTCTTCGATGGTGTAGCCCATTTCTTTTAATAAGCTTATTACGCTAGATCGAGTAACCCCATCTAAAATAGTTCCAGATTCCAAGCCGGGAGTTAATGCTTTGTTCCCTACAATAAAAAATACATTCATGGTTCCCATTTCTTGAACATATTTATGTTCAAATGCATCCGTCCACAACACTTGATCGTATCCTAATTTCTTAGCAAGCATTGTCGGGTACATGCTTGCGCCATAGTTGGCTGCAGCTTTTACAAAGCCTATACCTCCTGCAACAGCACGAACATATTTTTCTTCAACATAAATTCGAGTGGGTGCACTATAGTAAGGTCCTGATGGGCTTAGAATAATCAAAAATTTATAATGATCCGATGGTCTTACCCCAATTATTGGATCGCAAGCAAACATAAAGGGTCTAATGTATAGAGAATGGTCTGGCATGGTAGGAATCCACTTTTTATCTAAGGCCACCAATTGACGCATACCTTCCATAAAAATAGATTCTGGAACGGAAGGCATCTCCATACGTGCTGCAGAAGTATTAAAGCGATGAAAGCTATCAATAGGCCTAAAGATAAAGGCTTCATCTGCATCGTTTTTATATGCTTTTATGCCTTCAAAAATAGCTTGCCCGTAGTGCAAAGCAGCCATTGATGGCTCTAATATTAATGGTTGGTAAGGTTTTATTTCTACCGTATTCCATTTCCCATTTTCATAATCAGCCTCCAACATATAATCAGTAAAATATTTTCCAAAAGGAATATTACTTAAATTAATATCGTTTATTTTACTGTGCTCCACTCGTTGAATGGGTATTTTAATTTCCGCAATCATAAATGCTTACTTTTAGAACGCAAAGAAACAAAAAAAAGATAGCTTTAACTAGCAATTTAACATTAGGACCTAATTTTGATCTTTACATATAACGAAGTAGGATGTTAATTTTAATACGTATAAATGGAATAGCTTATACTAGATATTATGATAGAAAATAGCCATCATATACTACCACAAACCGTTTTAGCTGACTGGTTTGAGCGTAGTTTAGTTATTGTACAAGATGATTGTTCTCCTAATAGTACTATTCCATCAATCAATAATGCTATTTCAGAGACTGTTGCCATACAATATTGGGGGCATAACGAAAAGCAGATAGCTATTTTGCTAAAAGATAAATCTGCTGATTATTTAAGTGAAGAAGTACTCCAATTTTTAACGAACATTTTAAAGGCCTGTAGCCTTACTTTAAATGATATTGCTATTGTTAATATTTATCAGCAAAAAAATATTAACTACAATCAATTAAAAGAAAAATTATCTATAAATACATGCGTCTCATTTGGTATTACTCCTGCGGAGATTGATATTTTTAGTTCTTTTTCACTTTTTGAGGTAGGGATATATGACAATATATCTTTTGTGTTTGCCCCTGAGTTGATGGAAATGAATGCAAATACTTCAGAAAGTAAAATACTCAAGGCAAAGCTTTGGAAAAGTTTACAAAAACTGTTTAACATAAATTAGCATATCATGATTTCAAATACAACGACGCTCGTTTTTGCAACAAATAATCAACATAAAATTCGTGAGATACAGTCTCTACTCGATAGTTCTTTTAAGGTAATAACATTGCTGGAATCAGGCATAAATATAGATATTCCAGAGCCTTATGATACAGTAGAAAAAAATGCTTTAGAAAAAGCAAATGTTATTTATAAGATGACTAAGAAGAATTGTTTTGGAGAAGATACAGGCCTTGAAGTTTCTGTATTAAATGGCGAGCCAGGCGTTAAAAGTGCTCGCTATGCGGGAGAAGAAAAATTAGACGAGAAAAATATCGAAAAACTTCTGCATAAACTAAAAGGGGCATCTAATCGATCTGCTCGTTTTAAAACAGTTATTGCATTAATGTGGAATGGGCAATCTCATTTGTTTGAAGGAATATGCAATGGGGAAATTCTAGAAAAGCCTTTTGGAACCAATGGTTTTGGATATGATCCTATTTTTATGCCTAATGGCGCTACTTGTAGTTTTGCTCAAATGCCATTACAAGAGAAAAATATATATAGCCATAGACGAAAAGCTGTTGACCAATTAATTACATTTTTAAAAAGCATGTAATGCAACGAGTACTCATTGAGCTTCCTTCACAAAAAATTTTTTCTTGCACTATTCCTATTCGTATAACGGATATTAATTATGGAAATCATTTAGGAAATGACGCTGTTTTATCTATACTGCATGAAGCTCGTGTACAGTACTTAGCTAGTTTTGGTTGCACCGAACTAGAAGTAGGCGACGTTTCGCTCGTTATGGCTGATGCAATGATTGAATTTAAGCAACAAGGTTTTTATGGTGATGTATTAAATATACAACTGTTCATAGGAAATGTACATCGTGCAGGATTTGACTTATACTACTCTTTAAGTACCACCCGACATAATAAAGTCATACTTATCGCTAAAGCCAAGACAGGCATGGTTTGTTTTAATTATACAAACAAAAAAGTAGTTTCCATTCCCCTAATATTAAAAGAACAATTGCTCAGTTAATAATCGCTAGTTTATTCGTAAATTTGTACTGTAAAACACGTATATATGGAGACAATGATACAAATACCTGTAACGCTTACTGCAGGTGCTATTCAAGAAGTTAAACGATTAATGAATGAAGCCAACTTTGATGCTACACAAAAATTGCGAATTGGTGTAAAAGGTGGTGGTTGTAGTGGAATGACGTATATATTAGGTTTTGAGCAACCACAAGCAGAAGATGAAATATTTGAAATAGAAGGTATTGAATGCATTATGAATAAAAGTCACCAAATATATTTGTTAGGTATGCAAATTGATTGGCAAGGTGGATTAAATAGTCGTGGGTTTACTTTCACCAACCCTAATGCCAGCAAAACTTGTGGATGCGGAACTTCTTTTGCGGTATAAAAATTATTTCATCTAGCTATAATTTCTTTTACTTTTTGAAAGCTTTTATTAGAAAATGTTTTATTCCAATCTGCTTTTAATTGGATTAAATAGTTAAGACCTTCTTTCCAATGTTTTTTATCCTTAACTATTTTATTAATTAATATTTTTTGTTCTTGCATGGTAAGTTGATGATCGATAATCTTTCCTAAATCTTCTTCGTTGAGTAACTGGTATTTTTGCCGAAACTGTATAAAAGCTAAAAGTGTTTCTATGTCTTGTAGCATAAAGCCTAGGTGAGAACCCGTTTCATGTGTAGCAATGGTAAGCTTTTCTTCCAAGGTTATCAATAGTTCTTTTGAAGCATCAAAATGGATATCCTTTAAGTGGGGGTCTTTGTCTATGCCTGTAGGATCAAGACTATATAAAACATCTGCAGCTTTTTTAGCGGTATTAATGATATCTAATATTGTATTTTCTCGCATAAATTATTATCCAGTTAGATTTTTAATCGAACAGCTAAATTAATTACTCTTCCATCAATAGGTGCCCATAAAGGCTTAAAAATAGGATTTGTTATAGTTCCTGTATATAGAGATTCATATTTTGATTGCCGATAATCCAATAAATTTTCCCCATTTAATACTACACTAATTTTATCACCAAATTTTCGCTCAACCATAGCAGCTGCAAAAAAATAACCAGGTGTTTTAGTGTCTCCATCTCTATATTGAGAACCATTATACGAACCCTCCATACCAAAGCGCCATAAGCCTTCAATTTCTTTTACTAGCGTAAAAGCAAGTCTATGCTTTGGTGTTAATGGAATAAATTGATTAGTAGTCAGGTATTTTCTTTCTGCTACCGTAAATGTATACCCTGTATATATTTCCCAATCATCTAGTGTTAATCTTATATAAGTATCTAGTCCTTTAGTTACAATTGGCTTATTAGCGTTTGTAAAAAATATTTTATTCATTACCTCATTAGCTATAATAGGAGATTGAATATTGGTAAGAAAAAAAGCTTGGTTAATAAAAACAGCATTATGTTCTCCCCATTCTTTTTTGTAATTTACTTCTGCATTTAGACCAATTGATTTTTCAGCTTTTGTTGAAGTGATAGGTTGAACATCTTCTATTTTATAGTCTACGCTCTGTGGTGAAAGCGCATTCGGCGTTTTATACCCAAATCCAATACCCAAACGAGTTGACCATACCTGATTAAATTTATGAAATAAGGCTAAGCGAGGCAATATAAAATTTCCATAAGTAAAATGATGATCAATGCGCAAGCCGCTTTCTAGCGTGGTTGCTGAATTAAACTTTGCTGTGTATTGTGCAAATACACCAGCCGTATTATTAGAAAAATTATGTAATGCAATAATATCAGTAGGGTCTTTTTTAAATTGATCACCTGTAATATTTATACCAACTACCCAATTATTTTTTCCGCTAGGGATGAAAGCAGAAAGTTCAGAAAAATAAGTAGTCTGCTTCCCTTTAAAAAAAGAATTTTGGGTTTTAATGCTACGATCAAAACTACTTATACTTCCCTTAAGCGATATTTTTATTTGATGAGCAATATTTTGTTCTGCTATTAAATCTACCGTATTTCGTTGCGTACTATTTTTTTCAAAATATTGATGGGTAATATCAGGCTTATCTTTGATAACTAGCATATCACCTCCATTTCTACTTTCCCAAATTCCTGAATATCCAATAGCAATTGTCGTTTTAGTTGATGGATAAATAAATAATTTTGGGTGTATAATAAAACTATTCAAATAAGGCACATCGGAAAAACCATCTTTATTAACATCCACAGCATTTTGATGGGTATAGCCACTAAAAAAAGTATATCCCCATTTTCCATATCTTTTAGCTACATAACTATTGATATTTGTTTCTTTTAATGTAGTTTGATTTACTGTAAATATTGTTTCTTGAGTGCGTGTGGGTTTTTTAGATATTAAATTTACTAAACCACCAATAGCACCTCCACCATACAAAGTAGATGCCGATCCTTTAATTAATTCTATTTGATTTAAATCTAATGGTGGAATTTGTAAAACACCGAACCCTCCCGAAAAACCATCATATAAGGGCATTCCATCTCGTAGTATTTGGGTATATCTTCCATCTAAACCTTGTATACGCACATTTGCATTTCCCGAAACAGCGGATGATTGCTGTATTTGCACGCTACTTACATCGCCTAAAATGCTAGCAATGTTTCCTGGTTTAATCGTATTTTCTTCATTCATTTCTTCTTTTCCTAATACCTCTACTCGTAAAGGGGAGTTTTCCATTTTAGCATTATTTCGAGTAGTAGAAATGATTGTTACATCTTCTAGTTGATTTTGTATAGGTGTAAGATAAATAGTTAAAATCGAATCAACATTTTTTAAAGGAAACGCAACTACCCTTTTAGTTTCTTTGTATCCTGTGTACGAAAAAACAAATTCTTGTTTTCCGTTTGAAAGATTTTTACATATCACAAAACCGACAGAATCAGATAACATGCTAGTAGTATTATTTACCACCACACTTACTCCAACTAGCGATTCTAGTGTTATACTATGCTTTATGGAAGCTCTAAACGTGTTTTGTGCATTGAGGATTATATTTAAGCCAATAAACAGATTGAAAAGAATTGTTTTTTTTACCATGTTTTTTTATAAAAGCAAACAGTAATAAAAAGGTCGAATCTTGTTGAATCGACCTTTTTAGAGTATCTATTTTTTACGCATTACTTATTGGGCATCGTTGTTTTCTTGACTATCAGTATTGTTTAAGTCTAGAGTGTATCCATACAATACATTTTCTGATCCTGGATAAAACCCTTCTAATTTCACACGACTACTGCCCTTTAAAACCTCTTGTAATTCCTCTACTGTTCTTATATCTTGGCCATTTACATTTGTTATTACAAAACCTTCTTTCATTTGAGTGCCTTTAAGGGCACCCCCAGTGATTTTTTTTACTAACACACCCCCTGCAAAACCATAATTGGATGTTTTTTTACCATCATAATTTTCAAATTGTCCTCCTAATTTATCAATGGTAGCTTCTGATTTTACTATATCATAAGTGCCAACGTTATTTTTTAAAGTAACAGTTATAGTATATTCTTTTCCGTCTCTTGTATAAGTAACCGCAATTTTATCTCCTGGTTTGTAACGAGCAATTTGCTCTACCATTTCTGGGCCTGTAGCGACCAGGGTATTATTTATTTTAGTAATATAATCACCTTTTCGAATACCGCTTCCAGCCAAAGAGCCATCTTTCGCAACAGCCATAACAAATACTCCTGCCTGACCATCATTCTTAATGCCGGCTGCTTTTCTTTGTTCATCAGATAATTGATCATTAGGGTAAGAAATTCCTAAAAAGGCACGTTGAACAGTTCCAAATTTAATTAAATCATTCACTATTTTCTTTACAATATTTACTGGAATGGCGTATGAATAACCAGCATAGGATCCTGTAGGGGAAGCTATGGCTGAATTGATCCCTACCAACTGCCCCATCGTATTTACTAAAGCGCCTCCACTATTTCCAGGATTTACTGCCGCATCTGTTTGAATAAACGACTCAATGGGTATTTTACTTTGTCTAAAATTGATATTGATGGATCTTGCTTTAGCACTTACTATACCGGCGGTAACTGTAACATCTAAATTAAGTGGGTATCCTACGGCCAATACCCATTGACCTAGTTTTACATCATCTGAATTACCAAATAACAAGTAGGGTAAATTTTTGCCTTCTATTTTTAATACAGCTATATCACTGCTAGGGTCGTTGCCAACTACTTTGGCTTTATATGTTTGTTTGTTACTAAGGGTTACGGCCATCTCATCAGCTCCATCAATTACATGGTTATTGGTTACAATATATCCATCCTCACTAATAAGCACGCCTGAACCAGCAGCACGTTGCTCAGGAATCATCTGCATACGAGGGCCATTAAAGAAATCTTCAAAAGGGTCTCCTTCGCCAAAAAAGTCTCCAAATGGATTCTTGCGCTGAGGTAAATTATTGGTTATTTGTTTAGCTTTGGTTTTCGTCCTAATATGTACTACCGCAGGGGTGGCAGTTTGTGCAGCAGCTGTAAAATCGATAGGATCTCCAGGTTTTCCATCTTTATCGAAAAAGCTGGCATAGTTTACTGGAATTTTATTGTTGTCTAAGAAAGCCACAGAATTGCCATCTTGCCATTTATTATAACTCCAAACACTTGCTACAGCAGTAAGAGCACTTATTGCTATTACCAAAATAATCTGTTTAAATTTCATGGTTTATTCTTATTTTGATTGAAAAATTTAAGGCCACTAAGTTACAAAGAAAGAATATTGTTCATTACAGTTTTAAAATTGCCCCCTGTATTTTAACAATTTTTTTTAATTTATGAGCTTCTAAAGTTTGATACAATTGTAGAAATAAAAATCGTCTCTTTACGTTGTATTGCCTCCTCTTTTTATTACATCCTATTATACGTTACTTTGTGTATGAAAAAAATAAGTATTATCGCCCTTTGGATTTTTATAACAGTTAGCGCTCAAACACAACCGATCTCTCAATTTGTAGATACAAGTTGGAAAGAAGTATATCGTCCCAGCGCACTTATCATTAATAACTTAGTGCATACCAAATTAGAAGCAAAATTTGATTACAATAGAAGTTATATGTACGGTAAAGTGTGGCTAACGTTACAGCCACATTTTTATTCAACAGATTCTCTTACGCTAGATGCAAAAGGTATGGATATAAAGCGTGTAGCTATTGTTGTTGATATGGATGTAACATCTTATGCCGAAAATACGCTCAAAAATTTAAAGTATACTTATGATGGACTTCTTTTAAAAATAAAGCTTGATAAAGCATATGCTAAAGATGAAAAATATATTATATATGTTGATTATACGGCAAAACCAAATGAATTAAAACAAAAAGGAAGTCAAGTTATTCAACAAGCTAAAGGTCTTTATTTTATAAATCCCAAAGGAGAAGAAGACAAGCCTACACAGATATGGACTCAAGGAGAAACAGAATCTAATTCAGCCTGGTGCCCAACTATTGATAAGCCCAATCAAAAGACTACCCAAGAAATATACATGACCGTTCCTGATAAATATGTTACATTATCAAACGGATTATTAATAAATCAACAAAAAAATAATGATGGCACTAGAACCGACTATTGGAAAATGGATTTACCGCATGCACCGTATTTAATGTTTATGGGTGTGGGAGAATATGCCATTATTAAAGACTCCTATAATAACAAGGAAGTCAACTATTATGTAGAAAAGCTCTATGAATCAACGGCTCGACAGATTTTTGGCAAAACACCCGAAATGATTCGTTGTTTTTCTATTTTGACAGGAGTAGAGTTCCCTTGGCCAAAATATGATCAAATGGTTGCAAGGGATTATGTAAGTGGGGCCATGGAGAATACAACTGCAACGCTACATCAAGAACAGGCGCAACAAAATGCACGTCAGCTGTTAGATCAAAATAGATGGGAAGACGTTATATCACATGAACTTTTTCATCAATGGTTTGGCGATTTAGTTACTTGTGAGAGCTGGAGTAACATAACACTTAATGAGTCATTTGCGACATATGGTGAAATTCTTTGGCGAGAGTATAAATATGGTAAAGAATCAGCACAAGAACATTTCTATCATGACCTACAAACCTACTTAGAATCTAATAGTGAGAATAAAAATTTAGTTCGATTTTATTACGCAGATAAGGAAGATCTTTTTGATAATGTTAGTTATCCTAAAGGAGGATGTATTTTACATATGCTGCGTTATGTTGTAGGAGACAGTGCCTTTTTTAAATCATTAAATCTCTATTTAAATACTAATAAATTTAAATCCGCAGAAGCTCATCAGTTGCGACTTGCTTTTGAAGAAGTTACTGGCCAAGATTTAAATTGGTTTTTTAACCAATGGTACTATGGAAACGGTCACCCTAAACTAGATATTAATTATACCTATGATAGTGTAGAAGGAAGGATTAATATACATGTTAAACAAATACAAGAAAGCAAAAAGATATTTTATTTACCCTTTGCTATTGATGTGTATGATCAAAATCAGGTAAAAAGATACAATGTGGTATTGAATAAGTTAGAGCAAGTATTTAGCTTTCCTGCTAGCCAACAATATGATCTTGTTAATGTAGATGCTGATAAATATTTAGTATGTGAAAAGGATGATTATAAATCTGTTGGCCATTATATTTATCAATATAAAAATGGCAAAAACTATATTGATAAAATAGAAGCCCTAGAATATTTTGATGAACATGTAAACGACCCATTAGTACGTAATGTATTAATACAGGCGTTACAGGATAAGAATTATTTGTTAAGAATAAAAGCCTTAACGATTCTTCAAAAAGTAGAAAAAATTATCCTGCAAGAAGAGAATTTGATATATACCATAGCGAAAAAAGATCCCTATAAATTAGTGCGGGTAAGCGCTATTGACGTGTTGTCTAATATGGATAAAAAAACATATAAATCCTTTTTTTCAAATGCAACAAAAGATTCCTCATATAATGTTGCTGGATCTTCACTGGAAGCCTTGATGTTTATAGATAAAGCAGCTGCCTTTCGGCTTGCTAAAACTTTAAAAACAGATGCGAAGGATCGACTGGAAGAAACAATAGAAATAGTTGAAATAGTTAATAAAACAGACAATGATTTTGAGGCTACCATTAAAGCATATCAGGAACTAGAATTGCAAGAAAAATTCGAACAAACAAGAGCGTTCATATATTACTTGAGTGTTGTAAAAAATACAGAAAAACTGAAAAAAGGGCTAAGTATAATTTTTGAATTTAGAGATATGATAAAGTCTAACTACCCTTACATAAAGTACCTTATAAATGAAGAATTAGAGTTGCTTATAAAGTTGAAGAAAAGACTTCAGAAAGGAGCTACAAATGATGCACAAATTGAATATATAAAAACCCAACTAGCGGTGTAACAAACATTGAGTAAGGTATAAGGTTGTCTAGATTATCAATGATTTACACAATGCTTCATGCTCTTAATCCAAATTGCTCATTGTTGATCATTGGTTGGAAGTACATTTATTTTGCGTATGCCTATCAATAAACACAACCAACCTAAAATAAAAAATACCCCGCCAATAGGCGTAGCAAAACCTAACGCGTTCAATTCTACAAAAGTCAATATGTACAATGATCCGGAAAACAGTATAGTGCCGATAATGAAAAAAAAGGTTGCATACCTAAATATTTTTTTTGGATGGTTATATTGTATCCACCCCAGTGCAAGTAAAGTGATGGTGTGATAAAATTGGTAGGTTACACCAGTTCTAAACGATTCTATCTTTTTTTCTACTACCATACTTTGTAATGCATGCGCTCCAAATGCACCTAGCATAACTGCCGTAATGCCAAATAAAGAGGCCCATGTTAAAGATGTTTTATACATTTTTCAATTGTTTTTGATAACGCATCAATAGCAATGTTTTCATCATCAATAATTACATCTGCTTGTGCATAGTACATTATGCGTTCTTTTAAATGTTGTTCAATAAACAGCATTAATTCTTGTTGATTACATTTTTTGATAATTGGTCGATTCTCCTGTTCTTGTTGCAAACGATTGTATATTATTTTTTTTGAAAGATTAAGCCAAACTGTGGTGCCAAAGGATTTCATCAAAGGCATATTGTCTCCAAAACAAGGAAGACCACCACCACAAGCCATCACAAATGTTCGATACTTATCTAATGTTTTTTGGAGTAGTAGGCGTTCAGTATTTCTAAAATATTCCTCTCCTTTTTTAAAAATATCAACAATGGATAAACCTTCTTGTTTTGCAATCTCATTGTCTGTATCTATCAAAGGAATGTCCCAACGATGGGCTAGCCTTTTTGCCCAATAAGATTTCCCGACTCCCATATAGCCAATCAAAAAAATACGCATAAATAATAATAAAAGTACATTTGATATGTATATAATAGGATACTATGCATCGATATTTTATTGAAGTGGCATATAACGGAGCTAACTACAGCGGTTTTCAAGCACAATTAAATGCAAATACAATTCAGGCAGAAATTGAAGCCGCGTTAAAAAAAATTCTTCGAATGCCTATTGCCCTAACAGGCTCTTCCCGTACAGACGCTGGTGTACATGCAATGCAAAATTTTTTTCATGCTGACTTTAACATTGAATTTGAACAACAAAAACTATACAACTTAAATGCTGTGTTACCTTCTGATATCGTTATAAAAAATATATACCCTGTTGCTAGTAAAGCTCATGCTCGGTTTGATGCAATAGAAAGAGAATATCAATATTTTATATCGACACACAAAAAACCGTTTACGAAAGCTTATTCCTATTATCACCCTTATACATTACAATTAAATGTATTACAACAAGCTGCTAAAATAATACAAGAACAACAAGACTTTACATCATTTTCAAAACAACATACACAGGTAAATAATTTTTTTTGCAATGTGTATAGCTCTCAGTGGATTCCTTTAAAAACAGGTTGGCTATACCATATTAGGGCAAATCGGTTTTTAAGAGGTATGATAAAAGGATTGGTTGGAACAATGCTGCGTGTTGGCAGAGGAAACTTGTCTATAGAGGAATTTAAAAATATTTTCAAACAAAAAAATTCCATGTTGGCTGATTTTTCGCCACCCTCCAAAGGGTTGTTTTTAATGGCAGTGCGCTATCCTATCAATACATTAACGATAGAAGACCATGATACTGTTAATGACGTTCAATTAGAATGGTTATCAAAAAATTTCTAAAAAAAATTGGTAGAATCAAAAAAAAAAATCACCTTCGCACCCCGGTTTTGAAAACATAGATGGTTTTGTAAAGATTTTTGAAATATTTTTTGGTAGAATGATAAATACCATTACCTTTGCACTCCCGTTTAAATATTGAGATCAGCTCTTTTGAATATTAGGACACAATTAGAATGTTTCGGATTTGGATGATAGATAGAATCACAACAGCAGAAATTTTGTGTGATTTACAAAAATGTAGAAGATCTTTGAAAGTTTGAAGCAATAGCATCTTGTAAAAATTTACAGGAAAAGGTTAAAGCCTATAATTAGAATTAAATCAGACGTTAATTTCATAATCGAGATTATAGTCAGATTCAAACTCACTTACAATGGAGAGTTTGATCCTGGCTCAGGATGAACGCTAGCGGCAGGCTTAATA
>CAYVXB010000030.1:0-19323 GCA_964454275.1 uncultured Chitinophagaceae bacterium | reverse complement strand
TTTCGAATTAAAAAAGGAATATCAAATCCCTTAATATAATATCCACAAATACCATATAACACATTTTCAGATACCAATTTTGATAATATATTAAATTGTTTTTGAATATTATTAATAATAATAAATTCATCATCACCATAAAACGATTTTATTACAGCATTTTCATTTTTTATAGATGCCATTGAAATACAAACAATTTTACCAAATTCTGGCATAAGACCAGCTTTTTCGTGATAAAGTATTTCTGGTTCACCAACCCATTTTTTTCTATTTAATTTAACCAAATAAAATTGAGTGCTGCAATAATTAAACTCATGGGTGGTAATAATATTGCTATTGAAAGGAAGGCATTTTTTATTTTTACTAACTTTATCGAATGCCCTATCCAAAAATTTCTATACTTCTCTACGACAAAGAAAAATACAAGTAAGTATGAGGAGATTAACCCTAACGCTGAATAGATGATGTAAATATTATTATAAAAAATAAATATTTGAATAATGCTTGCAGGCAGTATTAACCCTGTAAAGGTTCTAAAGTGTAATTTGAGTGTTGATATGCTAATTTGTTTTCTTGTGTTACCCCGAAATTCTAAAAAAATTGATGGTTCTTTAGCAATATAAAAATCTTTAACAATCAGTAGTATTAGGAATAAATAAATGTTATATAGATAGATATTTTTTGTAAAAATTACGACTCCTGAAAATATGAGTGTTAGTATTAATAATTTGAGTCCATTTTTACCAAAGCCCACTTTCCATTCATAATTTGCCGATAAAATATATTTATTTATACTACATTTATACTTGTTTTTAACCTTTAATAACTTCTTTGTGTTTATAATAAATATAAATCCCACAAAAAGTATTGGTGCATATATTATTATTGGGTCTCTAAAAAAAAGAGCTCCAATAGCAAATAGTAAGTATATAATAAGATATTCCAGTAAAAGTATTTTTTTATAATTATCTGCATATGTAATTTGACAAAACCCTAAGTCTTTTCTATCGTAATGCAGTAGGCATAAAACAATTATTCCCCCAATTGATTGATTTTCTTGAAAAAACAGGATACTTAAAACTATACCACTTATTATTATACCAATAATATTCTGCTTTTTAAAAATAATTAGCAATAATTTGATTCTATTCTTTATCTGTTCATTTAATTCCATATCATTAATAATAAAGTTTTGTAAAAAAGAGGCTAACTGAGTTTCATGTTATCCCCATAGTACAATTAATGTGCTTCGCCAGGGTAACATAGTACGTTACCTACTGTGCCAAGTATCATTGCACCTGCTGGTCCTCCAATTAAAGCACCAGTAACACCGAAAGCTGCTCTGCACAAGAATCTTCCCCAGCCACCACCTTCGATATTTTGCATTTGTGATAATTCTAATTTTTTCATTTTTTGAAAATTTAGATTGTGAACCTCACCTGTCTTTCGCCGTGGTGCGGATGTTCAGCGTCATGCTTTAATGAAGTTATTCCATGAACTAACTTTTACTATTTTTAGAAAACATTTCTTCAAATTTTAAAAATGAAGACTAAATTATAGGAATACTTTACTGTAATTTTAGTTTCTCGTAAATAAGCGGTTACTTATGCGGCAAAGAGTTATAGTTTTTTGAAACGGCGCTTTTCTTAAAAGGATAAATTATATAAATGGAAACTAATGGACAATTAAACGAGCTGTATAAAAAATTACAACAATTATTGCAGCAATACCATCAACTACAAAAAGAAAATAAACAATTACATGAAAAGCTTGCTCGCAGCGAGGAACAAAAAAATAAGCTTTCTATTCAATTGAATACTGTGCAGCAAAAATTAGATGCAATAAAAATTACAAGTGGACAATTAGAGGCAGTAGAAAAAAAGGATATAGAAAAAAGGATTAATCAATACATAAAAGATATTGATGCTTGTATTAGCACACTAATGAAAATAGACTAATATTAATTTCTTATCGGTTTTCCTGTTTTTAAAACACTTTGTATACGTTCGAGTGTTTTCTTTTCACCACATAAACTTAAAAAAGCTTCTCTTTCTAAATTTAATAGATACTGCTCATTTACAAAAGTAGGTTCGCTTATATCGCCACCACACATTACATAAGCTAGTTTTTGAGCTACTTTTACATCGTGTTCTGTGATATAATTTCCCTTATACATACTATTAATACCTGTATATAATAATCCTAAGCCTGTTTTCCCCAATATCTTAATATTGTTGCGTTTTATTGGCATTGTGTATCCTGCGTTGAATAATGCTATTGCTTTTTGTTTGGCCGTAGCAATGCGTCTATTTTGATTGATGCAAATGTCATCCATACCTTTTCGTAGAATGCCCAATTGGTAAGCTTCATGTGCAGATGTAGCAACTTTAGCTGTTCCTATTGTAAAAAATCTATTTTTTAACGTAATTGTTTCTGGTTCGCCTTCTTGTGTTTCATTAGCAGCACGCAGAACAAATTCTTTTGTTCCACCACCACCTGGAATAAGCCCTACTCCTAATTCTACTAAACCAATATATGTTTCTGCTGCAGCCTGTACGCTATCTGCATGTAAATTCATTTCGCAGCCTCCTCCTAATGTAAGTCCGTGTGGTGCAATAACTACAGGAATGCTAGAATAGCGCACCCGCATCATTGTATTTTGAAATAATTGTATAGCCATATCCAGTTCGTCATATTCTTGTTCAATAGCTAACATAAAAATCATTCCTACGTTAGCTCCTGCAGAAAATTGAGCACTATCATTTGCAATTACTAATCCTTTATATTGTTTTTCCGCTAAGGCTATGGCTTGATTGATTCCTTCCAACACCTCGCCACCAATAGTGTTCATTTTGGTATTCCATTCTAAGCCTAATACATCATCTCCTAAATGGTATACTTTTGCTACATTATTTTTCCACACTATTTGATTTTCGAATTGTTTCATTACTAAAAACGCTTCGCTACCAGATATATTTTGATAGCTTTTAGTATGCATATCATAATAACATCGTCTACCATTTTCGTTTTTATAAAAAGATTTTATTCCTTGCTCTAACATTATTGTAATCCAAGATGGTAAGGTATATCCATCTATTTTCATTTTTTGTGCAGTTGCTTCTACTCCTAAAACGTCCCAAGTTTCAAAAGCGCCTATTTCCCAGCCAAAGCCGGCTTTCATAGCTTCATCTATTTCATAAATATGATCGGATATTTCTGGAATACGATGAGCAATATAAGAGAACAATGCATAATGAAATTGTCTATAAAATTCACCCGCTTTATCTTGTCCAGCTAATAAATTTTTTAATCTTTCTGGAAGGTTTTCAATAGGTTTTGCTGTTTCAAGTGTAGCAAATTTTGTTTTAACTCTTGGTCCATAATTCATTGTTGATAAATTCAATACTTGAATATCTTTTGAACCATCTGTATTTTTTATTTTTTTGAAAAATCCTTGTGTTGTTTTATCGCCTAGCCAATTATTGGCTATCATTTTATTTAGCCAATCTGGAATATCAAATATTTTTTTTGTTTCATCGTTCAGGCAGTTTTCTTTTATACCCTTTGAAACTTTTACTAATGTATCTATTCCTACTATATCAGCAGTACGAAAGGTTGCTGATTTGGGTCTACCGAGTATAGGTCCCGTAAGAGCATCTATTTCATCTATTGTTAGACTCAATTTTTGCATTATATCAAAAATGCTCATCATACTAAATACCCCTATGCGGTTAGCAATGAATGCTGGCGTATCCTTACATAACACGGTTGTTTTACCTAAAAAAGCATCTCCATAGTGCATTAAAAAATGAATTACTTCTGGATTAGTATATTTTGTTGGAATAATTTCTAATAAGCGCAAATATCGTGGGGGATTAAAAAAGTGTGTGCCACAAAAATGTTGTTTAAAATCTTCGCTTCTACCCTCAGTCATTAAATGAATAGGAATGCCTGATGTGTTAGAGGTAATCAATGTTCCAGGCGTTCTATATTTTTCTACTTCAACAAAAATAGATTGCTTGATGTCTAGTTTTTCTATAACTACTTCTATAATCCAATCACAAGTAGCAATATCCTTCATGTTATCTGTAAAATTTCCAGTAGTAATATTTCTAGATACGTCTTTAGTATATACTGGCGATGGAGTAGATTTTAAGGTAGCTTGTAATGCTTCATTTACAATTCTATTGGGATTTTTTTCTTCTTTAGAAGCTATATCCAATAACAACACTTGCACTCCAATGCCTGCAAAATGGCAAGCAATGCGGCTTCCCATAATACCACTTCCTAATATGGCTACTTTTTGGATATGTTTATTCATAATGTTAAAATTAAATGTGTTTCCCAATTTTTCGCTATTTAGATTAGATATTATCTAAATTAATATTATTTTATGTTGACGAATGGTTTTCTTTCGCATAATCCCCGAGGGTTTTTTTGAAACCCTCGGGGATTTGGTCTAACTCAGATAATGTCTATTAATCAACTTACTGTTGCGCCATTACTAATAATGGTTTCAGGCTGCACAAAATGCAATTTTCCCTCTTTGTCTTCTGCCATTAATATCATGCCTTTGCTTTCAATGCCTTTCATTTTTCTAGGTGCTAAATTAGCAACTACTACAACTTGCTTTCCAATAATTTGTTCAGGATTGTAATATTGTGCTATTCCTGATAAAACAGTTCTTTTTTCAAATCCTAAATCCAATTCTAATTGCAATAATTTATCTGCTTTTTCTACTTTTTTGGCTTCTATTATTGTTGCCACTCGAAGATCCATTTTGGCAAAATCATCATAATGAATACTTGGCTTTAAGCTGTTAGCGGCAAGCTGTAAGCCTTCTTCAGTATTGCTTATGGCCTGTGGCTTTTGGCTTGTAGCTTTTAATTTTTGAATTTGCTTTTCCATTTCCTCATCTTCAATCTTTCTAAATAATAATTCTGGTGCTCTTAAGCTATAGGCTACTTTTAATAAATCTATTTTTCCTGCATTTTCCCAATCAAGCATTTTATCAACTACTTTCATCATATAACACATTTTTTGTGCGCTATTAGGTAAAAACGGATTGATGAAAATAGCAAGATTGGCACAGAGTTGTAAGCAAAGATGGATACAATTATCAATGGATGCTTGTTGCTCAGTTGTTTTTTTCCAGGGTTCTTTATCTTGTAAATATTTATTCCCTTTTCGAGATAAATCTATTACTTCAAATAAGGCATCTCTGAATTTATAGGTTTCTATTAAATTTTGAATTTTGAATTTTGAATTTTGAATTAGTTCTATCAAATTTTTATCCGCATCATCAAGAATATTTTTATGTAAAGAAGGAACTTTGCCATTACACAATTTATGCATTAGAACGAACGTTCTGTTAATGAAGTTGCCGAAAATAGCCACCAGCTCGCTGTTTACTCGTTCTTGAAAATCTTTCCAAGTAAAATCATTGTCTTTGGTTTCTGGAGCATTGGCGCATAATACATAACGTAAGGCATCTTGTTGTTCAGGAAAATCTTTTATGTATTCATCTACCCATACTGCCCAATTGCGACTAGTAGAAATTTTATCTCCTTCAATATTTAAAAATTCATTGGCGGGTACGTTGTCTGGTAAAACAAAGTTCCCATGTGCTTTTAGCATTGCAGGAAAAATAATACTATGAAAAACAATATTATCCTTTCCAATAAAGTGAACCAACTTAGTATCATTGCTACACCAATATTTTTCCCAATCTGGTGTTAATGCTTTGGTAGCAGAGATATATCCAATGGGCGCATCAAACCATACATATAAAACTTTTCCTTCGGCGTTAGGTAAAGGAACTTTTACGCCCCAATTACTATCTCTCGTCATAGCTCTAGGCTGTAAACCTTTATCCAGCCAGCTTTTACATTGGCCGTATACATTGTTTTTCCATTCTTTATGTTCTTCTAAAATCCATTGTTTAAGCCAAGGTTCATAGTTTTGCAAAGGAAAATACCAGTGTTTTGTTTTTCTTTTTACTGGAATGGCCTCACTTAAAGCACTTTTTGGATTGATGAGTTGCTCTGGGCTTAACGATGATCCGCATTTTTCGCATTGGTCACCATACGCATTAGGATTGTTGCAAATAGGGCAAGTGCCAGTAATATATCGATCCGCTAAAAAAGTTTTTTTCTCTTCGTCGTAAAACTGCTCGGTTTCTTTTTCTTCAAACAAACCATCATCGTATAATTTTTTAAAGAATGCCGAAGCTGTTTCATGATGTATAGGATTAGATGTTCGATCGTATATATCAAATGAAATATCCATTTGCTGAAAACTATCTTTTATAATAGTATGATATTTATCTACTACTTGCTGTGGAGTAATATTTTCTTTCATCGCTCGAATGGTAATAGGAACACCATGTTCATCACTGCCACAAATAAAAAGCACATCTTTTTTTTGAGCTTTTAAATAGCGCACATAAATGTCTGCTGGTAAATAACAGCCTGCTAAATGACCGATGTGAACAGGGCCATTGGCATAAGGTAACGCTGCGGTAATCAAATATCTGTTAAATTCAGTCATTGGCAATTAGTCAATTGTAATGTATGCTACAAATATAGAATTCATTGAAGGTATTTAAAGTAAAAAGCTCAAATCAATTATCTTGATTGTTTAATTTTTACTTTTGAAGTATATGATTTATCCACCTTATCTAAGTAAAGGAAATACTGTTGGTATTGTTTGTCCCTCTGGCTATTTGCCCGTGGAGCGGGTACAAAAATCTGTTGAAATACTTGAACAGTGGGGATTTCGGGTGAAAATGGGAAAAACTGTGGGACATAAATATCATTATTTTTCAGGTACTGATGAAGAACGTTTAGCAGATTTACAAGCTATGCTAGATGATCCTTCCATTCATGCTATTTTATGTGGACGTGGTGGGTATGGGCTTTCTGGAATTATTGATCGCATCAATTTTTCTTCATTTGTACAAACTTCTAAATGGATAATCGGTTTTAGCGATATTACGGTGTTGCATACACATATATATAATCAGTATAAAATTAGCACTATACATGGTGCTATGGCTGGAGCTTTTGCAGATTATGGATTAAAAAGTGATTCTATACAATCTCTACAAAATATTTTGTTAGGCAACAAAATGAGTTATACCATTCATACCCATACATCAAATCGGCTAGGTACAGCCGTTGGGCCATTAATAGGCGGAAATTTAAGTTTATTGGTTCATGTTATTGGTACTCCAAGCGATATGGATTATAAAGATTGTATTTTGTTTATAGAAGACGTAGGAGAATATATGTATAACATAGATAGAATGCTCATGCAATTAAAAAGAAATAAAAAATTCAATGCCATAAAAGGCTTAATAGTAGGTGGTTTTACAGATATGAAGAACACGATTACACCTTTTGGCTCTACCATATATGAACTTATTAAAATGGTTGTTAATGAGTTTGATTTTCCAATATGTTTTGATTTTCCTGTTAGCCATGGCGAACACAATGTAGCGCTGAAATATGGTACACTATGTCATTTAGAAGTTGCTAACAATAGTATAATATTGAAAGAATTATAATTTCTGTTTTTCTTCATCAAAAAATAACATAGCGGCAATACCATCAGCCTTTAATTTTCCCTGTAAGGATAATATTATCTTATTTGATAAATTTTTTTCTATCCATCCGTTTTGTTGTAATAAAGGAATGTGCTCTTTTAGTATTATAGCATATTCTTTGCCCCAATTATTAACGACATAATTTAAATCTAAACCTTCCATAGTGCGTAGTGAAATCATTATATATTCATTTAATTGTTGTGTAAGCGTTAGTTGCTCTATGGTATAAGGAATTTCCTTTTGTTGTATTGCTTTTATATACAATGCATTATTAGCAATATTCCATTGTCGACTGGTTTTATTAAAAGAGTGGGCTGATGGGCCAATCCCTAAATAAGTTTTCCCTAGCCAATAAGAAGTATTGTGTTTACTTCGCCATTCCGGCTTAGAAAAATTTGAAATTTCGTAGTGTTCATATCCTTTCATTGTTAAAAAATCAATCAGTTTTAAAAATTGCTCCGCTTGTGAATCTGTATTAACAGGACTTGATTTCTTCTTTTTTATCATTTCACTCAATGCCGTTTTTTCCTCAACTGTTAATGCATAACAAGAAAGATGGGGAATATTTAAAGAGGTAGCCGTTTGAAGTATTTGTATCCATTGTTGTTCTGTTAAAGAAGGGGTTCCATAAATTAAATCAATACTAATATTTTCAAAGCCATTATCCTGCGCCTGTTTAATACATTTAAGAGATTGTTGAGCAGTATGATTTCTATTCATCCACTGCAATTCATCATCAAAAAAAGATTGTATACCAATGCTTAACCGGTTAATGCCCGCTTCTTTCCAAGATCGCAATGTTAATGCATCTATATCATCTGGATTGGCTTCTAATGTTATTTCTGTTGTGGATGACACGTTGTAATTAGTGTATATAGTAGAAATAATACTTTTTAGATGATTAACGGAAAGCAAGCTGGGCGTACCTCCTCCAAAATAAATCGTTTCAACAGGTTGATTGATATAGCTTTTTCTTAATCGTGCTTCTACTTGCAATGCCTCTACCATTTTTTCTAATGATTGTAATGAGGTAGAAAAATGAAAATTACAGTAGTGACATGCCTTACGGCAAAAGGGGATGTGTATGTAAATGCCTGCCATAAAAAATCATCGTACTCCTAATTTTAAGATGTTAATTTTGTATTGTATGTATCGTTTATTTTTATACTCTTGCTTACTCTTATATTGTGTTATTTGTAATAGCTCATACGCTCAAGTGGTACAAGATAGCGCATCAAAAGTAAATGTTAGTATAGAAAAAGATTCTATAAAGAAATATCAACATGTTGTACTTGCTAAAAATAAAAAAGAGCCACTGGTCTTTTTTTTAACCGAACAACATATCATAAAAGAAAAGGAGCAGGATAAGACGGTCTGGTTTTATCTTTTAGCTATACTGACACTTAGTTTTTCATTGCTACAGCTACTCTTTTATAGATACTTCAAAGCACTGTATAGTTTCATTTTTCAGCCTCCATTAAAACAGCGTTATTTGCGAGAACAGATGCTACAAAACCCCCAAGCATCCTTATTGCTTAACATTTTTTTTATTCTTTCGGTTGGAATATATATGTATACTGTTTTAGAATTTTATAGCATAAGAATATATAACACTCCATGGATAAGCTCTTTAATGTATTCTGCTATAATTATGAGTATCTATGTTGGAAAGTATTTCTTTTTACACATTATTGGTTGGATTTTTCATATAAAAGAAGTTGCCTCTGCCTACATATTTATCATTTTTTCAATTAATAAGATTGTAGGTTTAGTACTCTTACCTATAAACATTGCGCTTGTTTTCATGCAACATTATCTAACAAATACGATTGTCCTTTTTTCCTTTATACTCCTATTGCTTTTATTATTATACAGATACATAATATCCTATAATATTATTCGTAGTAGCATAGTTATTAATCGCTTACACTTTTTTATATACCTTTGCGCCTTTGAAGCAGTACCTCTACTTATAGTGTATAAGGTGCTGAGCAAATTTGTAAATAGCTATTCTTGATTTTGTAAACTGTAATCCAATATAAAATATGCTCAAAAGCAATTTTAAAAAGGTGCATACGATAAAAAAACAGCTGCCACGTGTTTTAATTACACAACCTAGGCCTGAAACAGAGAAGTCTCCCTATTTTGATCTTGCCAACAAGTTTAACATATCTCTTGACTTTTATCCTTTTATACGAATAGAGGGTATTCCTGCAGCTCTTTTTAGAAAACAGAAAATTGAAATTGCACAATACACTGCCGTTGTGTTTACGAGTAGGAATGCTATTGATCATTTTTTTCGTATTTGTGAAGAGTTAAAAGTTTCTATTTCTCAAGAGACTAAATATTTCTGTGTTACTGAATCCGTAGCCCTATATCTTCAAAAATTTATTTTATACCGCAAACGCAAAGTTTTTTATAGTGCTGATGGTACCAACATGGGGTTGTTTGAAGTCATTAAAAAACACAAAGCCAATGAATATTTTTTGTATCCTTGCTCAGAAAATCAGCAGGATAATGAAATTGTAGGGTGGTTAAAGTTTAATAATTGTGAATTCGCTACTCCATTCTTGTATAAAACCATTAGCAATGATGTGAGGGAGATTTTAACCAAAAATTCCTATGATGTTATTTGCTTTTTTACTCCAAGTGGCGTAAAGAGCCTATTAGATAACGTTCCTTCTTTTAAGCAAAATGGCACCAAGATTGGAGCTTTTGGTAACAATACTTCCAAGGCTGTAGAAGAAGCTGGCTTTGTGCTCAATATAAAAGTGCCTCAACCACAAGCTCCTAGTATGATAGCTGCTTTAGAACAATATTTCACAACAAATAATAAAAAAACCATTAAAAAATTGGTTAAATAAACGTGCTTTTTCACAATTAGGTTAAATTGAATTTAGAAAAGGCATTCCCGCTATTGTATTAAATTTCATTTCATTGACTTTTCTCCCTAATTCAGATATCTTTGCACACAATTTATTAAGTTATGAGCGGCGCTTTAAAAGAAGTTCGAAATCGTATTAAATCAGTACAAAGTACACAACAAATCACAAAAGCCATGAAAATGGTGAGTGCAGCCAAATTAAGGCGTGCACAGGATGCTATTATTCAAATGCGGCCATACGCTATGAAGATGCAAAACATTTTAAGCAATATTATTCAACATACAGAAGATGAAACGATCTCGCCTCTAGCCAAGGAGCGTTCTATAGAAAAGGTGTTGATCATTCTTGTTACTAGTGATCGCGGTCTTTGTGGTGCATACAATACGAACTTAATAAAACTTGTACGCAATACAATAGCTGAAAAATATGCAGTTCAAGATGCTAAAGGGCAAGTGCACATTTGGGCTATTGGTAAGAAGGGGTTCGAATATTTTCAACGTCGTAATAAGCCTGTGGATGCTAGGTTTAAGGACATTTTTCTTCATTTAAAATTTGAGAATGTACAACAATGTGCTCAAGAGGCCATTAAAGCATTCACAAATAATACATTTGATGTAGTAGAAGTAGTATATAGCGAGTTTAAAAATGCTGCTACTCAGTGTTTTACGGTGGAGCGCATGTTACCTATTGCTAAAATCGAACAAAAGTTGAACACTTCTAAAATGGATTTTATTTTTGAGCCTACAAAAGAAAGGCTTCTTTCAGAACTTATCCCTAAAATATTAAATACAAAGTTATATAAAGCTGTTTTGGATGCTCAAGCTTCTGAACATGGAGCACGGATGACAGCAATGGATAAGGCTAGCGAAAATGCCAATGAATTATTGCGTAGTTTACGCATATCCTATAATAGGGCTCGACAAGCTGCTATTACTACAGAACTTACTGAGATTGTGAGTGGCGCAGCTGCTTTACAGGGATAAGAAAGGAACACTAGATGAGGAATAGAAATAAGAAAATAGTGGAATTATGGAATGCTGAAGGTGTATACTTAATTATTCTTCAACAAAGCGGCGTATTTTATACTAATCAGGTTGGGGGAGGTGCTTGTTTGCATCCTGAAGTTGAAGGCATTTTACTTCCTTTCAATAATGATTTTCTTTATGGTAGCAGCACTGAAAATCTATATCTTCAATTATCTCAGCTTTTAGAAAATTGGATGTATTTGACCAATGAATTGGCAAATAAAGTAGATATTCTTCTTGCTAAATACCCTGAAACCAAGTGTGTTTCAATAGATAGAACAAAATTGAAAAAATCGATGGAGGCTTGGGTTTATGTTGATATAAAGGAAAATGAGCACGACACATTTAGGCTTTTTAAAGGTTTTGGAAAAACAAAAGGAATTTTAACTTGGCCCAATAGCGACTGACTAATACTATTTAACATATGGAACTCTCAAACATTATACCACATATTGAGGCATTAATATTTGCAAGCGACAAGCCGCTTACTACAATAGAGTTGACAGACCTTATTAATCAAGCATTTGGTTTTATGGAAGATAAAATTATGCTTGATCAAGTAGAAACAGCTACAGAGGCCATTGTTGATAAGTATAATGCAGAATTTTACCCTTTTGAGGTAAAGCAAACGGGTGGGGGATTTCAGTTTCTTACTAAAAAAGATTTTTATAAAACAGTTGCACAATTAAATGCAGAAAAGTTTCTTAAACGATTATCTACTGCAGCATTAGAAACATTATCCATTATAGCATATAAACAACCTATTACTAAAGGCGAAATTGAAGCCATTCGTGGTGTAAATACAGACTATGCCATTCAAAAATTATTGGAAAAAGAACTTATAATCATTGAGGGCCGTAATGAGCAGTTGCCCGGAAAGCCATTGATCTACCGAACCTCGAAATCTTTTATGGATTACTTTGGATTAAATACACCCGAAGAGCTACCCAAAATTAAAGAAATTTTTTCGGAACAAATGATCAATCCATTGCAAATAAAACATGTAGAAGATAGTATGGATGTTATTCATGATACTCATTCTTCTAATCAGTAGTTTCTTTTATTGAATATATTTTCCTGCGTCGCCTCTCCACCATGTTTTCTAAAAGCAAGGCTAGATTATATGCTGGACAACTGTAGTAATATTTTAACATTGGACTCGACATAAATATTCTTTTAAATGGATTAGAGAACATAGATGTAAATGTTCCTATAAAAAAAATAAAACGACTTTTTTCTATTTCACTAAAAGAGCCGGGTATTTTAGTGGGTTTAAATAATGCATTTAGCCGCATTAAAGATGTTTCTAATAATATAGAATCCATTGTGTTATCGCTACAACTTAATGCGTCAAAACAATCTTTGATTAAACGTGGCTTTAAAGAATCAAGTATCGCAATATTAAATCGACCCAGTAATCGAGCGATATGGTATAATAGAATGGGTGTTCGAGCATATTGTGGAGAAATATAGGCAGCGTCTGTTATATGTTTATTGTTTTTAATAATTAATGATAATAAAGTAATAGTAGCACTATCTTGTTTAACAAGACAAATTTTTTTATCATATATAAAATATAAAGCATTGGATAAAACAGAAAAGTCAATTTCGATAGGTATTTTATTTCCAAACCAAGTTGAATATGTTGGTATATGTTTATAGTTTTTATATATGCTTTTCGTAACTCTATCTGTAGCATTAGCATGTTTAATCATTAGTTTTTGTAAAATAGTCAGAATACTATCTGAGGTGTTTTGTATTAAACTAATTATCACAGTATCATCAACATCATCTGGTAAGGCTTGTGAGCGATTAAATAAATTTAAAAACCAATTGTTTGGAAAAATGGTTGGTGGGTTATTGGGCCAAAAGTTATAGGTTGGTTTTCCATTAAGATTTTGAAAATATGGATATGCTCTTTTTGTGCGCTCTATAATACTATCACATATCGCCCGTTGTGTTGAGGTAAAATCGTTTTTACATTGCTGTAGTGTAAAGGCTATTAATGCAGTAAAAAAAATAGTATTATCCTCTTTGACTACATTGGTATTGCCTCCATTGGTACGAAATGTTGGAAACATACCTTTATAGTAAAAACTATCTTTTTTTATTTGCAATGCCTCTATGCGTTGTAGTAAAAACGTCTCATAGTCAACATTTTCTTGCGTATAGCTTAGTAAAGGAGCACTTAAAAGTATGTATAATAATCCCTTCATCAGTATTGATTACTCTGTAGGAAGTTACCTATCAAAAAAAAGAGACATCAATCGATATCTCTTTTTCATTTGCTTACTTCCTTAAAATGGCAAATCATCAAACGTTTCAGATGAGGCTACCGCGCCTGCTTCTATTGTTCGTTGATTGTTTATATCTCCAGCATCATTCGTAGTATTATTTATGTTTTGATCGTTTACATTTCTTGAACCGATTAATTGCAAACTCAATACCCTTAAAGTTAAGGAGACTCCAGAACGCCCATCATTTGTAGTATAGCTACGTACATCTGGGGCTCCTTCTACATAAACTTGAGTACCCTTTTTTAAATATGGAGCAACTCCTACACGATCTGTCCAATAAGCACATTCTACCCAAATAGTCCTTTCTTTTTGGGTGCCGGTGGCATCTTTATAGCGTTCTGTATGTGCTACACTAAAATTAATGACGTTTTTACCATTTACATTGTTGGATACACAGTCTTTTCCTAAATTTCCAATCACTTGTAGTTTAATCATAAGAAAATATTTATATTGTTATGTTTAGTTAAAAACTAAAAGTAACATTTTTCTTTTTATAGAAAAAAGAAATAAGCGATTACTTCTCAAACATAAACTCAAATTGATTTTATGTTCTACCTTTACCCATGCGCAGTATAGCGTCAGGAGCTGTATATGAAAAAATTATCTGAATTGAGAATAGGAGAGTCTGGTATAATTAAGTCGTTTACAGAAGACGATATGTATATCAAGTTGATGGAAATGGGCTGTGTGCCCGGAGAAACTGTTAGAGTTGATCAAATAGCTTTATTAGGGGATCCTATTTCTGTTAGCATAGCGGGATACCAGCTAAGTTTGCGTTTGAGTGAAGCTAATATGATATGGGTAGATTCTAGTCAATAACTCTTAATGGTATTGCTTATGGTAAATGTTTTTAAAACTAGCGGCATTAAAAATTATATGTTTTTTAATTATGCATATTGGCCTATATTTCGGATCCTTTAATCCTATTCACGTAGGGCATTTAATTGTTGCAAATTGCGTTTTAACAAATACGGATACTGATACGGTCTGGTTTGTTGTTTCTCCCCAAAATCCACTCAAACTAGGTTGCCAGTTATTAAACGAACATATTCGATTGCGGTTAGTAGAGAAGGCTATCAATGGCGATAATCGATTAAAGGCTTGTGATGTTGAATTCGCATTATCAAAACCATCTTATACCATTAATACACTTGAGCATCTGTCTTTGGAAAATCCAGAACATATGTTCTCCATTATCATGGGCAGCGATAGCTATTTGAGTTTGCCTCAGTGGAAAAATTATGAGCAATTAGAGCGTCAATATAATTTTATTATATACCCAAGAATGCATGCGCCATTAACAAATAAAATAATGCCTCCCAATAGTAGAATATTAAATGCACCAATGCTTGATATATCTGCAACATATATTCGTGAAAATGTACAACAAAAAAAAAGTATTCGATATCTAGTGCCCGATGCGGTAAGGCAGGAAATAGAACAAAATAGATATTATTTGTAATTGTTAGTACTGGGTCTTACAGATATGATATGCGTTTTGGGGGGCTGCTCAATTTAATTTCTCAAGCAACTCTACAACTCCTTCTTTTTTCAAAATTAAAAACCCTAGCCTATCATTACTAATGCCCTCTTTTAAAGCATAGGTAAAGGAAAATTCATTATTCTTTATTTGAGTTTCAAAAAATTTAAATTGAATATGCTCTTTTTGTTCTAAATCATTGGCAATTTCATATAGGTGGGTGGATAGAATAAATAAAGATCGGCTGCTTTTTAATAGCCCATTTATAACTGTGGAGGAGCATTGAAAAGCATCTTGTATGTTTGTGCCTTTAAATAATTCATCAATTAATATTAGCCAGCTTTTTTGATTACTAATTTTTACAATAGTATTTTTAATCCGCTGTACCTCACTGAAAAAGTAACTTTCGCCATTAATTATATTATCTGTAACCTGTATGTTGCTCAATACTCCATCAAATAAACTTAATGTAGCAGCTTTTGCAGGAACCCCCATGCCTAAATGAGCCAAAAACACAATAATGCCCATAGCCTTAATAAACGTGCTTTTCCCAGTCATATTTGCGCCAGTTAAAAATAAAAAGGGTTTAGGATCTTCTAGATCTATATTATATGCAACCGGTTTTTTTAACAACGGGTGATATAATGCCTCTGCTTTAAATATGGGTTGATGTGCATGAAGCCAACTTGGAAAACTAAAACAATTCTTTTTTGTTGCCATAGCCATGCTATAATAAGCATCTAGTTGATAGTATAGCTCGATGAGCGTTTTTATTTTATTTTTAAAATGATGTTGAATGAAGTGAGTTACACGAAGAATTTTTATAGCGGTTAATGAATGGTCTATATTAAAATTTAATACTTGCTCTGTTTGCGCTTCACTTAATAAGGTAGTTACTTGGCTGCATATATTGTTTAATGTTTTAGATGCACTGTTTGTTAACAGTACAACTGCTAATTTTTTAAACTCTTGTACAAATTGAACAAAATGTACAAGGGAGTATTTGATTAACCCATAATCTGATGAGTGCAGCCACTGATATTTTAAACTAGTAATGGCATTGGGATATTTAGGAATGCGTTCTATCGTTGTCTCAAAAAATTTTTCCATAACCATTATAGTCCCATTGGTAATAGAATTGGTCCAATTTTTTTCGTTTGCAAGAATATGCTGCAATCCTTTTTGCACATCCATAATGTTTTCAATACTATTTAGGGGATGCACGTATATCCATTTTAAATACACTTTTCCACCGTCTGTATGTGTATAATTCAATGTATCAAAAACAGATTGGTTGTAACCATCACTGAAGATAGATAGATCCCTTAGCGTAGTTATATCAATTTCCATTATTTTTTAAATTAAAGATTCCTTTAGCATAAAATTGCATAATGCTTGTTCTGCAAAGCAAGTCAATTTTATTATCTTCGCTCCTAAACGCTTAAAAATGTTGTATAGTATAAACATAGAGCGACTATTTATAAACATACAAAACTATTCAAGAAATGGATCCTATAATTATAAGTATTGTTGGGGTGGGTGGCCTACTTATAGGCTTAGTAATGGGTAAACTTATTTTCGCCAAGAACACAAAACAAAAAACAGAAGAGGCCGAAAAACAAGCTCAAAAAATTATATCAAACGCACAAACAGTAGCAGAAACATTAAAAAAAGAAAAATTACTTGAGGCCAAAGAAAAATTTGTACAATTAAAAGCAGATCACGACAAAGACATATTGCAACGAAATCAAAAAATAGTAGATGCAGAAGGCCGTATTAAACAAAAAGAGCAAAGTATTAATCAAAAAGTAGAGCAATTAGATAAACAAGCCAAAGAGAATGATAGCATTAAGGCTAATTTAAATCGTCAAATAGATGTTGTTAATCAAAAGCGCACTGAATTAGAAAAGCATCAAGAAGAGCATATCCGTCGTTTGGAAAAAATAGCTACACTCAGTGCAGAAGAAGCAAAACAACAATTAATAGAGAGCTTAAGAAGAGAAGCACAAACGCAAGCATTGGCTGTACAACAAGAAATTATTGATGATGCTAAACAAAAAGCTAATAAAGAAGCTCGAAAAATTGTAATACAAACTATTCAACGCACAGCTACAGAACAGGCTATAGAAAATGCCATCACTGTCTTTAATTTAGAAAGCGATGAAATAAAAGGTCAAATTATTGGAAGAGAAGGGCGCAATATTAGAGCTATAGAAGCTGCTACAGGAGTGGATTTGATTGTAGATGATACTCCAGAGGCTATTCTTCTTTCATGCTTTGACCCTTTGCGAAGAGAAATTGCTCGATTGAGTTTACAACGACTGGTTACAGATGGTCGTATACATCCAGCTCGTATCGAAGAAGTAGTAGAAAAAACACGTCGTCAATTAGAAGATCAAATTATAGAAATAGGAGAACGTACTGTTATTGAATTGGGTATACATGGGTTACATAAAGATCTTATCCGCATTGTAGGTAAAATGCGTTTCCGTTCTTCTTATGGACAGAATTTATTAATGCATAGTCGTGAAGTAGCAAATCTTTGTGGTATTATGGCTGCTGAGCTGGGATTAAATCCTAAACTAGCAAAACGAGCAGGTCTTTTGCATGATATTGGAAAAGTGCCTGATGAAGAAACAGAGTTGAGCCATGCGTTGTTAGGAATGAAGTTGGCAGAAAAGTATGGTGAAAATCCAGCTGTATGTAATGCTATAGGCGCCCATCATGATGAAGTAGAAATGCAATATGTAATCTCTCCAATTATACAAGCTTGTGATTCCATAAGCGGTGCCCGACCTGGTGCACGTAGAGAAATTATGCAACAATACTTACAACGCATAAAAGAATTAGAAAATTTAGCAGTGGGTTATCAAGGGGTAGAAAAAGCCTATGCTATACAAGCTGGTAGAGAGTTGCGGGTGATTGTGGAGGCTGATAAAGTATCTGATGGCGATAGTGATAAATTAAGTTTTGAAATTGCTCAAAAAATTCAAACTGAAATGACGTACCCAGGGCAAGTTAAAGTAACGGTTATCAGAGAAAAACGAGCTGTGAATGTAGCTCGATGATTATTTTGGAGATTATTTACCGAAGCCTTACCTTTGCCATCCTTAATTCTGAATCATGGACGCTGTAAAATTTGTACACGAGCAATTAGTTGCTAAAAAAGATTTACCGAAATTCAAAGCAGGTGATAACATTACGGTAAACTATAAAATTATAGAAGGAAATAAAGAACGTATTCAGCCCTTTAGAGGCGATGTGATTAAATGTCAAGGAAAAGGCGCAACAACAACCTTTACAGTACGTAAAATATCTGATGGCATTGGCGTAGAAAGATTATTTCCATTATACTCTCCAAATATTGAATCAATTGTATTAAACAAAGTAGGCAAGGTGCGTCGTGCTAAGTTGTTTTACTTAAGAGAGAGAGGCGGTAAAAGCGCTCGTATCAAGGAAAAAAGAATGTAAAAGATACTATAAAAGTATATTAAAGTGTCATTCTGAGCTTGTCTAGGAATGACACTTTTTATTAGATCAACTCCTAAAACCTTCCTACATTTGCTGTTACAAAAAATATGACTATGTCAAATATAACCTTACTATTAAGCATGCCTGGTGGCAGCGAATGGATTTTAATCATTCTTGCAGTACTAATTTTATTTGGTGGGCGTAAAATTCCTGAATTTATGAGAGGCCTTGGAAAAGGAATTCGGGAGTTTAATGATGCAAAAAATAGTGCAAAGCGCGAAATTGAAGAAGGCATGAAAGAGAAAAAAGAAACAACAAGTACTACCACTCCAGCAAACAATCAAGCCTAGATTGTTTTTTGAATACTAATGAGGATTTTAAATAGATATTATCTACGTTAATATTATTTTATGTTGACGAATGGTTTTCTTTCGCATAATCCCCGAGGGTTTTTTTGAAACCATCGGGGATTTGGTCTAACTTATATAATGTCTAATTTATGGGTTAAACAACCATGCCTGAAATTTTGAGTTCGATACCTCCATTTTCTCAATGTCAA
>CAYVXB010000029.1:18025-20054 GCA_964454275.1 uncultured Chitinophagaceae bacterium | reverse complement strand
TAGATACTTTATGCAACAAGCACTAAATACAGTTAGCCAAACAAATCCCAACGATGAAATATCATTAACCGAACTATTTCAAAAAATAACAAAATGGTTAAAATATATTCTTCGTAAATGGTGGATTATAGTTATTGCTGGTATTATAGGCAGTGGGCTTGGATTTCTATACGCATCTTTAAAAAAACGGAGTATATAGGAAAACTTACTTTCATTTTAGAGGATACTAAATCTGGTGGTATTGGGTCATACGCCAGCTTGGCTTCTCAATTTGGTATTGATTTAGGTGGTGCAGGAGGATCGGGGTTGTTTCAAGGAGATAATATTAATGAGTTTTTAAAATCTCGATTAATGATACAGCGCACTTTATTAACGCTAACTACTATTAACAATAAAACTCAAACCCTTGCCGATCATTATCTAGATATCTATGAATGGCGAGAAAAGTGGCAAGAGAAGAAAGCATTAAGTACTATTCATTTTGATACAGCCCCAAATAAGTTAAATGTACAGCAAGCTTTGTTACAGGATAGCGTACTTAATATAGTCTATAAAGATCTAATTAAAGAACATCTTATTATTGGTAAACCTGACAAAAAACTAAGTTTTATTGAGGTAAAATGTACAACCTTAAATGAATATTTTTCTAAATATTTTGTTGAACGATTGGTAAATGAAGCCTTGCAGTTTTATGTAGATGCTAAAACCAGACGCTCCAAGTCCAATGTAGATAAGTTACAGCGACAAGCAGATTCTATTTTAGGAATGATGAATTATAAAACGTATGTGGCTGCCGCATCGCAAGATATTAATGTTAACCCTACCAAAAGAGTGGCCACCGTACAAACAGAAATAGCTACCCGAGACAAAACGGTTTTAATGACGGTGTATGGCGAAGTGCTAAAAAATTTAGGTATGGCCAAAATGGTATTGGCACAAGAAACACCCGTTATACAAATTATTGATACGCCTATATTACCTCTTGACTATAACAAAACAAGTAAATTGATAAGTGCCATAATAGGCGCATTTGTAGCTGGATTTATAATAATGATATTTTTAAGTTTTAAGTATATGATTAACCAATCTACACAAGGCGCTACAATTAAAAATTAAAAAGCCCAAATTAAAAATGGAAAATACAAGTTTTGACTTTTGAATTTTTACTTTAATAAAATATGCCAGAATTACTAAATCACAAAATAGCCATAATAGGTTTGGGATATGTTGGATTGCCCTTAGCTATTGAATTTGGGAAGAAATATAAAACTGTTGGTTTTGATATTAACATCAATCGCATTCAAGCATTGCAACAAGGAAACGATCATACCCAAGAAGCAAATTTACAAGGCTTAAAAGAAGCAACAAGCAAGAAGGATGGCTTATCTTTTTCCAATAATAGTGATGATGTAAAGCAGTGTAATGTATTTATTGTAACGGTTCCTACACCTATAGATCAATTTAAAGCACCAGATTTAAAACCTTTGTTGAAAGCTTCTGAAATGATAGGTGCCATATTAAAGAAAAATGATATTGTAATTTATGAATCTACTGTTTACCCGGGTTGTACCGAAGAAGATTGTGTACCTGTTTTAGAAAAAACTTCTGGCTTAACATTTAATCTTGATTTTTTTTGCGGCTATTCACCAGAAAGAATTAATCCGGGAGATAAAATAAATACACTAACCAAAATTAAAAAAGTTACTTCAGGCTCTACGCCTGAAATAGCAGTTGTTGTAGATGATTTGTATAAAAGCATTATTACCGCTGGAACACACAAAGCGCCTAGCATTAAAGTAGCAGAAGCTTCCAAAGCTATTGAGAATGCACAGCGAGATGTAAATATTAGCTTTGTAAATGAATTAGCGCTTATATTTGATCGCATTGGCATTGATACAAATGATGTAATAGAAGCCGCTGCTACTAAATGGAATTTTTTAAAATATAAGCCAGGCTTGGTAGGTGGACATTGCATTGGTGTAGATCCATATTATTTAGCCCATAAAGCAGAATCGTTGGGTTATCATCC
>CAYVXB010000029.1:0-18015 GCA_964454275.1 uncultured Chitinophagaceae bacterium | reverse complement strand
GTAAATGATAATATGGGCATGTTTGTAGCCAACAAGGTTATAAAATTAATGATTAAAAAAGGGCATAAGATAGATGGATCAAAGGCTTTAATTTTAGGTATTACTTTTAAAGAAAATTGTCCGGATATTAGAAATTCGAGGGTGATAGATATTTATAAAGAGCTTGTTCAATTTGGCGTGCAAGTGGATGTCTATGATCCACATGCGGATGAGCAGCTAGTAAAGCATGAATATAATATAGCACTAGTTAATAATATTGATCAGAAATATGATGCTATTGTTTTAGCTGTAGCCCATGATGAATTTCTTAATTTTGGTTTTCAGGCACTTAAAAATGGTTATAGCGCAGTTTTATTTGATACAAAAGCATTTCTTGATAGAAAATTAGTAGATGGAAGATTATAGAATTAATTATAATTGAGGGTCATTAAAATTTATAATAGTTATGTTAGATTTAAATAATAAAAGCATCCTCATTACTGGCGGAACAGGATCTTTTGGCAAAGCATTTACTAAAATTGTACTAGAAAGGTGGCCAAATATCAAAAGGCTCGTTATTTTTTCTCGTGATGAACAAAAGCAATTTCAAATGGCTCAGGAATTTCCTGAATCTGCTTATCCTGCAATGCGTTATTTCATTGGAGATGTTCGAGACTATGACAGAGTATGGAGAGCATTACGAGGAGTGGATTATGTAATTCATGCAGCAGCCATGAAACATGTTCCTATAGCGGAATTCAATCCGATGGAATGTATTAAAACCAATATTATTGGTGCAGAAAATATTATTAATGCCTGTCTGGAATCTAATGTAGAAAAAGTAGTAGCCTTATCTACCGACAAAGCAGCAGCGCCTATTAATTTATATGGTGCTACTAAACTTGCCTCAGATAAATTATTTATTGCAGCTAATAATATAAGAGGAGCTAATCCGATTATATTTTCTGTAGTAAGATATGGTAATGTGATGGGTTCTAATGGTTCTGTAATACCATTCTTTTTGAAAAAGCGTGATAAGGGTGTATTGCCTATAACAGACGTTAATATGACCCGTTTCAATATTTCTTTAACAGAAGGAGTTAATATGGTTTTACATGCTTTGGAGACGGCATGGGGGGGAGAACTATTTGTACCTAAAATACCTTCTTATCGAATAACAGATATAGCAATGGCAATTGGCCCTAACTGCAAACATGAAGTAGTAGGTATACGGCCCGGAGAAAAAATTCATGAAGAAATGATTACTTCCTCTGATTCTTTTTCTACTTATGATTTAGGGAAATACTATGCCATTTTACCTCAGTCGGCCAAATGGTCTATAACCGATTATATTAACCATTTTAAAGCAGTAAAAGTTAAAGAGGGCTTTAGATATAATTCAGGAGAAAATACAGAATGGCTATCTGTAGAAGATCTTAGAAAATTAATAACGCAACATGTAGACCCCAATATTAACTAGCATGAACATTGTTGCTATAGTACAAGCCAGAACAGGTTCCACAAGACTTCCTAATAAAGTGTTTGCAGATTTATTTGGCAAGCCTTTAATATGGCATGTTTTCAACAGGCTTACATACAGCAAAAAAATTAGTACAAGTATTTTGGCAACTACTATAAATAATACTGATGATGCTTTAGAAAACTGGGCGCAAGAAAATGGTATTGTTGTTTATCGAGGTAGTGAGAATAATGTTCTAGAAAGATATTACGAAGCCGCAAAAAAGTATAATGCAGATATTGTTGTTCGTATTACTGCAGATGATCCGTTTAAAGACCCAGAAATTATTGATGCTGTTATTCATTTATTGCTGAACGAACAACTGGATTTTGCTTACAATAATAATCCGCCCAGTTTTCCAGAAGGGCTGGATACAGAAGTATTTACATTTAATGCATTAGAACAAGCATACTTAAAGTCACAAGATACATTTGAACAAGAACATGTAACTCAATTTTTTTATAGAAACCCAACTTTATTTAAAAATCAAAATTATACATACCCACAAAACAAATCTTATTTACGTTGGACGATTGACACTGTTAAGGATTATGAAATGGTAACTGAAGTGTATAACCATTTATACAAAGAAGGTACTATTTTTTTAATGAATGATATTTTTGAGTTACTTAAAAAATATCCAGCAATTGCCGAAATAAATAGCGACGTAAAGCGTAGTGCAATGTACAGTTAAAAATAAATTATGGAACGTATATCAAACTTAGAAAGACAGTATGTAAGTGAAGTGCTCGATAATGCATTTCAAACATCTAAAAACAGTATTTACAATAATAAATTAGAAGCTGCTTTTGCAAAAGCTTTTCATGTGCCATACGCAATTGGGCATATTAATGGTACTGCTACTTTACATACTGCGTTAGCTGCATTAAATGTTCAACCCGGTGATGAGGTAATTGTGCCACCTTTAACGATGAGCAGCACAGCACTAGCCGTGTTACAAAATAATTCAGTGCCGGTATTTGCCGATGTTGATAGAGCAACTTTTAATATCAGCCCTGCTTCAATCAGAGAAAAAATTACCGATAAAACAAAGGCAATCATCACCGTTGCATTGTATGGTTTATCCCCTGAATATGACGAAATTTTGTCCATTTGTAAAGAACATCATATTGGTTTAATTGAAGACAATGCTGAATGTTTTTACAGCACCTACAAAGGAAAGTTTGTTGGAGAGTTTGGCGATTTTGCCAGCTTTAGTTTTCAGGCAAGTAAACATTTAACTGCTGGAGAAGGTGGTATGCTTACCTGTTTTAGTGAAGAGCTTGCCAACAATGCAAGACGCTTCAGCAGTTTGGGTTATGCTGGTGTAAGTGCGAAACAAGGTAAGATTACCAGAGATGATATTCAAGATCCAAATTATAGCCGTCACGTTTCATTGGGCTTTAATTATAGAATGAGTGAGCTATGTGCAGCTGTTGTACTTGGACAATTAGAACGTGCAGGAGATTTGGTAGCTACAAGAACAAATACAGCAGTGCTTTTTAATGAAGCTATTAAAGGAAGCAATTTAGTAACATTACAGCATACACCCGATTATTGTATTAATTCTTACTGGAGTTACAGCCTGGTTTTAAACACCGATAATCCTGAAACTGAATGGTACCGATTTAGAACTTTGTTTAAAGAAAATGGTGGCGATGGTTATTATGCTGCCTGGAAACTTTCCTATTTTGAACCTTTGTTTTTACAACAAGTTCAACAAATGAAAGGTGTATGGCAGCAATATGAAAAAGGCTTATGCCCCAATGCAGAATATTTACAACCTCGTATGATTCAACTAAAAACCAATTACTGGAATTTAGATGAGGCAAAAATACAAGCGGATATTTTACACAAAACAATTCAACAATTTTAAATAAAGCAACTTATGAGTAGAGCATTTCCCAAAGAAATACAAATTGGTAAAAGATTAGTTGGTAACGGACATCCGTCATACATCATTGCCGAAATTGGTGCCAACTTCGATGGAAGTTTAACCAAAGCAAAAGAATTGTGCGATGCAGCTAAAGAGGCTGGTGCCGATTGTGCAAAATTTCAAAGTTTTATTTCAGAAAAAATTGTTTCTGCTAAAGGCTTTGCACGTATGCAATTAAAAGGTGTACATGGTACCTGGGGCAGACCAGTAAATGAAGTATTTAAAGATGCTGAATTTCCGAGAAAGTGGCATGCAGAGGTTATGGAATACTGTACTAAAATTGGCATCGATTTTTCTACTTCTCCATACGATTTTGAAGCAGTTGATTTATGCGAACAATTGAAAGTTCCTTTTATAAAAATTGGCTCTGGCGAAATTACCTGGCTTGAAATGCTGGAATATATTGCTAAGAAAAATATGCCAATGATTTTGGCAACTGGTGATGCTACATTATCTGAAATTGATGATGCTATCAGAACTATTGAAGCAACAGGAAACAATCAACTGATATTGTTGCAATGTATTACCAACTACCCATCAATGATTGAAAGTGCAAACATTAATGTTTTAAAAACTTACCAAAGTGCATTTGATATTTTAACCGGTTACTCCGATCATTCGGCTGGTGATGTGGTTATTCTTGGTTCTATTGCATTGGGTGGTTGTGTTGTTGAAAAACATTTTACTTTAAATAAAAAAGATGCTGGCCCCGATCATCCACATTCAATGGATGTTGCTGAAATGACGGAAATGATTCAACACATCCGTCAGCTTGAAATTGCAATGGGCAGCACCAGAAAATTTGTGGTAGAAGAAGAAGCCGAAACTGTAACAGTACAACGTAGAGGGTTGTATGCAGCACGTGCTATCAAACAAGGGCAAATTATAACGGCTGATGACATTACTACTTTACGCCCAGCATTAGGCATTTTGCCTAAATACAAATCGGTTGTAATTGGTAAAACTGCAAAAGTTGATATTGATGTAAATGAACCAATTTTTTGGAATAATCTATAACAGATGACAGCCAAAGAACAATTTCTTATTTTAACCAACACACAAAAATTGCAAAAGGCAAATGCTGTTGTATTGTTAGAAGGGGATGGATTTACACGAATACACAAAGCTTGTTCTATAGTAATACAAGGATGGGCAGACATTCTAGTATTTTCTGGTGGAGTTGAAAATGAAAGCTACGGCAGCTTCCCATTCGGAAAATGTTATGATTTAATTCTGGCTGCAGGTGTAAAGCACGAACAAATTATTCATGAAGCTAAATCTAAACATACTAGACAACAAGCTGAAGAAGTAATAACTATTTGTAAAGAAAAGGGTTGGAAAAAAATTATTTTAGTAGCAACACATTATCATCAATATAGGGCGTTTCTTACTTTTCTAAAAGTCTTAGAAGAAAAAAAAATAGAACATTCTATTCATATTATTAATGCTCCTGCAAATACAGATTGGTTTCAAAAAATGCCTTGGGGGAAAAGAATAGAGCTTTTAGACAATGAATTTGAAAGGATAGAAAAATACAAAACATTGGGTCATGTAAGTACGTATGAAAATGCGATTAAATATTATGAGCAAATGGAAATTAATTAATAAAACAATTTATGGTGTTACCTGCAAGAGCGAAGAAAATATTAGGTAAAAATTTCATTGGGGTTGAAGAGTTGATTCCAATTGCTGATAAATTAAGTCTTTCCCCATCTTCTTTATCAAAAGATACAATACCAGTTATTCCATATAGCGAAGAACAGCTATATAAAGTTGCAGATACACATTTACTTGTATTGGCTGTTCCTAAAAATGCTCAAGATAATTCTATTACTATTATGGAGCGAAGAGGCTTTTATGGTATAAATCCTGCTGAGAGAGAACCTTGTTTTTATAACCAAGATTGGTATGTAAAAGAAGTATTTGCTTACTTGCCTTTTGGAGATTATAAATGGTATTTGCTGAACAAAGAATTAATAAAGGAAAGCAGAGGTAAAGCAATTAATGACATATCAGATAACAAATCACATTTACCCTCAGCTCTAATTTGTACATATACTTTCTTTGTATACTACCATCATGCACATGAATATTTATGGGAGAATGATTTTGTGTGGTGCAGTGATACAGATGTAAATGGAGATAGAATTTATATAGGTCGTTACCTAGATCCAATAGGAATAGCAAAAAATGGATTTAGTATTCATCGGCATTTGAGTGTAAATAAAAATTATGGTTGTATCGAATTAATTTCCTAGCGGGTTATGGGTGTTATTGAAAAATATAAAAACTTAGCTAAGGCATTTCCTTTTAAAAATAGTGGCATTTATTTATTAAATGAAGTTTTTTTAAAAGGCGTAAACTTAGCTTATCTTCCCCTGTTAACTGCATATCTGTTGCCAGAAGAATTTGGTATATTAAGCAATTTAACTAGTGGTATATCTTTTTTGTTATTCATTATAGCATTGAACCTAAATAACTATGTTGCTGTGCAATTTAGTAGAGAAGAAAAGTTAACAGAGCCAAACCTACTTAAACAATACTTTAACAGCCTTGTATCCATTTTACTTTTTTTTACAATTATCCTGCTATTGCTTGCCTGTATTGACTTTAGAATAGTACGAGAAATATTTCAATCTAAATTAAATGCTTTACTGTTAATAACAATTGCTTTTTTCGAAACATTAGTTTCGTATAAAGTGAATAGCAGCATTATACGAGGAGAGCCCAAAACGGTTTTAAAATTAACATTGGTTAAAAATGTAATCGATTTTTCACTTACCTTTTTTTTTATTGCCGCCTTACGCTGGTCTTATCTTTCACGGCTAATAGGATTATTGCTATCAGGGGTTTGCTGTTTAATATTCTTCAGAAAAGAAGCGCTGCTGCTAAATTTTCATTTAGTTAGCAATATAAAAAAGGGAACAAGATTTTTAAAAGGCTCAGTTGCATTAATACCACACGAATTGAGTTTATGGTTAAGAGGTGGTATGGATCGAATTTTAATCTTAAATATAATAGGCTCCCATCTTTCCGGTATTTATGCATTAGCTTTTCAATTGGCATTAATTTTGGCGGTTGCAGCTGCAGCTACTAACAACGCTTTAATACCTAAAATATATAAATATAAGGGTGACAAACGCTTCACCAAGAATTATTTTAGCTATTTTAAAATATATACCATTATTATTAGTACACTATTTATAGGAATGTTCTTTTTGTTTCCGATTCTGGCTGAAAAGATTATTTCTAAAAAGTATGAAGGTTTTGTTTTTTATTACCGCATACTATTAATTGGCTTCTTATTTAAGAGTTTCTATTTTTACTTTGCAAATGTTATATTATATAGAAGTGCTGCATTTCATCTTTCCAAAATTTCCATAACAGTAAGCATTATACACCTTGTTTTGATGCTTACTTTTGTAAAAAAAATTGGATTATTAGGCGCTACTATTATTTTCTGCTGTTCTGAACTTTTAATGATGAGTATTGTAGTATTTAGGGGAATAAAAATTCTAAAAAAGCAAGTATAAATTTCTATTGTATCTGCACATGTTAAGTTTATGCGAAGGGTCTAATAGGAAAGCAGTAATTTAGTTGAAATGATATAGATCGATAATGTATAATAAGAAAATATTAAGGTTTAGCCAAGAGCTATTTGCCCTTCAAAAGAAGAAAAAAATAAACTGTTTATTGGGTTTATACGAAGAGGCATTAAAAAAAATCAATACGCTAGCTATTCAAAAAATAGTGCAAGGTTACTCTTTGTATAAATTAAACACAAACGTTAGTGCTGAGGCATATTCTTATGGTCAAACCAGATACATAAAATGTACGCTATTAATGTTCTTTGCATTAATTTTTTTAATAATATTTCATGTTACTTTATGGATTATTACAGCTTTTATAAAAAAGAGAGAATGCTTACCCACGGGTAATATTACTCTATATGGAGAGCATAGTTATGTAACAGGGCAAGCATACACTTATCTCGGAAAATTAATGCAAAATTCTCAAACCTTCTCTATCATTGGTGTATCAGAATTATTTAACCAAAAATTATTAAGAAATTCTTTTGCCTTTATTGGATTAGCGCCAACCTGCCATGCATTTATTAAAAATATACAATTTATTTTTAGGTATAGTGGACCTTTGCTTACCTTGAAGGCAATAAAAGTCGCTTCAATACGTGATCAGCTACTTTTCCTTTTTGAGTATATAAAAGCAATTTATGCCATTCAAAAATCTCAACAATTTATTCTCTCTGCCTTTCCCCAGCAAGTAAATATTTTTATGTGCGACAATAACTTCTTCTTTACAGTACATATTGATGCACTCAACTATTTAGGATACAACACCACAGTGCTACAGCATGGATCGTCACTAGAAGGTAATTTTTTTTACTTCCCAGCCATTTCTAACCATGTATTATCATGTAGTAAACGAGAAGAGCTGCTGTTCAAGGCAACCGCTCCAAATTTATTTGTGCAACCGTTAGGTCTACCGCTCCAAATTGCAATTGGTATGGAGGATAAACTTCAAGCAATTAGTGAAGCAAGAAAGTCAGTATTTGATATTTTAATTCTTGGCAGAAATGGAGCTCTTTGGGAAATTGAATTGGCGTATAAAGTATTTAATAATATGAGTAGTAACTATTTAGGGGGAAATATACTTATTAGACACCATCCTGCGTCAACATCAAAAATGAAAAAAATGCTAGAAACTCCGTTTCCAAATTTTGTTTTATCTCATAATAGAATGTTAGAAGAAGATATAGCAGATTCTAATATCATTATATCATTTTCAATCGATGCTAATATACTTTGTATGTTTGCTAAGAAAAAAGTAATTTTTTGTGGTGAACCCGAAGCTGGTAATATAAAAGAGTTTGGTCGGGTATTTGATAATTTAAAAGTTGCCTCTACAGGTAAAGAATTAAAAGATATGTTGCAATATTTTTTAAATAATCCAGTTGTTTTTAAAGATGATTATAAGCATCGATTGAATAATTTTTTTGGAGAACATTCTTTAGAAAAAATAAAAAATAATTATCTGCAGTACATTCAAAAAAACAAAATAAGTTAATAAAAATACAAACAAATGGAAGTAACTAATTATTATACTAAAAAAGGGCAAGAGTATTTTTCCTATTTTAGAGAAGATGTATTTGCAATAATAAAAAAAAACGGAAAATTTAAAAGAGTATTAGAAGTAGGTTGTGGCAGTGGCATATTATTGCACACGCTTAAAGAAGAAGGCATTGCAGAATATACTGTGGGCTTGGAACCTTATGCACAGTTGATGTCTGAAAATAATATTGATAAGCATTATCCCGATTCAGTTGAAAATGCGTTTTCAAAACTTAAAACATCTGAAAAATTTGATTTGATAATTTTTGCTGATGTGCTAGAGCATTTGCAGGATCCCTGGTCTATACTAAATCAGAGCACTGCTGAACTTTTGGAAGATAATGGTATTGTCATTATAAGTATACCTAATTTTAGAAACATATTTACGCTTGCAAAAATTATTTTTACTGGATCATTTAAATATGTTAAAGAGGGAGTGTTGGATAAAACGCATTTGAGATTCTTTTGTAAAAAAGATATTGTTCATTTGGCTAACAATGCTCAATTAGATTACCAATTCATCACCCCATCGTTTAAATATAAGCAGGCTAAATTCTTTTCCAGAAATCGGATAAAGTATATCAATTTATTAACATTGAATCTATTCTCATACTGGCTTTCCAATCAAATAATAATTGTAGGGAAAAAGAGGAAATAACTAATTTAATACAGATTCAGAGGATGTTAACATATTTTAATTACGATAAAGAAAGAAAGTTAAAATTGATATTACTATATCAAAGAATATTATTACTAATATCTATTTCCCTTGTATTAAATTTTATACCCAATATTATTTTTCCTGGGTTATCTATTATTAGATATGCTGGAATTACTTTTCTTCTACTTGTCTATATTTTTTTGAGGGGGTATAAATTGATACTTAAAACAGCTCTTGGGTTTATATTTACTCAATACACCTTTAATAAAATAGCACTGCCCTTAACAATCCTATTTAGCTTTGAAATGCTTAGATACCCTATTAATGGCGGGTATTCTGTTTTTTTGTTTTTAATATTGCCGTTTTTGATACCCGCATTCTTACTTTTTTTAATAGATATTTATGTGAATTATTGTGATAGTAAATTTGATCAATTTCTTTGCAAATATGTAAAACCCTATTTTTTGCTGTGCAATAGCATAGTACTCATTAGCGTGCTAACATTTTTTCTTTTAAAACTTGGGGTAATTAATGCAGAATCTTGGCATAATGTTGGTATCTATGGAATTGATTTTCAGCAAAGGCAGGAACAATCTTCGGGGCAATATTATAGCAATCCATTTTATTTAACTGTCATACTGTCTAGCTATATAAAAGTTAAGAACTTTTTTGGAGAATTTGGCTCTTTTGCGGGCTGGAGTTATGAGCCTCATATAGCCTGTTTTTTTTTAACCCCAGCCTGCCTTATGATCAGCTATTATATCAAAAGTGGCTGGAAAAAAATCGCCCTAATTACATCATATGTAATTTTTTACATTCTTGCATTCTCCATTGCTACGGCAGGAGGTTTTGCGCTGGTTTTATTATTTTTTATTCTTCAATTACTAAGTAAAAACTTTACTAAATTTATAATGTTGCTCAGTGTTCTAGCTTTAGTTATTGCTTTAAGTCAGTTATTATTTTCAAATGAGCTTAATGATATGTACAATTATGCATTTGGTAAAACAGTAACAGATAATGAATCCTCAATTTCAGCTATCGAAACATACAAATATTTATTTAGTCCTCATTCTATAATGGGTAATGGACTTTTTGTACCTCCAGTAATACAAGATGAAACAGATTTTTCTGGTGCCCAACGAGTACTAAAAGCGGATGATGTGGGTATTATTCCCTTTATTTTATTTTTTTGGCTATATTTTACTGTACTATGGTTAGCCATAAAGAAAATTTTTGCTAAAACAAATTTGGCTTTTATTGGATTAATAATGATATACCTAATATTTCACTCTCTTAAATTTCCCTTTCATGTGTTAGGATATCCATTTATATATTTCTTTTTCTTCATTTTGAGTGTACAAAACAATAAACACATTAAAATAGTATGATATCAGTTTGTATGGCTACATATAATGGTGAAAGATTTATTCGAGAACAAATAGAATCCATATTAATTCAACTGACTGATGTTGATGAACTTGTGATTTCTGATGATTCTTCAACAGATAGCACATTAAAAATAATTGATAGCTTTAATGATAAAAGAATAAAAAAAATTACTCAGAATACTTTTCATAATCCAATTTATAATTTTGAATGTGCACTAAAAAATGCTCAAGGCGATATTATAATACTTGCTGACCAAGATGATATTTGGGTAGATAATAAGGTTAATGAGATTAAGCTATATTTGGGCAAATATAAATATGATCTTGTAGTTACGGATTGTTCTATAATTGATGAAAATAATAATGTTTTAGTACCCTCTATTTTTGAAAAGCTAAAATCAGGTCCAGGGCTAATAAAAAATTTATTTAAAAATTCTTATTTAGGATGTTGTATGGCTTTTAAAAAGAGTATTTTATCTAAAGCATTACCTTTTCCTAAGCATATTCCTATGCATGATATATGGCTTGGTTTTGTTGCAGAATTATTCTTTAAACCCTATTTTATCAAAAAACAGCTAACCTTATATAGAAGACATGCAAAAAATGAATCTACTACCTCTCGCCTTATCAGTAATAATGTAATTTTTAAAAAAGTTTTCATTAGATTTAATTTGCTTAAGAGAATCCCATTGTTAATAATGCGGAAGTACACTAAAAAAAATAGATATGAAGCCAGCTATTTTATGCACCCCCCTAAAATTTCTATAATTACCGTTTGCTACAACAGCGAAAAAACATTGCAAGAAACTATTGACAGTGTAATAACTCAATCCTATAATAATATTGAGTATATTATTGTTGATGGGGCTTCTACAGATAAAACTAAGCAAATAATTGAGGAAAATAAAGCTAAAATAAATATATTTATTTCAGAACCAGATAAGGGCATTTACGATGCTATGAACAAAGGTATAAAAATCGCTTCAGGTGATATTATTGGCATTTTAAATTCCGATGATATTTTTTATGATAATAAAGTAATAGAGAATGTCATTACTTGTTTTATTAATAACAATATAGATGCGGTTTATGGAAATATCGTTTATTTTAAAAAAAATAATTACAATCAAATAGTTCGGTATTGGAAAACCAAAAAAATGTCTAAATATTATTTTGAAAATGGCAATATCCCTCCACATCCTTCTCTTTTTGTAAAGAAGATAATATATAATGAGATAGGAGTGTATCAAGCCCAATTTAAAACTGCAGCAGACTATGAATTTATGCTTCGAGTATTTAAAATACATCAATATAAACCATACTTTCTCAATCAAACGTTGGTAAAAATGAGGATGGGTGGTACAAGTACAAAAAATTTAAAAAATATTATTATTGGAAATAAAGAAATCTATAAAGCTTGGAAAATGAATAAGCTTAAAGTACCCAGCCAATTATATATAATGAGATTAATAAAAAAAATTAAACAACTAATGTGTAAATAATAAACTTTTAAAAATAGGACCGTTGCTCCTTATTGCTACATTAAGATTAAATAGATTTACTGCTAATCTAATTCATTAATAACGGAAGTATTATCAAAACAATAAACCACCTCAAATGCATTTACCAGACATAGACTTTTTCATAAAAACGTACATCACAAAACGCCCCAAAAGCCTATTGCAGGAAGATTTAGAGTGCAATCAAAAAGAATTAACAAAAAACATTCAAGGAAAATCAATGCTAGTAATTGGAGGTGCAGGTACAATAGGATCTTCTTTTATTAAAGCATTATTGCCATACCATCCCAAAAAACTTATTATTGTAGATATAAATGAAAATGGTTTAACAGAATTAGTTAGAGACTGTAGGAGTCGAAATGATATAGCGCTTCCTAAAGATTTTAAATCTTACCCTATTAATTTTAGCGATAATGTTTTTTATAAAATATTTAAACAAGAAGCACCTTTTGATATTATTGCAAACTTTGCAGCTCATAAACATGTAAGAAGTGAAAAAGATATATATTCCATTGAGGCAATGATTGATAATAATGTTATTAAAGCAAAAAAACTTTTAGACTTATTATTAACTAATCCTCCTAAACACTTTTTTTGTGTATCAACCGACAAGGCTGCAAATCCAGTAAATATAATGGGCGCTAGTAAAAAATTAATGGAAGAAGTAATACTAGCTTACTCTAACGATTTAAATATTACTACTGCCCGCTTTGCAAATGTTGCTTTTTCCAATGGAAGTTTATTAGCAGGATTTATAGAAAGGTTAATGAAAAAACAACCCTTATCTTGCCCATCAGATGTAAAAAGATTTTTTGTTTCTCCTGAAGAATCTGGACAAATATGTTTGGCTGCTTGTGTGTTGGGTAAATCCGGAGAAATTTTCTTTCCAAAACTTGATCCAAAAAAGGATTTAGTCAGCTTCGCAGATATTGTTGAACCTTTTTTAAATGAGCTTAATTTTGAAATAGATATTTGTAACAGTGAAATAGAAGCAAGAGAAAAAGCTTCTACATTAGCATCAAATAAATATCCAGTTTATTTTTTTGAAAGTGATACGAATGGTGAAAAGTTATATGAAGAATTTTTTACTGATGATGAAGAATTAGTACTTAATCAATTTCAATCTTTAGGGGTTATTAAAAATGCACCTCGTAGAAGTAGAATAGAACTAGATAACATTATTAAAGAATTAGAAAATCTATTTAATAGTAATGTAAACAAAATTGATATTGTCAACTTATTATACAGATTGCTACCTAATTTCCAGCATATAGATACGGGTTTAAATCTAGACCAAAAAATGTAATTCTTATGTATTGTATTATTAAACAGTTCTTTGATATTATACTTTCAACAATTGTTTTAATTCTTTTATTACCATTATTATTACCAAAAAGAATGGGTTACAAAGGCAAATATTTCAACATTATAAATTTGCAACCATGTTGCAAAATAGCCCCAATATAGGAACCGGTTTAATTACATTAAGAAACGATCCTAGGTTACTTCCTATGGGAAAATTTTTGCGTAAAACAAAAATTAATGAATTACCCCAAATCCTCAATGTTATAAAAGGAGACATGAGCATCGTAGGTCCAAGACCTTTGGTAGAAAAGGCTTTTAATGCATACCCTGAAAATATTCGGTATAAAATTTACGATTCAAAACCTGGCATAACAGGTATAGGCTCGATAATATTTAGAGATGAAGAATATCTATTATCAAACTGCAAAATTCCCCCACAAGAATATTACGAAAAAGTAATAGCCCCCTATAAAGCAGCACTTGAGATATGGTACAATCAGAATAAGTCTTTTTTTGTTGATGTAGCTATTATTTTTTTAACAGCATGGTTAATTTTTTTTCCAAAAAGTAACATGCCATATAAAGTATTTAAGAAACTACCTCCCAAAACATTCTAGTACGCTTTTTTATATTGTATCCTCACCTTTATTCTACAAAAAATCTCGTTACTTTGCAAAAAATATGACAAAATGAGGATTAGATTTTTTTTATTGGTTATTACTTTATACATTTCTAATGTTAGTATAGGACAAGAAGGACTCCCTTCCGATTTATCAAATGTTCGAGCAGCACAAATAAGCGATCCGCAAATTATTCAACTACTAAAGCAACTTAAAAGCTCTGGGTACACGGAAAACGATTTGTATAATTTGGCTATAGCTAGGGGAATGAGTTCAATAGAAGCACAAGCCCTTAAAACCAGAGCAGATACCCTATCTCCAAAAGTAGAACCAGAAGTAAGCCCTCGCAATTCTTCTGCAATAGAAAAAAATATATCTAGAACAACAGATAGAACACAGACAGACTCTACAATTGAAGTAGATAATAAACTACAAATATTTGGTGCTGAGCTTTTTAATAAAAGTAATCTAACATTTGAGCCTAATTTACGGATGGCTACTCCTAAGAACTATACATTAGGCCCTGATGATGAAATCGTAATAGATGTTTTTGGCTATCAAGAAGCCAATCATCGGTTAAAAATTACACCAGATGGCAATATCAATGTTCCTTATGTAGGGATTATTTATGTAAATGGATTAACTTTTGAACAAGCTACCAATCGTATTATAGAGAAACTTACGAAAAACGGTTATTCGAATATAAGTAATGGTCGAACCAAAGTCCAAATTAGTTTAGGATCTATTCGCAGCATAAAAGTTGCTCTTTTAGGCGAGGTTAGAAAACCTGGAACTTATACGCTTCCTTCGTTAGCCACAGTTTTTAATGCATTGTATGCCTCTGGCGGACCAACTGTAAACGGCTCATTCAGAAACATACAAATTATTAGAGAAAATAAAATTATTGATACATTAGATATTTATGACTTTTTAATGAAAGGAGATCAAACACACAATGTTCGTTTAATGGATCAAGATATCATACGTATTCCGCCTTACACTACTAGGCTTACCATTAAAGGTGAGGTAAAACGACAAGGGATATATGAAATTCGAACCAATGAACATTTTAGTGATGCCCTACAGTTTGCTGGAGGCTTTTCAGATGGGGCTTATGCTGCATCAGCTTCTGTTATACAAAGCACAAGCACACAAAAACGAGTGGTTGATATTACTGCTGAACAGTTTAGCTCCTACGTACCTCATAATGCTGATATATGTACTATTGGTAAAATTCTCGAAAGATATGAAAACAGAGTACGAATAGAAGGAGCTGTTTTTAGGCCAGGTATTTATGAATGGAAACCAGGTCTTACTTTGTTACAGCTCATTGAACGTGCTCAGGGATTAAAAGAAGATGCGTTTGTAAAACGAGGAATTATAGCGAGGTTAAAACCTGATCTTACCCCCTCCTTTTTAAATTTCAATATAACAAACATTATATCTCAAAAAGAACCAGATATCATACTTCAAAAAGAAGACAGCATAACTATTAAATCAATTTTTGACTTAAAAGGGAAATCTACCGTATCTATAGAGGGAGAAGTTAGAATTCCCAATCGTTATAATTACTATGATGGAATGACTTTACAAGATTTAATATTAATTGCTGGTGGTTTTACAGAACAGGCGTATTCCAGTAGCATTGAAATAGCCCGTCGAATAAAAGATGCGAATCCTCTGAATCTCAATACTCCAATAACAAGTATTATTAAGATTGATACTGCAGGAGATATTTTTGATATGCAGATACCAATGGTGCTGGAACCGTTTGATAAAATTATTGTACATACGAACCCTTCTTACCTTAAACAGAAAGGGGTACGTATAGAAGGTGCCGTTTTATATCCAGGAGAGTATGCTTTATCTACCCAAGTAGATCGGGTTTCAACTTTGCTACGCAGAGCTGGTGGGTTATTACCTACGGCTAACCCTGATGCTGTATATATTTTGCGGTTATGCAATGCTGTGGAAATAAGTAAACGAAAACAACAAATATTAGCATCAATAAGTAACAAAAGAGACAGCATATCTAATAATCCAATTGATAACTCCATATATGACCGGTTAATATTAGATTTGAATAGTATTACTAAACGTCCTGGATCAACTCAGGATGCTCTTTTAATGGAGGGAGATATTTTGCAAGTAGATAAGCTTACACCCACTGTTAAAGTAAGTGGAATGGTATATAATCCTTCTATACAACCCTATATTGAGGGAAAATCCTTAAAAGGGTATATTAATAATGCTGGTGGTATGATAGTAAATAGCACTAGAAAACGTGATATACACATCATCTACCCTAATGGAGAAGCTCATAAAATTTCTAAATTTCTATTCTTTACTTTTTACCCTAAGGTGAGGCCAGGATCAGAAATTGTGGTTCCAAAAGTAATAACAACAGAAAAAAAATCTTTATCTACTACTGAGATAGTTGGTATTTCAAGTGCGATAGCTTCCCTTGCCGCTGTGGTAACAGCACTTATAAATAATTTAAAATAGTATCTCATTGGGTGTAAATAAAAATTTATTGGTATAACTGTAAAATTGATAGCAAATCTTTCTCTAAAGATACTTGCGGAGATTCCACTATTCTGCCTATTTCTTTTTTACCATTATACACAATGAAAGTAGGCACATTTGTAATATGCTTCCCTTGTTCCTCGTGCTGTGGACTTTTTTTAGCATGATCAACAAAAATGAATTGTACATGTGCAGTGTCAAAACCAGTATAGCTCAATACTTTAATCATTCTGGGCACCTCTCTCCTACTATCGCTACACCAAGAGCCTAGAAATATTTCTATCGTTTTGCCTTTAAATAAAGGCTTTAATTGCTCTGTGGTTATTGAATCAACGATATAGTTTTTATAAAAAGCGTTGTACCAATATTTATAGCTTCCCGTTTGAAGTATAGAAAGCGATCCACGTCCAATTAATATAGTGTCATTATTCTGTTCAACTTGTTGATTAAATGATAATGTAGAGGAATGTATGTGGTAATGGCACGCTACAATCAGCAGGATAACGATAAAAACAAAAAATTTCTTTATCATAAATTGTATTTTTTCTTTAACTCTTTACAAATACGTTGAATAGTTTCTTGCATAGGCGTATACTCAAATTGCGGAAAAAATTGTTTTAGTTTACTATTATCATAGTGCCTCCTACTTTGAGCAGCACTTGCTGTTTCTTTAGTAAGTAAAGGGTCCCTTCTAGTTATTTTACTTTTAATAGCCTCAAGCCGCCAAACGACCTCTGCTAAAAATGGAGAAACTTTTTTATGTGGTGGTTTTTTGCCAAAGCTATTTGCAATACGTGTGAATATTTCTTTAAAAGCAATATTTTCTGCATTTATAATAAATCGTTCTGCTTGCACATCATTTTCCATTAACAACATCATTGCGTTGACTACATCTTTTACATCTACAAAACCTCCTACACCCTGCGTATACCAAGGAAATTCCTTATATGCCGTTTGAAATATTTCTGTTGATCCTTTATTCCAATCACCGGCACCTAAAATAAGCGAGGGATTTACAATAACTGCATTTAATCCTTCACTTATTCCCCTCCACACCTCCATTTCTGCTAAGTATTTAGTTTTACTATAATGACTAGAACCTACCTCTTCTATAGTATTCATTTGCTCACTAATAATTCCATTGGGATTAGAACGGCCTAAAGCAGCCACGGAGCTTACATGTACTAATTTTTTTATCCCTTTGTCAAGACAAGCATTTACTACATTTGCCGTTCCTTCAACATTAACGCTATAGAGTAGTGATTTTTTTTTAGGATTAAAGCTCACCGTAGCAGCACAGTGATAAACTTGTTCTACATGTTGAAGCGCCTCCTCTAAAAACATCGTATCTAAAACATTTCCTTTTATCCAAGAAACAGCCTCCCCTAAACCCTCTAAAGGAGGGGAGCTTTGAAACAATGCTTTAACTTTT
>CAYVXB010000028.1:12840-20398 GCA_964454275.1 uncultured Chitinophagaceae bacterium | reverse complement strand
CGGCCTGAAACTCGAAGGCGTTGATGAAATCCAGTCGCAAATAGAGAGTGTTTCATTTACATTGTGATCGGTTATTAGTATTCCAATATTTCGATATTTGAGTTTAGCTACCACCATTTGAATATCCTCTACTGCAATAGGATCTACTCCAGCAAAAGGTTCATCTAATAAAATAAATTTTGGATCCACAGCTAATGCTCTTGCAATTTCTGTTCGACGACGTTCTCCCCCACTCAAAGAATCGCCATTATTTTTACGTACATGTTGCAAATTAAATTCATTCAATAGTGATTCGAGTTTTTCTTTACGCTGATGCTTGTTTAATTTTTTCATTTCAAGCACAGACATAATATTATTTTCAACACTCAATTTTCGGAAAACAGAAGCCTCTTGTGGTAAATACCCTATACCTAACTGCGCTCGCTTATACATAGGCAGTTTAGTGATGTCTGTTTCGTTCAAATAAACCTGCCCTTCATCTGGTTTAATAAGGCCAACCACCATATAAAACGTAGTTGTTTTTCCTGCACCATTAGGACCTAACAAGCCGACAATTTCACCTTGTTTTACCTGAACAGATACCTGACTAACTACAGTGCGCCCACTATATGTTTTTTGTAATGCTTGGGTATGTATAGTAAGATTCAACGTATATCTATTTTTGGTAAAGATAGCAATACAAATGTACTAATGTAAAAATGCGTCAATAAGAAAATCAAAGAAAAAAATACCCCAAATTATTCGCACATTTGCATATTCTCACATTAAAAAATTAAAAACATGCGTATAGGAATAGTATGTTATCCAACATTTGGAGGAAGCGGTGTATTAGCCACTGAACTGGGAAAGGCATTAGCAGAAAAAGATCATGCAGTACATTTTATTACATACCAACAACCTGTACGTCTCAATACATTTCATGCCAATATTTTTTATCATGAGGTAAGTGTACCTACTTACCCACTCTTTGACTATCCACCGTATGAAATAGCCTTGGCAAGTACAATGGTAGACGTTATTTTAAATCAAAAATTGGATTTATTGCATGTACATTATGCTATACCTCATGCCTCCGCCGCTTATTTAGCTAAAAAAATTGTAGAAAAAGAAAATATCCATATTCCTGTCATTACTACATTACATGGTACAGATATTACATTAGTAGGTAGAAATAGCACATACGCTCCTGTGGTAACTTTTTCTATCAATGAAAGCGATATTATAACGGCCGTATCAAAAAATTTGCGAGAAGAAACATATAAATTTTTTCAGATTAAGAAAGAAATTGAAGTCGTTTATAATTTTGTGGATATTGCTCGGTTTCACAAAAAACCTATCGATGCTTTTCGAAAAGCTATTGCTCCCAATAACGAAAAAATTTTATTACATGCTTCTAATTTTAGAAAAATTAAACGAGTAGAAGATATAATACATATTTTTCAGAAAGTACATCAACAACTTCCAAGTAAATTATTATTAGTAGGCGATGGGCCAGAGCGCCCCGCTATGGAGCAATTAAGTAGAGAACTTGGATTATGTGACGATATACGCTTTTTGGGGAAGCAAGAACAAATGGAAGAAATACTAGCTATATCAGACGTATTTTTGTTGACCTCTGATTACGAAAGTTTTGGGCTAGTAGCTTTAGAAGCCATGGCAGCTCGAGTACCTGTTATTTCATCAAATGCTGGCGGATTGCCCGAAATAAATATACATGGGCAAACAGGTTTTTTAAGTCCTGTGGGAGACGTGGAAAGCATGAGCAAAAATACCCTTACCTTATTGCAAAACGAAGTATTACTGGAACAAATGCGGCATCATGCATTTATGCAAGCAAGTAGATTTGATATACAACACATTGTTCCACAATACGAGAATATATATAAAAGATTAGTGAGATAGAAGTTAAATTAATACATTACTTCTTGTATACATTATTACCAATCCATGTATGAATGCGGTATCTCTAATTTTTTTTAAATAGAGAAAAGCCATACCTTCGCACAGCTCAAGTTTAAAAGTAAATGTATAGAGTGTTCGAGGAAGTACATTCTAACATCTAAATATACATCGCGAAGTAGAGCAGTGGTAGCTCGTCGGGCTCATAACCCGAAGGTCGGAGGTTCGAATCCTCCCTTCGCAACTAGTTCTTCTTAGAATCCTTATCTAGCGGGCGTTTCTCAGGACACCAGTCTCTTCCAGCAACAAATCAACTATCATGCTAAGACTTTGTGGACACATAGGTCTTTAAATTGCAATCGGACTGATTTAGGCTGATTAAATGTTTGAAATAACAGGAGTTGAAAAAGCAATACCTTCCCTTAAAATTTAGAATCTCTTCTATCACAACTAGTTATATTTTTTGTGAATTGTGAGAGTTAATTTTTTACACATTAAAAAGGTCAATACAACGCACTAAGAAAACTTTCCATACCTTTGATACCACTCTTCTTTAGAAGATCACAATCCCTAAATTGAATCATTTTCATGAATCAAAAACATATAAAAAGTATACCCCATTTTTTGTTGTGGTTATGCTACCGAAGATTTAAGTGCGTACTTTTTATCATTTTATATAGCAATAACTTAGTTGCACAGCATAAATCTATAGAAGGTTCTATTATCAACCAGTTTACCAAAGAAAAGATTTCTTTTGCCAGCATTTATTGGAAAAAGGCGGGCTATGGAACAATTTCCGATAGTGTAGGGAAATTTCGACTTACACTCAATGATTTTTCTCAAGATACACTTGTGGTTTCTTCTGTAGGTTTTGAAGATCGCTTAATACCTGTAGATATTACTAAAGATACCCTGCCAATTACTATATATTTTGAGCAAACAAAACAAACGGACATAGTAATAGTAAAAACAAAAATTAATAAAGGACTGTTTTGGTGGAAAAAAATTATAGCACACAAATCAGCAAATAATCCTTATAAATTCGAAAACTATTTTTGTGCGTTGTATAACAAAATGGAAGTAGACTTAGAAAACCTCAACAAGGCGAAATTTAGTAGCAACAAGCTGTTGAGACCTTTTGGATTTATTTTAGATAATATAGATAGTACAACTGAAACAAAACCTTTTTTACCTGTATTTATTACGGAGAGTCTTTCGGATTATTACTACAGCAAAAAATCATCAAAAGTTAGAGAAGAAATAAAAGCTACACAAACCAATGGAATAAAAAATGAAAGCATTTTACAATTTATTGGCGGCGCTAGTATAAAAATAAATGCGTATGAAAACTATATCCAATTATTTGGAAAGGAATTTATTAGTCCATTAAGTACTAATGGGGACAACTATTATAACTATAAAGGAGCAGATACACAATTCATTGCTGGGGAACCTTATCTACACCTTATTTTCAATCCAAAACGAGAAGGAGAAAATACATTTTCTGGAGACTGTTGGATACATAACAAAACATGGGCTATTCAAAAAATTACACTTAATATTTCTCCAACCGCCAACATTAATTACGTAAATAGACTAAGCATTATTCAAGAATTTGAAAAACAAAATGATAGCACTTGGGTCTTTGCAAAAGACAAATTTATAACCGATGTATCTTTTTTATCAAAAGAAAAACTGGCTTTTATTGTTCGTAAAACCAGTTTATACAAAAAAGTACAAATCAATCAACCATTTATTGAAACAGCCTTAAATAAAAGTTCCGAAAAAGAAACAAATATTATATCCGATAGCGCTGGGTTACACGATGCAGCTTATTGGCAAAACAATCGTCCAGAAACGTTAACCAAAACTGAACAGCAGGTTTTTAAAATGATTGATACACTTAAAAACATGCCCCTCTTTAAAACATATACCAATACACTACATTTTATTATTGATGGAAGAAAAAAGTTAGGAGTCATAGAAATAGGGCCTTGGTATAAATGGATTAGCGGTAATCAATTAGAAAAAATACGATTGCGGTTTGATATAGCCACTACAGAAACCTTTAGCAAATACTTACGCTTACATACCTATGCAGCATACGGGTTTAGAGACGAAGCTTTAAAAGGCCAAATAGATGCCACGTATAAATTTCCCGGAAAAACAGGATACAGTGTACATGCTTCTTATACACACGATTTAGATAACGGGCGATTACGTAGTAACAACGAAGATGTAACAACAGATAATATGTTCAGCCAAATAATTCGCAGGCCAGGCATACCACAAAAATTTTTATTATTGGATGAAGCAAAGCTGCTTGTAAAAAAAGAATGGAAAAATAACATTACAACAGAAACTGTATTTACAAATACCAACTATGAAACTTTTAAACCCTTTCCCCAAAAAAATATTTTTTCTAAAAATGGGAAAGACATCATTAATACAGAATGGAGTTTCAAAGTACGATATGCTCCTGGTGAAAAAGTAGTAAAAACCAGGCGTAAAGATTTTAAAATACGCAGTAACCAACCTGTATTTGAAGCCGCTTACTCTAGAGGTATTCCAGGGTTATTAGGTAGTGTATATCAGTACCAAAAAATAACTACTAGAATTAGTCAAACCTTTAAAATACCGCTTTGGGGGAAAATAAATTATCAAGTATATGGCGGTAAATATTTTGGTGAAGCGCTACCCTTTATGTTATTAGAAATACATCCCGGTAATGAAATTTATTATTATAATAAAAATACTTTTAACTTAATGAATCGCTTTGAATACATTGCCGATCGCTATGTTGGATTTAATATTGAACATGATTTTGAAAAAAAAATATTAAATCTTCTTCCCTTTATGCGCAAGAGTAGCATACGTCAGTTTTGGAATGTAAAGGCTGTTTGGAGCGATCTATCTAAAGAAAATAGAGGCTTAAATTTGCAAGAATTTGCAAACTACCAGTTACGTTCCTTAAAAGGCAGTCCTTATATTGAAGTAGGTACCGGATTGGATAATATTTTTAAAATTTTACGTATAGACTGTGTATGGCGTTTTGAGCCTCCTCAAAAAATGCACCCCAATATGAAACATCAGCCAACTAATTTTGGAGTGTTTGGTAGTTTGCATTTTCAGTTTTAGAATATTGACACAGCTTTAGGTAGAAGGTATAAAATTTTGTATCCGTATGCCTTTCAAAATTATTTAGAAAAGGATTATTTTTTTGATATTAGCAATGAAAACGATTAGTTATACATTTTCTCTGATCTAAATTGTTCCAATTTAAAATATAAAAGACATAGAATAAATTCCATGTCTTTTATTATACGTTAAAAACAATATGGTTATTTCACTTCCTCAAATTCAGCATCAGTAACTTGATCATTATTCTCTGTTGCTGTTTTTTCTGTTTGAGTTTGATCCGTAGTCGTTTGCCCACCGCTTGCCTGTTGTGCTTTATATATTTCTTCTGAAGCTGCTGTCCAAGCTGTATTCATTTCAGTCATGGCTGCATCAATAGCCGCTACATCTTGTAATTTGTGTGCTTCTTTTAATTTATTCAAAGCCGTTTCAATAGGCACTTTTTTATCAGCAGAAATTTTATCTCCATAATCTTTTAACTGCTTCTCTGTTTGAAAAATTAAGCTATCTGCTTGATTAATTTTTTCTACTTTTTCTTTTGCTGCCTTATCTGTTGATTCATTTGCTTTAGCTTCATTTTTCATACGCTCAATTTCTTCTTTGCTTAAACCAGAACCAGCTTCAATTCGGATATTTTGACTTTTACCGGTCCCCTTATCTTTAGCGCTTACGTGCAAAATACCATTAGCGTCAATATCAAAAGTTACTTCAATTTGAGGAACACCCCTTGGTGCCGGAGGAATACCATCCAAATTAAAAATACCTAAGCTTTTATTTTGAGATGCCATGGGCCTTTCTCCTTGTAAAATATGTATTTGAACGCCGGGTTGATTATCCGCCGCGGTAGAATATATTTTTTCCTTTTTAGTTGGAATAGTTGTGTTGGCCTCAATGATTTTGTCTACTAATCCACCTTGTACTTCTATACCTAAAGAAAGAGGTGTAACATCAAGCAATAAAACATCTTTAACTTCTCCTGTTAATACGGCACCTTGTATACCCGCTCCTATAGCTACCACCTCATCTGGATTTACGCCTTTATGTGGTTTTTTTCCAAAGAATTTTTCTACAATTTCTTGTACTTTAGGAATACGAGTAGATCCTCCAACCAATATAACTTCATCAATTTGGCTAGCATTATACCCTGCATCTTTTAAAGCAGCTTCGCAAGGTTTTAAGCATCTTTCAAACAATTTATCACTTAATTGTTCAAATTTGGCTCTACTTAATTTTTTTACTAAGTGCTTAGGAACTCCGTCTACTGCCGTAATATAGGGTAGATTTATTTCTGTCTCAGACGAAGATGATAATTCAATTTTTGCTTTTTCAGCCGCTTCTTTTAGTCGTTGTAAAGCCATGGGATCTTTACGAAGATCAATATTTTCCTCTTTTTTAAACTCTTCTGCTAACCAATCCATAATTACCTTATCAAAATCGTCACCTCCTAAATGAGTATCTCCGTTGGTAGACTTTACTTCGAATACTCCATCTCCTAGATCCAAGATTGAAACATCAAATGTTCCACCACCTAAGTCAAATACTGCAATTTTTTCTTCTTTACCGGATTTATCCAAGCCATAGGCTAATGCTGCGGCTGTGGGCTCATTTACAATACGACGAACTTTTAATCCAGCAATTTCACCAGCTTCTTTAGTGGCCTGGCGTTGAGCATCGTTAAAATAAGCAGGTACCGTAATAACGGCCTCTGTTACTTCTTGCCCTAAGTAATCTTCTGCTGTTTTTTTCATTTTTTGAAGAATCATAGCAGAAATTTCTTGTGGTGTATATAAACGACCATCAATATCTATTCTAATGGTATTGTTATCGCCTTGCACTGCCTTATAACTCCAATGGCCTATTTCATTTGTAACTTCATCATAATGACGACCCATAAAGCGTTTTACTGACATAATGGTATTAACCGGGTTGGTAATAGCCTGCCGTTTTGCAGGATCACCTACTTTACGTTCTCCATTTTCAACAAATGCCACAATTGAAGGTGTGGTACGTTTTCCTTCGCTGTTTGGAATTACTACTGGCTCATTTCCTTCCATTACTGAAACGCAAGAGTTTGTAGTTCCTAAGTCGATACCGATTATTTTTCCCATATAATATAATTTTTATTGAGGTATAGTCAATGTTCATGCCAATACTTAAAAAGTGAAATTTTGTCACTTCTATGATTCAAAAAACTGCTTTTCGTGCATTTATTGAGTTTTGGCTTTTAAAAGTGTCTTATACTGATTTACTTGTTCTAGTAATTGTACAACATCGTATTTTTCATCATCCTTAAATCTTTTTTTCCCTTTTACTTTAACATCAATAAGCTCCTCATTCTCGAAATAAAAACGTCTTTCAAAAACAGTACGCATTTTAGAAGAAGTGGCCATTTTTTGGGTAGGATAATGGTTTTCTACTTCATAAATAAAGATAAGCTTTCCATCTTTGAAATAATATTCGATATCATTTATACCATAAGAAAGGCCAATGGATTCAATCATTTTAACCAATTCTCCCTTTT
>CAYVXB010000028.1:1410-12830 GCA_964454275.1 uncultured Chitinophagaceae bacterium | reverse complement strand
TGGAGAAGCCTCTTTTACAAATTCATCTCCTCGCAAAAGCAGTTTTTGAAAGTTTTTACTCTTACTAATCGACTGCACTATTTGTTTTATCTCGTTAGTCTTAGATTCTTTTGTTTGTGCAAATAGCTGAAAGCTTAGAGCCAAACATAAAATTATTGTGTACATTTTTTTAGCATACATTATATGAAACGTTTTTAGATTAAAAAATCCCCCTCTATGTATTTTTCACATTTGTTTTGAAGGTAAAATTATGTTGTACTAGGTAACTGAATACTATTACAATGCCGGTGGTTATGATTTTTGAAGGCGTAGCAAACCAGTGAAATTTTTCAACAAATAGCTTTATAAAAATATAATTGAGTATCATACACACGATTACTACCATAAAATATCGTATTAGTTGCACCCTTCCTCGTAACATAGATTCATTAAATACAATGGTTCTGTTCAACCAAAAACCAATAGGGAAACTCACTATAAACGACATAAATAAAGCCGCGATGTACGGGCTAATAGCCATAATACCAGGCAAATAAAGTATTTGTTTACATAAAATGAAATTGTAACTTATGAAGTACATGACTATATCTACCGATGTTGTAAATCCACCACAAGCCGCGTAACGAAAGGTTTTTAGCGGCATTATACGTTGAAATGGGGGGTAAAAAAAATCGATGATTGTAGTTATACGTTGTTTCACGGCCTATCAATTGATGTGTGATGTGTACTTTTTAAACTAAAATTATTATAAATATATTATTGGGTCAATAATTGTTTACAATAATTTAACTTTGCAACCTCATTGAAGATGTAAAGTTATGACAGTATAGTTATAGATCATTCGATAATTGATCAAAAGATTATTTTTTTATGGATAAGATATTTCGTTAGGGCATGTAGAAGTGTTGGTTATTACTCTATTAGCAGGGAACATCATCAAAAATAAAAAAAATAAAGATGAGGGCATTTATACAAAGATTGGTTTATTTAATAGTGGGGTTGGCAACTTACCCAGGATTGGCAATAATAAATCGAATCCGTATTCAAGGAACAGAGCATTTAACGAACTTGCCTCGAAAGAATGTTTTGTTTGTGAGTAATCATCAAACCTATTTTGCTGATGTAATGGCGTTTATACATATTTTTTGCGCCGTAAAATGGAGAAGAAAAAATCGGTTGGGCATTCCTTTTTATTTGTTAAACCCTTTTACTAGAATACGCTACGTAGCAGCGGAGGAAACTATGAAAGGAAGCATTTTGAGTCGTATTTTTACCTTAGCAGGAGCCATATTGGTAAAACGTACCTGGCGTGATGGGGGGCAAGAAGTACGTAGAGGTCTTGATCCATCAGATACTAGAAAAATTGAGCGTGCTTTACAACGTAATTGGGTTATTACTTTTCCACAAGGTACTACTAAACCATTTGCACCAGGCCGCAAGGGTACTGCATATATCATAAAACAAAATAAACCTATAGTAGTTCCTGTTGTGATTAATGGTTTTTGGAGAGCTTTTAACAAAAAGGGGCTTGTTTTTAAGAAAAAAGGATCTATTCTATCTATACGCTTTAAAGAACCAATGATTATAGATTACACCCTACCTACAGAAACCATTTTAGATCAAATAATGGATGCCATTGAACAGAGTAAAAAATTTATGCTAAAAGGCCGGCACCATCTTGTAAATATTCTCGATAAATAATATTGTAAGATTTATAACTCTGTGCTAACCTTTTACAATTATTTCTCCTTTTGTTATTAATCTACCTTCTTGTTGCAATAGTCGAAATGCTTCCCAGAATTGCTCTTCAGGGTATTGACTCAATTTTTTTATTAGTGTTTGGATGTTCAATCCATTTAAAGGAATATTTTGTAATATGATTGTATGCAACTTTGTATCTTGTTGTTGATGTGTCCTTATTGCCTGTTTGCAATTATCACATACCCCACACTTTTTAATGCTTTCATCACCAAAATATTGACCAATATACTGACTGCGGCATAGTTGTTTATCTGTCACAAAAAATTTCATAGAAGCCACTCTCTCAACATATTGCTTTTTTCTTTCAAAATAATTGTTATAGTTTATTTCTAATGTGGCTGCATTTGCTCTATTATGTAACCAAGTGAGCAATGTTGTTTCGTTACGAGGCATATAGTTTATAATACCAGCTTGGCTTAATTGTTTTAGTTGGTGCTGCACCTCTCCTATTGAAACATATAGAATATGAGCAAGATGAATTTCTCTTATAGGCACTGCATTATCAAATATTCCTCCATATGTTCTTAACAACGTTTTAGTAATATTCTCCAATATAGGGTTTATTTTTATCCATTCATCAATAGTATATCTATCCACAATAAATTCTACGGTTGCTGGTTGCCAAGCACCATCTGTAATGTAAATGTATCCCTCTTGCTCTAATACTTTTAATGCATTAACAGATAATTTCAAATCCAATTTAAAGTGATGTAAAAAATCATTTAAATGAAAAGGAGCTACCAACCCTTCTCCTTGACCAGCTGCTATTTGCAAGTGATTGGCTAGGGCCTGGTATACTTCTCTAATCGTTTCAATAGAAGGATATTTTTGATTGGGCAAGTCATCTAGTAATTTGAGATCTTCTTGTCTATATAAAAGAACAGCATACGCTGTATTACCATCTCTTCCGGCTCTTCCAGCTTCTTGATAATAGTTTTCTAAGCAGTCTGGAATATCCATATGTACTACTAAGCGCACATCTGGCTTATCGATACCCATTCCAAATGCATTGGTACAAACGATGCACCGAATATCATTTTTTATCCATGCCTCTTGTTTGGCAGATCGTTCTTCAGTAGTCAATCCTGCGTGATAATAATCGGCTTTAATACTTTGTTGCTGTAGCGCAGCAGCTATTTCTTTGGTCCGTTTTCTATTTCGAACATATACAATGCTTGTGCCTTCTACTTTTTGTAACATCTTAATAAGGGTCTCTATTTTACTTTGCGGTTGTCTTACAGTATAATGTAGATTAGGCCTTGAAAAAGATTGACGAAAAATATGTGCATTTTTATTAAATGCCAGTTTCTTACAAATATCTTCTTGTACTAAAGGTGTAGCTGAAGCGGTTAGAGCTAAAATAGGCGTCATAGGAAAATAAGCTCTCAACGCTGCAATACGTAAGTAGGGTGGTCGAAAATCATATCCCCATTGACTTATACAATGTGCTTCGTCGACAGCTATTAAAGTAATAGGTAGAGTTGGAAGATAGGCTTTGAATAGTTTAGTTTCTAGACGCTCTGGCGATACATATAAAAATTGTATTTCGCCTTTTGACGCTTGTTGTAAGATTTCTTCTACTACTGCCGTAGATTGACCAGAAATAATTGCTCTCGCAGTAATAAGTCTGCTGTGCAATTGCTCTACCTGATCTTTCATTAATGCAATAAGAGGGCTTATAACCAAACATAAACCATTCTTTACCAATGTAGGAACTTGATAGCATATAGATTTTCCACCACCAGTGGGCAATAAGGCTAATGTATCTTTATGCTCTAACACATTATTAATAATATCCTCTTGTAAAGGCCTGAAATTACTGTAGCCCCAGTATTGTTGTAAAATTTTTATAGACGACATGTACAAAGTTGAATAACAAGATAATTAAAACTTATTAGACCTTTTCAGAGAATCATACGTTGGATGAGGATTTTTATAATAACAGCTTGCTCTGCATCAGTAGGTGGGTAATGTGAGCAAATGTCTTAGTAACAACCATCGCTTTAATATTAGCTATAGGGCGTAAAAAAATTTATCGCATTTGAATTCTATAGCATTACGGATATTAAAGGATGAAAGAAGCCTATTGCTTCACTACACTACGTTTTGTGGTATTGCTAATGCAGTATGGATTTTAAATTAAATAGTATGATTTGTCCTTTCGGCCATAGGGAGAAATTATTACATAAGGAATGTATTATTCTGAGAGATCCCTATACTTCATTAGTAATACCTGTTTCATTCGCAAGCAAAATAAAAATAATGAAAGAGGTAATGTTAAAAGGATAAAAAAGGACTTATAATCTCCTTTGCAGAAGCAATAAATACTCTATGGGAATGATAGTACTTACACAGTTCCTAAATTCATTGTAACTTTGCCAAGTTTTTAATTACTCCTTTGCATGAAACATAGCTTACTTATTAGCATAGTATTGATTTTTAACTTTTCTGGAAAAAGTCAAAATATTGAAATAGATACTGTAGGAACAATATTGGTGTACCAAGATCCTCGAATAGATATTCTATCCAAACAAGCCTTTATTCAAAACCAGCAAGCAAGTGGCAATGTTGGTTCTTCAAGATTTGGTGGCTTAATTCGTGGCTATCGTGTACAAGTGCTCAATACAAACAATCGAACATTAGCCAATAAAACTAAAGCAGAATTATATACTCATTTTCCAGGTCAGAAAGTCTATATCGTATATCGCTCTCCTTTTTTTAGAGTGCGTATAGGAAACTTTAAAGAACAAAAAGATGCAGAGGCTTTAAGGCGTGTGTTGAGTAGTATGTTCAGCTCAGGAGTATACATTGTTCCCGATTTGGTTGAATATAGGCCTTCGGCTAAAGATAAAAATAGTGACGATTAGCTTTTTGCTTTGGTTATTTTTTGGGTAGAAAATTTCCTGTATTAAATTCCTTCGACTGTCCCTTTGGAATAGAAAGTGTTTTCCAATTATTATCTAATAACATTTTAGTTATCAAAACTATTTGGCCAATATGATAAGCTAAATGCCCTACTTGTCTATTCACTGCTTCAATAACAGTGTGGGGCTCCTTACGAATGGTAACTGTTTTTATTAGATCTTCTTCTGTTAAAACATCAATACTACTGAAAAGACAATTCCACCCTTTTTCCCATTCAATTAATAATGCTGATTTATTTATTGAATGCATTTCAAATTCATTGTCTCTATTTCTCCATTCCTTTTCGCCATCGGTGGTTAAAAAATCTGTCCAACGAGAAATCATATTGCCAGCCATATGTTGTACAATAATGGCAATACTGTTGGAGTTTTGATTGTATTGCACATGTATATGCTGATCATGAACTTGTTCTAACGTTTTATCGCCCAAACTTTTGTAATACGAGCATATCCACTTTACACTAGTGAGATAATTATTGGCAACTTGCATACCGTGGATATTACTTGATGGATGATGCTGTCATATTCAGCATAACATCAATCAACATTCTTCCCCAATGAGGGTGTAATACAGAAGCGGGCTTAAACTTCTGATCCAACATATCTGCTTTTTTAAATAACTCCATCGCTTTCTTTTTATCTCCACCCCATTGTTCTGGAGTATAGTATTTACTCATGCCAGCCATAATAAAAGGTCTTGGGTTTGTAGAATCCAATTGTATAGACTTGGTTAAATACGTTGCAGCTAAAGGGCCATATTTTTGTCCATTTACCATAGGGTTCATCATAATAGTATTTGTAGCTAACATATTCTTAAGTACATATATCTCCGAATTGGATGGATCTATTAATTCAGCTTTTGCAATAAGTGCTTCCGCTTTATTAAGCATTGCTTCCACACCTGTAGCATCTTTTTGTGCAGCACCTTGTTGAATACTATTTCTTATTATTGAAATTTGGCATAGTGCTGCATAATAATAGGGCAACCAAATTGTTTTTTCTGCATCGCCAACACGCTCAAAGGCACTAACCAACGGCACAAGTTGATCACTGGTTTTAGCTGAATCCAACAGTGCCATGTTTTTTTGCATAACCGCTTGATATTTTTCGCTTTGTGCAGGAACAATAAAAGAAGTTAATACTAAAACTGAAATAATTAAAAACGGTTTCATAATAGATGAATTATTTAATGATGAAGATACCCATTTTTTCTTGCCCTTATATATTTTAGTAATTCGAAATTATAGAAAGTGGTCTTTACAAATTATTATTAATAGCATCTTCTGTTCTGTCTACACCAAAACTCATAAATAAGCCTATAAAGAAAAACCTATTAGCAGCAGGCGTTATAGGCGATTTTAGATCACCCTTGTAACTATATCGATATCCAAAGATTTGATCATTACCCAATACATTTGTTAAACTAACTACCAATACTGAAAAATCTTTTTTATGAAATAAGCTTGTTAGGTAGTTTAAACTAAAACTTACATTGTGATAAGGAATGGTACGGCCTTGGTCGAATATGGAAAATGTATTCTTTGTGCCATCATATCGAATGTCGTAATAAGGGCGGCCTGTAGCAAAGGAGTAAGATAAATTAAATCCCGTTTTCCATTTAGTTACAAATTTTTTTAATACCAATGATGCAGTGTGCTTGGCAGCAAAATTGGGTTCTATGCGTTGTGGAAAATTTAAATAATCGCGCCTGGTATCCAAATAAGAATAAGAAATCCAGTAGTCTAGATCTTTAATCGTTTGCTTATCTCTCCAAAATAGCTCAAAACCTCCTGCATAAGCATTACCATTATTATTTATAGTTGGATATGTTTTTATAAGATCATAATATGTTTTGTGAAAAGCTTCTACTCTGAAAGTACGCATGCTGGTTATTTTTTGATAATTTAAAATGTAATGCGTAGCCTTAGAATAATTTAAATCATTCGTCAATAATAGATATTGCTTGTCTGGCTTTTGATAAAAATCACCATAGGCAAAACTAAACTGACCTCCTTTATTTAATTTGTATGCGATGCTTATTCGAGGAGCAATATTTACCCTTCGTAATATGGAGCTATATTCTAGTCGGCTACCAATTTTAGCCGCAATATCATTTGTTATGTACACATCCCCCTCCGCAAATAAAGCGCTCAAGTTATCATGAGACGCATTTTCAAACGCATTGAATTTGTTTTTATCTGCACTGTATAAATATTCTCCTCCAAAGCGCAATGTATTCAAGCCTTTTATCTTATGTTCCAACACTAATTTTATTTGTGCTAAACTAGAGGTACTTTTTAAGGAATAGTTTTTTAATAAAAAAGGATCTCTATTGATAAATAATTGTTGATTGTGGATGTTTTGTAATTCTTGATTTACATCATCTATGTTATAGCTGAAGCTAGCGCCTAAATCCATTTTCCAGCGTAGTCCCAGCTTTTCTCTATAACTCAAATTGGTGTAGGTATTGTAGTTTGTTAAACCAAACGCATCTTTTAATTCGGTTGTATCTGTATCCTTAAAACGCAACCCCAACGTGTTGGTAGCAAAAGTGGTATAAAACTTTAACATACCTGTATTGCTAGTTTTAATACGAAAATTAGCATCGGCTAAATGATAATAAGGGGCAGTAAAATAATCAGGTTTTTGTTTTACTATTTTAAAATAAGGTGTCAGATTAGTATATCCATAAGTTACACCCCAACTGTATTGTTTATTTTTAGCTAACTGCTGAAAACCTGCATTGGCACCCACTGTAGTAACTCCTACATTGGCCGAAGAGCGATCAGGCAAATCAATACTTTCTAAAATTAAAGCAGCAGAGAGTGCTTGACCATACAATGCAGAATAACCCCCACTGGTAAAAATAGTTCCTTTAAACAAAAAAGGAGAGAAGCGCCCTCGTTGTGCAAGATCGGGTATGCTGCTAAAAAAGGGGTTGTTGACTATGGTGCCATCTATAAACTGTTTTGTTTCGGCATTGGTACCACCACGTACAAACAGCCCTTCTTGATCACCCACTTGTTGCGTTCCGGGTAATGTTTTAATAGCTCCGGTAATATCGCCATTGGAGCCAGCCGTGGTTACAATATCTAAGGAGCTTAATATAGTAGTACGTTTTTTATCGCTTGCTTCGAAACTGCCTGCAGTAATAACTACAGCGGTTAATTCATTTGGTTCTTCTTTTAAACGAATAGTAAGATTGATACTTGTATCAGCCAATATAACTTTTTGTTCATAAAGTTTGTACCCAACAGAAGATACTTGCATTATGTGTTCTCCTTTCTCAACCGTAATAAAAGAAAAATGACCAGTAGAATCTGCAGTGGCACCATCATAACTATCCTTGATGCTAATGCTAGCGCCTATAATAGGTTTACCTTTATTGCTTTGGATTGTTCCTTTAATCGTTGTTTGTGCGTATATAGCAACTGTTAGCCATACGTTGCAAGTTGTAAATAGAAGTATTTTCATCATTTTAATAAATGTATAACATTAATTTTATAATGGAATTTATAGTATTTAATTCTAAACAAAATTACTGGAGATATAGTGTTCAAACACTGAACGTAAGTTAAGAAATGCGCTTTCTTATTCTGCTTAATGCTTGTGGTGTTATGCCAATATAAGAAGCCAAATATTGTAAAGGTATATATTGAATAAGTTCGGTATGATCTTTTAGTAACTGTAGATATCTTTCCTCGGCACTTAGTTGTAGTAAAGAAAGTTCTCTTTGTGATTTCTTAATAAATAATTCTTCCGCAGCTAATCTTCCAAATAATTGCCCACATTGCGTTTCTGTATATATTCTTTGCAACTTATTATAAGTTATACCCCAAATGGCTACATCCGTTATAGCTTGTACATTATAATAAGATGGTTCTCTAGTAAGAAATGAAGTATAGGAACTAAAAAAAGATTTTCGAAATCCAAAAGCAATGGTAATTTCTTTTTCGTTTCTTTCTGCAAATATTCTGATTATGCCATTCTCGATAAAATAAAGATAATTTTCTACTTTGCCAGATTGTAAAATAATGTCCTTTTTACTGAAAGTTCTTACTTCAAGGCAGTTATAAAATGCTTCCCAATCTTTATTAGAGATCGGGAATTGCTTTCTTAAAGTTTCTAAAAGATTATGCACCTATTTTTTTGTGAAAATATGAAATAATAGAGCTAGTCAAAAACGGAAAACATTATTTTACCCATCTTCCCTTCCAGTTATATCTCCCAAATTTTCCTAACCATCCTGCAATTAAAGTATATAGAATGTGTATAGGTTGTGCTATGGGAAAATAAAGCATTAAAGAAGATTGTTTAAAAAAACGAGCCACTTGCCAAACAAATGGAATTTCTACAATAGTTTTAGCGCCTAAAAAGATAAGTGCACTTATCAAATACGTATCATTCCAAATACTTGCAATTAATAAAATAGGGAATAATAAATTGAGGAGATAAACAAAAACAAGCACAATCATTATCCGTTTATCATCATATTTATCTGCTTTGCTAGCCCAGCGTATACGTTGATTAAAAAACATTTTCCAAGTAGGCATAGGCTCTGTAGTTACAATAGCTTCTTGGCTCAATAAAAATTTAACTTGCTTTGGATAATGCGTATAGATTTTATGCATCAGCAACATATCATCCCCACTGGCAATATGGTCTATATTTTTAAAACCACCCACTTCAAAAAAAGTATGTTTCTCATACGCAATATTAGCTCCATTGCACATGGTATGAAATTTTTTATGGGCTGATGCAGCAGTAATACCTTGTAAGCTTAAAAAATCCAATGTTTGAAAAATAGAAAGAAAAGATTGTTTGGTTTTGTACATAACAGGCGCTGCAATAAACCGAGCATTGGTAGCTTGTTGATATGCATTTATTGTTCTTAACCAAGTTGGAAGAACGGTGCAATCTGCGTCGGTAGTAACAATCCAGTTGCCTTTTGCGTGCTGTATGGCTAATTCAATAGCCTTTTTTTTATATGAATGAGTAGATGCATTCAGTAATACATCTTTTAATTGCAATAATCGAACAGATTTTGCTGAAAAACCTTGCACAATATCTGCTGTTCTATCAGTAGAGTAATCATCTACTACTATTATTTCATATAAATTGGGGGGATATGCTTGTTGTAAAATACTATCTATGCATTTTTGAATATTCTTTTCTTCATTACGAGCAGGAATGATAATAGAAAAAAATAATGCTGCATTTTGATTTTCAGGTATTTTAAATATAGGAATCGATGCAAACCAATAATGGTAACACGCAATCAATATGCCATACAAACCCAGTAGGATAAAACAAATAATAGTAAACATATAACGATGACTATAACAAAACTATATTAATCTATTAAGATGAAAGAACCTTTCCTTAACTTTATCGCACTTTCTATTGTGCTTTTTTCTATAAAAAAATAGAAAGTAATTTTTTATTTATAAATAATACTATGGAAACAACAACACAACAAACAGTTAAAGGTGGTGAATGGCTTATAAGAGAAAGCAATGCCTTTAGCACTTTTACCATTGAAGATTTTACAGATGAGCAACGCATGATATATGATATGTGCCATCAATTTGTAAATACAGAAATTATTCCCATACTTGATCGTATTGATAAATTAGAACCGGGTCTAATGCCTAAACTACTCGAAAAGGCAGGAGAGCAAGGCCTTTTATCATCTTCTTTGCCTGAAGAGTATGGTGGATTAGCGAAGGATTTTGTAACATCTACACTTATAAGCGAAGGTTTGGGTGGAGGATTTTCTTTTTCTGTTGCAGCAACCGGGGATACAGGCATAGGAACATTGCCTATTTTATATTTTGGTACCGATGTGCAAAAAAAGAAATACATTCCCAAACTAGCTACCGGCGAATGGAAAGGTGCTTATGGCTTAACAGAACCCAATAGCGGTAGCGATGCATTAAGTATTAAAACAACTGCTACGTTAAGTGAGGATGGAAAGCATTATATTTTAAATGGGCAAAAATGTTGGATAACCAATGGTGGCTTTGCAGATGTATATACCGTATTTGCAAAAATTGATGGAGATAAATTTACTGCTTTTATTGTAGAAAAGGAGCTTAATGGATTTACACAAGGCCCAGAAGAACACAAAATGGGTATTAAAGGATCATCCACCGTGCAACTCTATTTTCAAGATTGTAAGGTGCCTGTAGAAAATGTATTGGGCGAAATAGGTAAAGGACATATTATCGCATTTAATATTTTAAATATTGGTCGATTGAAATTATGTGCAGCAGCGTTGGGTGGTGCTAAACGTGCTGCTGATACGAGCATTCAATATGCTACTACTCGAGAGCAGTTTAAAAAACCTATTGCAACATTTGGTGCTATTCAACATAAAATGGCTGAAATGGCCATACAAATATGGGTTTGTGAAAGTGCTTTGTATAGAGCTGCTAAGTGGATTGATGATAAAGAGAAAGAATTATTACAAAACGGACAACCATTTAACCAATCTTTATTAGGCGCAGCCGAAGAGTATGCCATAGAATGTGCCATACTTAAAGTATTAGGGAGTGAAGTATTAAACTTTGTCGTGGATGAAGGCGTTCAAATTCACGGAGGTAATGGATTTAGTGAAGAATATATCATTAGCAAAGCCTATAGAGATAGCCGTATTAATCGCATTTTTGAAGGTACCAATGAAATCAATCGATTGTTAATAGTAGATATGTTACTTAAACGGGCTATAAAAGG
>CAYVXB010000028.1:0-1400 GCA_964454275.1 uncultured Chitinophagaceae bacterium | reverse complement strand
AAAAGGTAGACTGAATTTTATGAATGCTGCTGCGGCAGTACAAAAAGAATTACTCAGTATCCCAGAGTTCAATGCTGAAGAAGGATTTTTAATGAAGGAACATCAATTGGTTAGTAATTTTAAGAAAGTTATTTTAATAACGGCAGGTGCTGCAGCACAAAAATGCATGATGCAATTGGAATCGGAACAAGAAATATTAATGCATATTGCGGATATGATTATCTATACATACGCTGCGGAAAGTGCATTGATGCATACCTTAAAGCTAAAAGACACACTAGGAGAGCAGTCAATTTCACTTTATAAAGATATTACACAAACGTATTTATATGATGCTGCCGATAAAATACATAAACATGCAAAGGACGCTATTAATGCTTTTGCAGAGGGAGATGAGCAACGCATGCTTTTACTAGGAGTAAAACGGTTTACTAAAACAGATCCTTTTAATACAAAAAGGGCTAGAAGAAGTATTGCTGAAAAGTTGATACAAGAAAAAAAATATTGTTTTGAAATATCACCTGTTTAAATGTAGTAGTATTATGATGAATCGATTGCAATACCAAGTGCTATTTTTTGATATATTGCATTCGTAATGTTCCATATATAATATACAACTCTTAGCTTACTATCATGTCTACAAAGTACAAACGCATTTTACTCAAACTTTCAGGAGAGGCCCTAATGGGCGATAAAACATTTGGTATAGATCATTTGGTGGTGGCGCAATATGCTAAAGAAATTAAAACAATTGTTGAATTAGGAGTTCAAGTAGCTGTTGTAATTGGTGGAGGCAATATATACCGAGGTATGAATGAGCAAGAGACAGGCATTGAGAGAGCACAAGGTGATTATATGGGCATGCTCGCTACGGTAATTAATGGTATGGCATTGCAAGCAGGGTTGGAAAAATTAGGTGTTTATACTCGCTTGCTTACGGCTATTAAAATGGAACAAATTGCCGAATCGTATATTCGACGTAGAGCCATTCGACATTTAGAAAAAAATCGTGTTGTTATTTTTGGAGCAGGAACAGGTAATCCTTATTTCACTACAGATACAGCAGGGTCATTAAGAGCTATAGAAATAAAAGCAGAAGTTATCTTAAAAGGAACTCGGGTAGATGGCATATATACAGCTGATCCAGAAAAAGATAAAACAGCTACTCGATATCAACATATTTCTTTTACAGATGTTATTTCAAAAAATCTTAAAATCATGGATATGACGGCATTTACGCTTTGTCAAGAAAATAATTTACCCATTATTGTTTTTGATATGAATAAGCCTGGTAATTTACTGAAAGCTATATCTCAAGAAAATATTGGAACCCTTGTAAATTAATAGGTAGTATTTAAAACTTTGTGTAAATAGGATAGTAACTGTATTAGTGTAAAAAT
>CAYVXB010000027.1:5436-20783 GCA_964454275.1 uncultured Chitinophagaceae bacterium | reverse complement strand
GTTGAAAAGATAAAAAACGTAAAGAAATCAATACACTCTTGGGGAGATACCAATAAAATATCCATTATACATCTTACTCAATTACCTGCGTTTAGTAAAATGAATATAGCTTCTTCAGGTCATCCTGAAGCATTAAATGCTTTATCAGAAGGTTCGGGTCCATCTTGGCGTATGATAGTAGAACTAGGAGAGAGACCTAACGCTTATGGCATCTATCCCGGTGGCCAATCTGGGAATCCAGCAAGTAGCCATTATAGTGATTTTACAGAAAATTGGTTAGCTGGAAAATATTACCGTTTAAACTTTTATCTCAATCAAAAAGAAGCTCAACGCCAAGCTAAAAATACTTGGCATTTACAATAAAAATATATCATTATGAATAAATTAATAAGTGTACTTATCATTGCAACAACTACATTACTTATTCAACTCATTACCATTTTACCTTGGTGGAGTTTTGTGATTCCTGCTTGTATGCTTGGAGTAATGCTTCCGTTTAGAAAATGGCAAATGCCTTCATTTGCTGCTGGGTTTATTGCAGGATGTTTGGTTTGGGTTGGAACAACGCTTTTTTTTAATACGTATTACGCAGGAAAAATAATGGATAAAGTGGCTTTAATGATAGGGTTGCCTCAAATACTGCTTATTGTAATTATAGGAATTATAGGAGGCATTTTAACGGGATTAGCCGTTTATACAGGACAATGTATTAAACTAAAAACGGTACGCAAAATTGTGTAATGCTATGGGTATTAATTTTTGTAAAGAATTTTTAATGAAGTCTTTTGATTTGTAGACTTAAAATAATTAACTCAAGTTTCCTGTTTTAAATAATTGATTTTAGTTGATAAGCAAAAATAAATAGCAACACTTTAGTTAAAAAACTCTTAGCTGTTACTTCTCCGCAGCGTTTTCTATGAGAGGCTCTGCTGAGAGGATAAAAAATAATTTTTTGATTTGAAAAAAAAGTTTTACGTTTGCACCCCAATTTCTGAACAAACTATCCATATAGGCCATCCTATATGGTATAAACTATAACTAATAATTTAGTTAAATCAACCCTTAAATATTGCTGGTGTTTTCCTATGATCAACATATGGTGAGGAGCCATTAGTATGTATTTGTAATAAGTAAGAAATGCTTATTGTGAATTTGTATTAACGGACTCAATAAAAGATTTTGTTACGTGTAATGTGAACAACTTTTTATACGTGACTATAAACGAACTGTTGAATTATTATGAGAATACTTTTTACTGCTTGTCATAAGAGAAATAGATATAAATTATTTAGTATCAGAATAATATTTGCGATACTAATTATTTACTCCAACTGTACAGTTGCTACTGCACAATATCCAGTCCGCTCTCAAACAATTATTAAATCGCCTTATAGTGTAGCATTATCTGACTATTATACCGGCAGCGATTCTCGGTTACAACTTGTTCTTACTAATAGTGATATAAGAGAGCCTATTATCAGTGTACGCTTACAATTAAGTATTGTTAGTAATAGAGTGAATCTGCGTAATAGAACTGTGGTGGGGCCTATCATACAATTAGATGCCGGTGTGCCCGTGTTTTTAAGTGGAACAGATTTAGCTATTTATTTTAATCCTGCTAATATAGATGTGCTTTCTGGTTTGGACTACAATGCTTTATCTAAAAGCCCTCGCTTACCAGATGGTACGTACACTTTTCGCTTTGATGTAGTAGATGCTTTTACGGGAAGATTATTAAGTGATCCCAAATCTATTCAGTCTCCTATCAATATTTTAAGTATCGATCCCCCATTGTTAAATGTTCCTCGTAAAGGAGATAATATACGCTATACCGACCCTTTAAATATTATTTTCAATTGGACACCAAGGGCTGCAAATAAGGGAATTACAGAATACACTTTTTCCCTATATGAAATATTAGATAATGGCATGCCTCCTGAAAATGTACCCTTCATGAGCCAACCCATTTATCAAACTACTACTTCTACTACTACATTATTATATGGCTCTACTGAACCGCCTTTGCTACCCGGAAAGAGATATGCTTGGAGAATAAGAGCAGTGGCTAAACAAGGAATAGATAGCTATAGTATATATAATAATGATGGCTACACAGAAACCTATTGGTTTCAGCTAAATGATAATTGCGATCCTCCTCAACAAATATCAGCTACCATAAGAGGTGGAGCAGTAACTCTAGAATGGCCGGAAAATCCCAACATGTATGAATATACCGTTGAGTACAAAAAGAAGGGAGACTGGAATACATGGTTTAGTACCAATACAAAAACGAACAGAATCATTATAACGGATGTATCTGCAGGTAATACGTATGAATATAGAGTAGGAGGCATCTGTACCGTAGGAGCAGGTGCAACGTTTAGCGACATGCGAGCCTTTACCATACCACCCCGAGACAGTGTCAGCAACAAACAATGCGGCATACTACCCAACATCAATATCAGTAATCAAAAAAAATTAGAAACACTTAAAGTAGGCGACCTTGTTAAGGTTGGCGACTATCAAGTAACCATACTCAGTCTTACATCCGCCAGCAATGGCAGCTTCTCCGGAACCGCAGCACTTACAATGAACATATTGAACATAATTGACGCTAGAATTAAAGTCATGTTCAACAATGTAGTGTTCAACACCGATAAGCAACTGATTAAAGGTTTTATGGTAACGAGTTATGATAAGACCGGAAAACAAATAGGAGACTTAGATAAAGTATTTGAAGGTGGTGGTGATGTAGGAAAAGTAAAAGATGGAAGAGATGCTGCAGACATAACGGTTGATTTCCCTATTAACAATCCAGCGGATATTCATGTGCAAATGAATTCTACGGAAGGCACCATTCAAATTGATATAACTGGTGCAAATGGAGAAACCAAAAAAATTACCGTACAAAACTTACCCACAACCATAAAAGACAGCGAAGGCAATATTTATAATATAGACAAAAATGGAAAAGTAACCAAAGTAGGCAAATCAGGCGAATTCAAAAACCTAAATACAGCACAACTCAACGCCATATCAGTTGATAAAGCAGTAGTAAGCTTTGTTCCTCATAATCAACAACAATACGCCTTTGACCAATGGAAAGACCTCTACAACAAGAGCCGACTATTTAAAGAACCGTATGAAGCTCTTACTTCCTCTACTGGAAGCGAGGCTGTTTATTATGTAAGTGCCAAAGCCATAGAAGCTGGAAAAACTGATTTTATAAAAGCTACAATAGACATAAAAGATGGAAGTGTTAAGCCCGATAACGTACGCTTTATTACTGGAAAAGGCACACGCTTCGAAAGTAAATACGTAGGAAATAATGAATATGAAATTACCATAGTAGGTGGCCCTGCCGGCGATGCGCAAGAACTTTATGCTCTTTATCCAAATGCATCCTCTAATGGAGACTATCTATCATTCGGTAAACTATTGATTGCATCTTATTCACACAAAAAACAAAAACTAATATTGGTTCCGGTAAATGGAACAACAGTCGATAAAAATAGTATTGCTCAACAACTCAATGCCATTTACAACAAAATAGCTGTAGAATTTGATGTACAGCAAGATGCCAACTTTAGCGATAACAGTTGGGACATCAATAATGATGGCGCTTTACAAGTAGATGGCAGCGGATTATTCAGCACACTTACGGATGAAATGGAAGCATTAAATAATGCTTACCGCAGCAAACGAACAGTAGAAGAAAAAACCATCTACCTATTTGTATTACCAAAGGCAAGCAGCTCTAATGTTGTAGGTGATATGCCGAGGGCAAAACAATTTGGCTATTTATTTTCCTCCCCCTTTGGGGGAGTTGAGGGGGCTACGGTTGCTCATGAAGTAGGCCATGGTTTATTCAACCTCAAACATACTTTCGACAGCCAATACGGCTTTGAAAAAGGCGAATTAGGCAACAACGTAATGGATTATCCCAGTGGTAGTACGTTTAGTAAACTGCAATGGAATGCTATTCATGATCCTGGTCTTGTTATTGGGTTGTTTGAGAGTGATGGGGATGCGAAAAATATAGAGATATTTCAAATTCAAAAATTACTTGACTTTATAAAGAATAATAAAAACAGTGATAACATTAATTTTAAAAGAGCAGATTATTACAGTGTAATATATGATTTTGCTCAATCCATTAAATCTTATGTCCCGGTTGAACTTTCTACTGGAAAGAGAATTAAGGTATTTGTTGATTTTAAAGTTGCGGATGGTATATTAGATTTCTCTTTAAACAATAATGATTCTTACAATGGTATCGGCTTAAATATCGATCTTAAAGATCAATATCATACAGGCTTTTATATTAATTTCAGATCAAAAGATAAAAAGGTTCTTTTTGAACTATGGACAAAGTCATATGATGAATTTGAATCACTTTTAAAATATCTCGATTTTAGAATTAGTGACCCTAACTTTTTTATTAACAAATATAAGCTTGCTATTCAAGAAGCAAACGGTGATTGCAATAAACTCGATGTTTTATACGAAAATATGCCTCCGTTTGTAATAGAGTCTATTGCAGACGAAGATCTGTGGATTCATTTAGTAAGCATTTCTTCATGCTCTATGGGGGCCAGTCAAGGAACGGATGAAGAGAAAGCGGCACTAAATATTATGAGAGGATTTAAAGATCGAAAAAAACTATACGACAAATTATATCAGAATTCGCAAGTTGTAGAAAAATTATATAGCGGTATAGATGGAGATAATTGTTTATCGTACTTAAATATACTGGTTACTCTAACCAATAATTATGGTAAGAAACCTACTGAAAAACAATATGCTTATTTTGGTAAAGTACCTAATAATAAATATCCGAACAATTCATCGTTTAATGGACAAGATTATTTAACAAAGGTTGAGAACAATACAAATGGTTTGATAACTATAAGTACTGTAGTAACAGGCGATACGATCCTATCTCATTTGGAACCACCTATTAAAAAACAGCTAAGTATCAACGATTTTGAAGTTGATAATCTATTAGACCAGGGAATAGTGTATAAAGATGAAGAAAAGAATATGGATATTTTGCCTATAATATTCATAAGACATTTAGCAGCCAAACATAGAAATGAAGAATTACTAAGCGCCATAAATAAAATAAGCATGGTCTTTGGTTTTTGGGGATCTACAAGAGTATTGTTTGCAACAGAAGCAGGATATTTAGCCAAATCTATAGCCTTTAGTGAATTGAGCAAACTAGCCATAGATGCCTATATGAGTAGTGAAGCTAATAGAAAAGAGATATCAAGTTGGGGAAGCGAGAGTAAATGGATAGTTGATAACTGGAATACCATAAGCACAGGTGTAGATGTAATTACACTTGGAGGTCAGTTGCTAGTTAATTTTATAAAAAATGGTGCAAAAGTAAGCAGCAAATTGAAAGCTAGAGGAATGGATAAAGAAGCTGAGGAACTAGATGAAATGATTAAAAAAGCTTCGACTGTTACAGGAGTGAGGAAATATTGGCGAACTGCAACAGAAATGAGAGATGATGTGATGGCTTGGACGAAAGCATATAGAAAAAAGCTACCATCAAATTCTCAATTGACGGACTTCAATAAAGCCTGTGCTGCTAGTTATAAAAAAGCAGATGGATCTATTGAAACTATGTTTGGAAGAAATGGAGGGGTGCTTAATACTCAAAAATCTTATCCAACCATTTCTGCAGAAAAAGGTTTAGGATTACATCCAGAATTGCAAAAAAGATTACCTGCGAATACAAAATGGCCAAATGTAGCAAATTGTGCAGAATGTGATGCAGTAAACCAAGCTTTACACAATGGGGCAAAATGGGAAGATATACAAATTCACACAATAGATATTAGACTGAATGGAACAATGACAGATAGAATTAGATGTAGTGAGTGTCAAGATATTTTTAATAACATGTACGTAACAAGCGAGTAAAAATGATACATTTTTTAGATAAATTAAAGGAGGTTTCAAATAGAGGTAAGGTAGCGTTTGCTATTTGCTGTTTTGAGAATGCTATAAAACATTATGGATTAAATAAGGCAGATTGGTTATTTGTTATTCAGGAGTTATGGAGTTTTTGCAATTCAAATATGGCAATTTGGCAAGAAAGATTTGGAGAATTAACTCCTTTTGTAGTTAGTGAAAATGTAGATTTTAAAATAAAGGACTATAAGTATTTATCAAAAGAACAACACGACAATCTCCAAACATTATATAAAAATACCCCATCTGTAATATTGGTTTTATTAGGGATGATATATGAGGTTGGAATAACTAATGTATTTGTAAAAGTGAATTCTACTGCCTTAAAGGAAGCACAGCTACCTTTTCTCAATGATATTATTTATTTAATGAAATCAAATAACATACCTCTACCGGAAATAGAGTTATTCAAAAAATACCCAGTAACAGAGAACGATGGTTGGGGTAGAGAATTTACAAGAGAGGAAATTTTCAATGAAAGCAATTAAGTGAGTATTTGATGCTCCAACTAGTCCTCGTTGTAAACTAGTACTAGTAAAGGAAATAATGATAGAAAATTTTAAACAATGCAAACAAAGTTATTGAGAATGGAATTGAATATTGTTTTTTTGAATCCTGTTATAGCTACAGTTTTTGTTTTTATTATTAGTGCCTTGCCAGCTAAGATTAGAAAAATAAAATTAATAAGATTTATTTTTTATATAGCTCTTATTTATGGCATTATATTTCTCGTTATTAATATAATTTCTATTTTCTCAAATATTATTTTTAAAAGGAACTAATGAAAAAAATAATAATACATATTATACTACTTACCATTTACAGCGTACTACTTACTAATACGGCTACAGCCCAAAACAAAAGCGCTGTAAAGGTTTTAGCTCGTCCGCAAAAAGACAAAATATTATTGCGTTGGGCAACCACCACACCATTAAGTTGGAAAATGAGTAACCAATATGGTTTTATAGTAGAACGCTACACCGTAACACGAGACAAAAAAATACTCGCTCAACCCGAAAAGAAAATCATCAGTGCTACACCTTTTAAACCACAACCCATCGACAATTGGAAAACGGTAGCAGAAAAAGACAACTATGCAGCGGTAATTGCCCAAGCCATTTATGGCAAAGACTTTGAACTGAGTGGGGGAGACAGCAAAGGCCTAACAAAAATTATCAATCAGGCGAATGAACTGGAACAACGTTTTGGTTTATCGTTGTACGCTGCAGACAATAGTTTTGAAGCAGCCAAACTCGCTGGCTGGGGCTACGAAGACAAAGAGGTACAGCCCAACGAAAAATATTTATATCGTGTCATTTCTGTCATTCCAAAAGATCAATTAAAGGTAGATAGTGGCTCGGTGTATGTAGGTATTATAGATTATCAAGAACTTCCCAAGCCATCTGATATTGGTTCGGCGTTTGGCGATAAAACAGTTATGCTCAGTTGGGATTATTCCATCCTTAAAAATTACTACAACAACTATTTCATCGAAAAATCTGCAGATGGTGAAACGTATAACCGTTTATCCGATTTACCGGTAGCCAATTTAAATAATAAAGAAGAGAAGCCCTCTAACAGAATGTATTTTATCGATTCTTTAAAAGACAATTCAATACAATATTACTATCGCATTCGAGGCGTATCGCCTTTTGGCGAAGTAGGCCCTCCATCTGAACCCATCAGTGGAACAGGAAAAAAGTTCTTAACAAAGGTACCAAACATTCGCAGTACCAATATCGATGAAAAAGGAGCAGTGCAAATTGAATGGTTTTTTGATGGAAGAGAAAATGAATTGATTAAAAGTTTTACCCTTAACCAAGCCAAAAAAGAACAAGGACCCTACAAAGCAGTAGTAGAAAATATTAATGCCAATAGCAGAATAGTACGTTTTGACAAACTGTATGCAACCAACTATTTTACCATTACGGCTGTTGCCAAACAAGGCCAAAGTAGAACATCCTTTCCCGTATTGGTACAACCGATAGATTCTTTACCGCCAGCCATACCAACAGGTTTACGAGCTACTATAGACAGCAATGGTGTAGTAACACTTAAATGGAATCAAAACAAGGAACAAGATTTATTGGGCTATAAAGTATTTAGAGCCAATAACAAACAAGAAGAAATGGCCACCCTCACTCCATCCGTACATAAAAAATGTATTTATCGAGATACGGTAAACATTAAAATGCTCAACAACAAAGTGTACTATGCAATAGCTTCTGTCGATCAACGTCAGAATCAATCGCAACATTCAACCGTAATAGAAATCAAAAAACCAGATATTATTCCACCGAGTGCACCACTATTTACCGATTATCAAATTAAAAATGATAGTGTAATCTTGCATTGGGTGAACAGTAGCACTGAAGATGTTGCAAAGCACGAGCTCTACAGAACGGCCTCCCCTAACCCCTCCAAAGGAGGGGGCATAGAAAAGCCTCAACTTTTAAGCAAGTTTACAGATACTACATCACAATATATTGATGGAACTGCCGAACCCGGCAAAAAATACGAATACAATATTGTTGCAATAGATGCAACCGGACTAAAAACAAATGCAGTCAATCGGTTACAAATTACTATTCCAGATAATAGCAATCGATACAACATAAAATTGCTCAATACCTATAAAAATATAAAAAATCGCTATATAGAAATTTTTTGGAAAGATGATTTAAAAGAAGTACAGGCTTACAATATATACAAAGCCGTAAAAGGAAAACCTATTACACTGTGGAAGGTAGTAACAGTAGGAGAAGCTAGGCAAGCAACAGATAATAATATAACGGTAGGAGAAACATATCAGTACGCCGTAGTACCCATAATGAAAAATGGAATGAAGGGGAAAATGATAACAACAGAAGTACAGTATTAATTTGAAAAGTGTTATATAAGTTCTAATAATTATTTATACATATTGATGAACAAGATAGATTATAAAATGTTTTTGTCATCTCGATCCGCCAAAGGCGGAGAGAGATCCCTCGACAAGCTCGGGATGACAAGATTATTTTCAATTTTTATGTGTAATTATTTAATAGACTCTATATCAACAATAAAATAAATTAGATGTATCCAATTATAAACAATTTTGTCATTTCGACCGAAGGGAGAAATCTACGATGTGTGGAGCTTTTGCTAGAGCAGAGATTCCTCGCTACGCTCGGGATGACAAGATTATTTTCAATTTTTATGTGTAATTATTTAATAGACTCTATATCAACAATAAAATAAATTAGATGTATCCAATTATAAACAATTTTGTCATTTCGACCGAAGGGAGAAATCTACGATGTGTGGAGCTTTTGCTAGAGCAGAGATTCCTCGCTACGCTCGGAATGACAACGGGTTTATCTTTTAGTTCACACTCGCTTAGGTTAAAATAAAAATATGAAGAATCAACAATTATTAAAAGTTACATTACCAGTACTTTTTGCATTCATGCATGGTGCTAAAATGCTTTTTAAAAATGTATACAACATGCGTACATTTTTAGTAACCATATTTTTGCTAGTATCTATTGTAGGAGATGCTCAGTATTACAAACTTGAATACGATGTTAATCTTCATCTTGAATGTTCGAGTAGTCGTTTTTATGGCAGCATGTGGTACACTACGCTTGACAATGCAACGCCTCGAGAAGTTCCTGCTTTTTCCATGTGGCGACATACAGGGCCTAATCATGTTAAAGGTTCTTTTAACATACCTGCTAATGAAGGACCTGTTACCAAAATATGGATTAATACACAGCGTCAGTATGGTAGCGGAGCAGGTGTGTGGGTTACGTATTGTCATGATAACGATGTACCTATATATAAAAATCCCGGTATAACAGCTTCAAAGGCTGCCCATAGTTTTACTAAGGCAGATGTATTATGGCATGGGTTATGGGGCTGTTGGAGTGCTTACTGTTGGATACCAACGCATGATGCAACAGTAGATGTAAATGAATTTAAGTTAACCCCAGATTTAACGATTACATCTCCCAACAGTCCTGCCAAACTTATTCCTATTAATGAAAATATTACCTTGCAAGCAACTGCTGGATTTATGCCCGAGATATATAAATGGCAATGTTCAACACCACCACTTTACAGTGGGTATTTTAGTTTGCGAGACTTTCAGAACACTAATCCTATCAATATTAATGCAAAACATGTATTACATTCATCAGCCGAGAGTTACATCGGGTCACCGTTACGCTTCATAATCGATTACCCTGGTAGTGCTAGTTCCGAGGTATTCACAATGACCGTTTGCCTTTCCTCACCTCATATTACCAGAGTAGATCCTATACAAACTAAATGTTATGGAGATAAAACGGGCTCTGCTAAAATTTATTTTGATAGAAAGTTAAGAACAGGCGAGACTCTAGATGTGTTTGTTAATAAAGAACGTAAACTTAATACAAAGAATATACGATTAGATCCTAGAGATAACAGTTTTATATTGCCTGCAGAGTGGGGTGCTGGTAGTTACGAAATAAGTTTAGGCGGCAGTTATCCTAAGTCTGATATAGCAACATACACAGATGGGAATAAGCATTTTTATACCTTTACAATCACAGACCCACCGCAACTCAATTTCACTGCCGATAAACAAAATGATGTACGCTGTTATGGAGGTAATGATGGGGTTATAAAAATTACAGCTAGTGGTGGCGTAGGTAATTATAAATTTTGGTATAAAAAATCAACAGAGGCAAGTTATCCTCCTCTTCCACAAAACTTTAGCACTCCAAACACTCATATTATTAGCGGTTTAGCACCAGCAACATATAATGTAAAAGTAACTGATGCAAATGGTTGCTTTCAAAAAGATGGCATGAATAAAGAAGTTGTTAGCACTGTAACTATTACTCAACCTGCAGAACCTGTAAGAATAGAGAACTCCGAAATAACCAAACCACTGGGTTATGGTAGAACAGATGGTAAAATAACAGTGAGGATAAAAGGTGGAACTAGAAAACCTGATGGCAGTTATAATATCACTTGGAAAAAAGAAGACGGCACCATACTTATAACCGTAAAAGATAGCATTTGGAAGGATGGCTATCAAAGCGAACTCCAAAATATAGGTAAAGGAAAATATTCAGTTACTATAACAGATGATAACTTTAGTAAAACTGCCAGCGGTACTACCTGCATGGTTTTCGATACATTCACCGTAAATGAACCACCGCCTATAATCATTAACATCGTTCAACAAGAAAATATTTTATGCAAAGGGCAAGCTGCTGCAGAGCTAGTAGCTCATGTAACTGGGGGAGTACCTTATAAAACAGGTCCAACAATACCTTACAAGTATCAGTGGTTTAAAAGAGAAGCTACGGATATTGACTTAAGTAAAACAGATAGCATTGCAAGTAAATTAGTAGCAGGAGATTATGTTGTAAAAATTACCGATAGTAACAAAATAGAAAAAATCAGCAATGTATTTACAATTACCGAGCCCGATAGTTTAAAAATACATGTTACTACTACCGTAAATGCCTGTACCGCTACTGGAAATATCCGCGCAACCATCACTGGTGGCACTGCTCCATATAGTATAGATTGGACAACAGGTAGTACTACTGATACTATCAACAATCGAGAAGCTGGTAATTACTTAGCAACTGCAATAGATGTAAACGGCTGTAAAATAGAAGTCCCCATTAAATTGGTTATTCCCAATGCTATTACCATCAACAATACAATCCAAAATCCAAGCTACTATAGTAGTAAAGATGGAAGTATACAACTAAACGTAAGCAATGGAACTCCGCCATATACCTACCGCTGGAGCAATGGAGCCACCACAAAAGATATTCAAAATCTAGCAGCAGGTCCATACAGCGTCCTCGTTACCGATGACAGCGGATGTGTTCAAACACAAACATTCACCCTACAAAATCCACCCCGCATTATACATATTGATGGCACACCATTAAACGGCAACAACACCAAAACCCTACGCAACGGTCAATACCTAAACATTGATGCCACCATAGCAGACAATGCAGCAACGTATCAATGGAGCAGCAATAATGGATTCAATGCCAACACGGCAAAAGTTACCTTAACAACTGCCGGAGCATACTGGATAAAGATAACCGACAGTCGAGGCGTTACCGCAAACGATACACTCATTATTAAACGAAGCAATGCCGACATCAATGCTAGTTTTGTAGTGAGTACCCAAGCCTTTAAAGGAGAGAAAGTAACCTTTGTCAATATCAGTTATCCTGCACCCCAACGCATACAGTGGGAGATACCGAATAGTTCCCAAATTGAGGTTACACAAAACAATCAAAACGTAGCCGAACTCATCTTTAAAGATACCGGCACTTATATAATTAGTATGAAAGCCATTGTAGGCGAATGCGAACAAACTATCACCAAAAAAGTAATTGTAGTAGAAGGCCAACAATTCGACGACATAGGCATTACTAAGAATCCGTTTATAAAAGCATTTAGCATTATGCCCAATCCGAACACGGGTCAATTCAATGTAAAAATAGAGTTACAAGAACCAGCTAAAATCAAACTGCGTGTCCTGAATCTTTCAAACAGTGCGCCTATAAACGACAAAGAACTATCGGGTAGCAGTCAATACGTTATTCCATACACCATAAAAGCTGCTTCAGGCACATATATTTTATTATTAGAAACACCGAAAGGAAACCAAATGCAGAAAATTATTATTAATTGATAATGGATAGTTGATAAATCAGAATGTTGAACAAGAAATATAGGATCGCTTGCATAAGTAGACAAGTGTTCATTTACAAAGCTGTCATCCCGAGCGGAGTCGAGGGAGGGCTATCAGCAAAAGATTTTGGCATTTTATTGCTGCGTTTGCTTTGATCGAACTAGTGTCTTTTGTATTAAAATATTATCGTCAACGATGAACTTAGAAGGATGAATGAAAATATTATTATTCAAAAAAATATCAGCTATCCATTATCAACTATCTATTGAATAAAACTTATTTATGAAAAAGAATTTTAATATTAAAAAACAATTCAATCGGGTAATGCTTGTATGTACATTATCCATTATCCATTGTCAATTATCCATTGCCAACGATTCTTTAGTCAACACCAGCTACAAATCCCAAGCAATAGCCGAAATGGAGAAAATTGAAAAAAGCAATCGATTTGTACAAACGCTCACTCCCGATGATTTAAATGAATTACCCATTGGGTTGAAAAGAACTATCAGCAACGTTACCTACCAAATTGCCATTAGTAATGCAATATTTTATGGAGATCATGCAGAACTTACGGCCTTTGCCAAAGTAGATATTCCACAAGGCACAACCAAAGAATCTAGACAATTGTTTTTTGGTGTAAGCGGGCTTAAACTGTCGTACAGTGGCGGATTAATAGGCGATGGAAAACTGGTGTTATTGGGTGATATAAGTATTCCTATTGGTGGCAGTACACTTACTTTAAAAGGTGGGTTTGACATTAATACGGGACAAGCCAAAGACCTCACCTATATCAACATGGATTGTAATGGCTTTAAAGAAATGGGTCTTAGTGCGGATCTCAGCTTTCCTCAAAGTATGCTGGTTCCCTTAGATGCAAAAGGGGATCGACTAACAGGTCCGGATGATAAGGTACGTACTTCTTTTCAAATTGTAGCTTCTGACTGGAATAATATTTTAGTAGGCATCAATTTACCACGTTTTGAAATTGCGCCACTTAAAGGAGTTGGCTTCAATATTGAAAATGCGGTATTTGATATGAGCGATTTGCGTAATAGCCCAGATGTTACTTACCCTAGTGGTTATGATGGTAAATATTTAGATGCAGCCAACCCTAACTTATGGCGAGGGGTATATGTAAAAAACTTTTCAATCATATTGCCTAAACAATTTAGTAATCGAGACAATCCGAATGAACGCATTAGCTTTTCTGCCAATAATATGATTATTGACAATAATGGATTGAGTGGAACATTTGCAGCTGAAAATATTTTATCCATTGGGCAAGGTTCGGCGTCGGGTTGGCGATTTTCTGTAGATAAATTTCACATTGACCTTGAAGCCAATACGTTAACAGGTGCCGGTTTTAACGGAAAAATAGGGTTGCCTATTGCAAATAAACAACAAACACTTGCATATACTGCTTGCATTTCTCCCAAAAACGAATATTTACTGCGTGTTGGCACTTTAGACACGTTAAGTTTCGATCTTTGGAAAGCCAAAGCACAAATAGATCCTAACTCGTATATACAATTAGCCGTAGTAAATGATAAATTCAAACCAGAAGCCAACCTCAATGGAAGAATCGGTATTACTGCTTCGAATGATGAAAATAACAATAGCGAAAAATCTATAGCCAACTTTAAGGGAATTGTTTTTCAAAATTTAAAATTAAAAACTGATGCACCATATATCAGTGCAGATTATTTTGGATACAATGGAACGCTTGGTGTGGCTGGTTTTCCGGTAAGTGTAGATAATATTGGACTAAGAATAAATGCTGAACAACTTACGCTAAGCTTTGGCCTAAACGTTAATTTAATGTCGGGTAAGTTTGGCGGAAAAACACAACTAGATATAATATCAGGTTTTAAAAATGAGAACGGTATAAATAGTTGGGCTTTTCAAAGAGTAAAACTAAACACCATCGAAATCAAGGCCGATTTTGGTACAGCCTTTAAAATGAATGGAGGCATTCAGTTATTAGAAAACGATTCCACATATGGTAATGCTTTTGCTGGATTTATAAAAGCTAGTTTTTTAGAAAAAGTAGAAGTACAAGCAAAAGTATTATTCGGAGCTAAAAACTTCCGTTATTGGTTTGTAGATGCCAGAGTTACTATACCAGGCGGCATTCCGATTTATCCCTCATTCAATATAAATGGTTTTGGTGGTGGCGTTTATTACCATGTAAAAAAAAGTGGAGATGATATACTAAGTAGTGGTGGTTTTCCAATGTACAAACCAGACGAAAATACAGGATTGGGCATTAGAGCAGCTGTTATGTTCAACGTAGCAAAGGAAGAGGCAATAAATGGTGAGGTATCGTTAGAAGTAGCATTTAATAATAACTGGGGGCTCAACTATATTGGATTTTTTGGATATGCTAAGTTCTTGGCCAAACTTCCCTTTGCAGGAAATCTGAACCATCTTACCGAAACATTTAATCAAGTAAATAATAATGTAAATAAACTTTCAAGCTTTACGGGTGGAGGCGAACAATTAGAAAAACAGAAGCAAAGCAATCCGTCAGAAGCAGCCAGTAAAATACTGCCTACCCCTACAAAAGAACAAATTGGGTTTACGGCATCTATTGGTATGCAATATGATTTTACGCAGAAAACATTTCATGCCAATTTTGACCTATTTGCAAATGCAGCTGG
>CAYVXB010000027.1:0-5426 GCA_964454275.1 uncultured Chitinophagaceae bacterium | reverse complement strand
GGGGGTTTGGTGAAAGGCGTTGGCGCCAATAATAGGGCGGGCTGGGCAGTGTTGCATATTGAACCTAATGAATGGTACTTACACATGGGAACACCAACCGATAAAATTGGACTACAGATTGGAATAGGAAGCTTCAGTGTTAAAACGGAGTCTTATATGATGATGGGGCATCGTATTCCCGGCTCCCCACCTCCACCGCAAGAAGTAGCAGATATACTTGGTTTAGACTTACATGAATTAGATTACATGCGAGATCTCAATGCATTAGGTGATGGAAGGGGATTTGCATTTGGATCCAGCTTAACTATAAACACTGGAGACATCACTTTCTTGATTCTATATGCCAACTTTAAAGCAGGAATTGGCTTCGATGTTATGCTAAAAGACTATAGTGGTTATCGTTGTAAAGGTAGTAGTAGCCCAATTGGAATGAATGGTTGGTATGCAAATGGTCAGGCTTATGCATACTTACAAGGAGAATTAGGTGTAAAAATAGATATATCGATCATTAAAGCCCGTATACCCATTATACAAGGATCAGCAGCAGCATTGGTACAAGCCAAATTGCCCAATCCATCGTGGTTTAGAGGTTATTTGGGTGTAAAATTTAATTTGCTGGGCGGATTAGTAAAAGGCAGTATGCGCTTAAAAGTAACTATTGGGGAAGAATGTGAAATTGTAAAAGACAACGCTTCGCCCATTGATGCAGAAGTAATTGCAGACCTCACACCCAAAGATAAATCTAGTGGCATAGATGTATTTGCAGCTCCACAAGCCAGCTTTAATATGCGCTTGAATCAATCTTTCGATATACAAGACGACAAGGGTAACCACACTTATCGTATCAAACTAGAAAAATTAACTGTAATAGACAACAATCAAGAAATACCGGGCCGCCTCGAATGGAATGCCAACGAAGATGCTGTTAGCTTTTACTCCACCGAAATACTTCCACCAAATAAACCCTTGAAAGCAATGGCTAAAGTAATATTTGAAGAACAAAAAGGTAGTAATTGGCAAACAGTGTATATAAACGGACAAAGAAGTGAAGAAATAAAAGAAGTAAACTTTACAACAGGTAATGCACCTACTACCATACCACTCAACAATATTGAATATGCATACCCTGTAGTAGAACAAAAAAATATGTATAAGGATGAAATTGCAAATGGTTACATCAGACTTAAAAGAGGGCAATCCTATTTATTTGACAACCCTTCAGGACAAGCGCTACGATTTGTAAGCAATCAAAACATCACAACCACACAAGCGTTTATTTACGACAAAACCAACTTGCAACTCAATTTCAATTTCCCTGCATTAAACACCAAATCCACTTACTTAATTGATTTTTACGATAACAATAAAAAAACATCTACGGAAGACGAAAGCTACCGACAAACCGATGTAGGAGCGGATGGAAGTTATGCTGTAAAAGATAAACAGGCTGCTGAAATAGAAAGAGGCGACCTCACAAAATCCATACTCAACTACGTATTTAGTACCAGCACATATGGTCGCTTCTCAGATAAAATGAATCAGATACGCATAACCAATCCTATAGCAGGCCGAGTATGTTCTGATGTTATCAATCTTCAAATCGAAGTAAGCGATTATGAAACATTCGACATGCATGAAATCAATGGGTCAGCGTATACTAGCAATAAACCATTAATACAACCCGTTGCAATTTTAGATGATAATTATTTTAGACAAGACATCTACCCCAAAAACTATAGAGCATATCCACTAGCAGGAAGCATTATATTCAGAAACAGAGATACCGCATTACTGGGGCTACATCCGGTAAGGGCACTACCACTGATGAACGTATACCTAAGTGAAGTACAGGCAGGAATTGTAAACGGATACGCAAAAAATAGATTGCCTTACATATACAACTTACCCGAAATTTATAAAAACGATTTTATCGACTTGCAAAATCAAGTTGTAAACAAATATTTAGGAAGTAGTGGAGCTTATCAGTTTGAATATTTAATAAATGGTTATTATCCATTTATTAGACAAGGTAGATACAAAGTAAACTATCAATATATATTACCGGGTGGTAAAATAGGCAGCAGTAAAATAATGGAATATGAAAATTAAAAAGAATCCAACCTCCCCAAGCCCTTCCAAAGGAGGGGGGATAGGAACAACAATTACACAATAAGATCTGAAAAATATGATGAACTTACTATTTAAGCAATTAAAAACCTCCCTCTTGGGGAGGTTTGGAGGGGCTGTCCTTCTTTTACTTTTTATTGCTTGCCACAAAGAACAAGTTATATCTGTAAATATTGATGCAAGCTATATTGCAGCCGATGGTAATTTCACGACGCCTGCCAAAGTAAGGTTTATAAATAACACTTCTGGTGCAGAAAAATTTAAATGGACATTTGAAGGTGGAGAACCATTAACATCTGCTAAAAAAGACCCCGGTGTTATAACCTTTAGTAGTGTTGGTATTCATAAGGTAACACTGGAAGCTTCCAACCAAGATGATAAACAAATAAAAGAATGGGTAATTAAAGTAGATAGTACTGTACAAATTGATTTTGATACAACTATTATACTTAATCATTACACACCGGTAACTGTAAATATCACCAACAAAACAAAAGGCGCCAGCACATTTAATTGGACATTCGATGGAGGCAATCCTACAAACTCAACTTTACAGAATCCGCCAGACGTAACTTTCACTGCAGTGGGCAATCACAATATAACGTTAGTAGTGAGCAATGGCAGTACAAAATTTACATTAACAAAAACTATTACTGTTTTACCGCCACTACAAATTGATTTTATGATTGAGCCTTCATTTGAAGACGAAGACTACGAAGCGCCGCTAACGGCTATATTACAAAACAACAGCATGAGTGCAACCAACTACACATGGTCGAGCACGGCGGGAGGAATAATCAGTGATATGCATGCAAAAAATCCAACAATATATTTTGCTACTGAAGGCACTTACGACATCACACTCAAAGCAGAAAATGGAAAAGAAATTAAAACAATTACTAAATCCATTACAGTAAAAGCCAATACCAATCTACGTACGCATAAGGATATCAAACTTGGAATTCAAATAGCACATGCGTCTGTTGGAGATTTTTATTCTACTAAACTAAGGCATGTATTTACTGGGAACGATAATATTGATACGGCTGGAAAATGGATTGATATTGCCTTTTTTGGATTGAATAAAAATTTTAAAAACAATAAATTTATTTCTCCTGATTCAGCAACACTATATGGTTTTGATGCTATACCAATGGCTACTAAAACGAAATTTATTAATAGCCAAGAATTATGTGGATGTGGAGTAAGCTTTACAGCAAGTGATTTTGATAATATGATAAATGATATGCCGCTTAGAAGTTTAACCATTAATACTACTGCTGGTGGTTGGAGGCCGTTTAATAATCTAACAATTCCCCGAATTGTTTTATTTCAAACGGAGGATGGTAGAAAAGGAGCAATTAAAATCAAACAGTTTGTACAGGACGGAAATAATTCTTACATCATCGTAGATATTAAAGTGCAGAAATAGCGGCCCTCCCTAATCCTCCCAAAGGGAGGAAATTAACAACAACAATTGTAAATACAATTTAAAATAATAAATGAACTTAGTATATAAACGATTAATAATTCTTGCTTTTAAAGGATTGCGAATTAGTTCAATAGGAGGGTTATTTTTTTTAGCCTCCCTTTTGGTGACGCTAGGAGGGGCCAATGCACAAACCGCTATAGACATAGAAAACATACCGAATACCTTTAAAGCAAATAAATGGTTTCGTGTTAATGGAAATGTGGCGGCATCCGCTATATATACTGGAGGAAACTCTGCTACCAATATACGGAGCCCTTTTGTATGGAATTTGAATGGTAGTGTAAATGCGAATATTTTGGGACAAATAAACCTTCCTTTTTCTTTTAGTATTACAGACGCAGGTACGCAATACACCCATCCTGTTGCACCTACTCGATTAAGTATAGCGCCAAAATATAAATGGATAACAGCCTATATTGGGGATGTAGGTGTTACCTATTCGCCTTATACATTGAACGGACATCTATTTAGAGGTATAGGTATACAACTTAGTCCGAGCGGGCCCTGGCAATTTAGTGCCATGTATGGTCGTTTTCAAAAAGCAGTACCATACGATAGTACAAATAAGAGCCTGTTAGCTGCTTATAAACGATTAGGTTATGGAGTTAACATTGAATATAGAAAAGAAAAATACAGTTTAGGCGCTAGTGTCTTTCATGCAAAGGATGATTTTAATTCTATAGCTGCTTTGCCTGATAGTATTGCTATTCAGCCTAAACAAAATTTGGCAGTAAGCTTTCATGGAGCAGTGAAATTCAATAACGGGCTGGAACTATCTGCTGAATATGGGAATTCTGTGCTCACAGGAGATACTAGAGCTGAAAATAATAGGGATGGTAAAAATATTTTAAAAGGATTTATTCCCAATAAAGCATCTACTAATTATTTTCATGCGCTAAAAGCAGGATTAAATTATACATATAAAACCAGCAGCATAGGTATAGGCTATGAGAGAGTTGATCCCAATTATCAAACACTGGGCGCTTATTATTTTGTAAATGATCTGGAAAATATAACAATCAACCTAGCACAATCATTGCTTAAAGAAAAAGCAAGATTAAATATAAATCTCGGATTACAAAGAGATGATCTAGATGGTCATAAAGCATCTGTTAATAAACGTTTAGTTGGATCAGCAAATTTAAATTATATGCCCAGCGAAAAATTAATGATGGATCTAAGCTATTCTAATTTTCAAACCTATATGAATATTAAACCCCAAGCTATTCAAGACACTATACAACTACAACCTATAGATACGCTAGACTTCACCCAAATTGCTCAGAATGCAAGCGTTAACATCAACTATATTTTAAAGCGCAGCACTCAACATAGTCATACATTATCTTTTATGTTTAACTTTCAGGATGCAGCTGATAAGCAGGGTAGTATAGTAAGAAAAGGAGATGGCTCACAGTTTTACAATGCTATGCTAAACTATACCTTAGGATTTATTCCAAAACATATTAATGTAACAGCAGGCTTTAACATGAGTTATAATACGATTGGTAGAAATGATTTTATGTTACTTGCCCCAAGGTTAGCAGTTGCGGCAGTTTTATGGAATAATAAGTTAAATGTAAATGGAGCTGCATCTTATAATGTTAGCACTGCTACAGCAACTCAACAAATAAGTATTTTTAATATTCGAACTCAGGCAGCTTACACATTATTGAAGAAACATCAATTAGGATTAAGTGTCAATACGCAATTGAAAAATAGTAGTACTTTACGTACTACTGATATTATTACCATGTTGAACTATAATTATGCATTTTAATGGAAACGGAATATGATCATGTATTCA
>CAYVXB010000026.1:17475-21032 GCA_964454275.1 uncultured Chitinophagaceae bacterium | reverse complement strand
GAAGAAGTAAGCGAAACAGACATGACAACTATTAAAGTTTAAATAATTCAGCATGATGAGTTATGAATGTAAAATCAAAATATAAAACAATCTTTTAACGCATAATTCATCATTTATAACGTACCATTTATATGTCTTTACGTAACCAATTAAAAGGAACGGGCGTTGCTATTGTAACACCTTTTACATCTGATTTTTCTATTGATTATACTGCTTTCGAAAAATTAATTGACTTTATCATTCATAACGGAGTAAACTATATTGTAGTTTTAGGCACTACAGGTGAAACACCTACATTGAGTAGGCAAGAAAAAATAGACCTCATTCAGTATACATATAAAAAATTAAATGGTCGTGTTCCTATTGTTGTGGGCGTAGGGGGCAATAATACAGCGGCTGTGGTGCAAGATTTAGAACAATTTCCGCTCGATAAAGCAACAGCTGTTTTAACAGCAAGTCCCTATTACAATAAACCTTCGCAGGAAGGAATATTTCAACATTATAAAGCCGTTGCAAAAGCTTCTCACAAACCTATTATATTATATAATGTTCCTGGACGTACAGGCAGTAATATTGCGGCATCTACAACACTTCGTTTAGCAAAAGAAGTTGAAAATATTGCAGGCATTAAAGAAGCGAGTGGTAATATGATTCAATGTATGCATATTTTAAAAGAGCGACCCAAAGATTTTTTAGTAACTAGTGGTGAAGATCATTTAACATTACCGCTTATAGCATGCGGCATGGACGGGGTGATTAGCGTAGCTGCCAATTGCTTTCCCAAAATGTTTAGCGAAATGGTACAATTATGTTTACAAGGAAAATTTGATACTGCCCAAACCCTTCACTACAAACTGTTACAAGGATTTGATTTATTATTTGCAGAAAATAACCCAGCAGGTGTTAAAGCATTTTTAGCAGAATTAAATATTATAGAAAATTATTTGCGTTTACCGTTAGTATCTGTAACCCAATCGTTGCATACTCAAATTAAAGAATATCTGGCTGGCTTGAAAGCGATACATTAAGTATAAATTATAAGTTGAAAATTGTTCATTGAGCATTGAACATTTTGCTTAAATTTCAAATAATCAATTACCAATGCTCAGTGTTCAATAAATTATTAGTATATCCAAATGCACATCCTTCAACAAATACTTTTTGCACTATGCTTTATTGTAGCATTTATATTGTTTACAAGAAAAGTAAAACAAATACGTAGAAATATTCTCGCTGTCCCAGATGTTCCGTAGGGCATCTGGGACGATAGATAAATAGGATTTATAATCCATTGTAGCAGCTATTTTTACGATATGGGAAATATTTATAAAGTATATGATCAAGCAGGGTGCTATTTTATAACGTGTACGGTGTATCAGTGGGTAGATGTATTTACTCGAGCTGCTTATGTAGATATTTTATTAGATAGCATTCGATATTGTCAGCAAAATAAAGGACTACAGGTATATGCTTGGGTAATAATGAGCAATCACATTCATATGATTATCAGCAGTAAAAAAGAAAAATTGAGCGATATTATTAGAGATTTTAAAAAATATACATCAAGTCAAATTATAAAAGCCATAGAAGAAAATCCAAAAGAAAGTAGAAAGCGGTGGTTATTATGGTTGCTTAAGAAGGGAGATAAAATTATTTTCTGGCAAGAAGGATATCATGGAGAAGAAATAACAAGTTCATTATTTTTTGAAACCAAAATAAATTATTTGCATTTAAATCCTGTTCGAGCAGGTTTAGTAGAGAAGGAAGAAGAATATAAGTATAGTAGCTGTGGTGATTATTATGGCATAAGAAAAGGGTTGTTGGAATTAGCTAAGCAATAAAGGTTAAAAAAACCTTTATTATCTATTGTCCCAGATGCCCTAACGGAACATCTGGGACAGCGAGTAAGATGGTAAACCCATACCTTATGTAGTAACAAGAAATGGCTGGATTGATAGTTCTGCAAAGATGGGCGCAAGATGCTATTATGGTGGCGTGAATGGCAATGCTGACTCCGCTACATATGCTGTTCCCTATGGAGCATTATATAATTGGGCTGCAGTACATTCTGGCAAATTAGCTCCCAAAGGCTGGCATATAGCAGACACTACCGAATGGAATACCTTAATAGGAACTTTGAATAACAACCCTAACTTTACAGGTGGGAATGATGCTAAAGTTGGCGGAATGTTAAAGGAAAAGGGTACTGACCATTGGGCTACTCCTAACACTGACGCTAATAACAGCAGTGGCTTTACAGCGTTGCCTAGTGGGTTCCGTAGTGATGCTGGTAGTTTCAACGGCCTTGGTAACTACGGTTGCTTTTGGTCTTCTACAGAGAGCATTAGTAATAGTGCCTACTACCGTGGTTTGTATTACGATAATGCGGATTTCAACAGCTTCCCCACTGGTAAGTTGCTAGGTTTGTCGGTTGTGTGCGTCAGGGATTAATTGACTATTTGTCTATTTCCTCACAACCGTGGCTTGTGGCACACAGGCCACTTGTTTCAAAATCGGCGGGGGTTTCCACTCCTATCCATCAACATAAAAAATATATAGTAACCTGAGTTCGACGTCTACTGAGAGGTACGAAGCAGTCTGATGCAATATTGTAGACTCGTTATAATTTGTAGTGCAGATTGCTTCGCCACACATTATATATTATGAGTTTGCAAAACCTGCGGTGGTTCCGAAACCTCGGAATCGCAAAGGACGTTCCATTTCTAAACTATGCACACATAAGCAATGATTTTAATATCGAGCTCAGGTTACTACAAAAAAGTAAGAACCGCAAAAAACCTGTATTTTAGCGTATACCATTCATACACACACTATAATGATTGCACAACAAATTATTTTTATTGCCCTTTTCATTACAGCCAGCTTATTATTCACCAAAAAAATACGACAGTTAAGAAGAAACATTTTTTTAGGCAGAGAAGAACTCTTATCTGATAACCCAGCAAAACGTTGGCGCAACCTAATATTGTTAGCATTAGGTCAAAAGAAAATGTTTCGCAATCCGTTGGTGGCCATTATGCATTTAGTTATTTATGCTGGGTTTATCATCATTAATATTGAAGTATTAGAAATTGTATTAGATGGCATAGCAGGAAAGCATCGATTGTTTGTAGTACCCCTTGGAAATTTATACATATTTTTTATTAATATTTTTGAAATTTTAGCTGTAGGTGTAATAGCGGTATGTATTATTTTTCTTATTCGAAGAAATGTTATACGCATAAAACGCTTATCCAGCAAAGATTTAAAAGGATGGCCTAAAAGCGATGCCAACTATATTTTATTAACAGAAATTATTTTAATGTCGCTATTTCTTACCATGAATGCTAGCGATCAAATACTACAAGCTAGAGGGCATGAGCATTATACAGTAACAGGAAGTTTTATCATCTCTTCTCCCCTATCTTCTTTATTAAATACTATTGACACAAGTAGTTTAGTGTTATTAGAACGAAGTTGTTGGTGGTTACATATTATAGGAATATTAGCTTTTTTAAATTATCTCCCTTACTCTAAGCATTTACATATTGTTTTAG
>CAYVXB010000026.1:16409-17410 GCA_964454275.1 uncultured Chitinophagaceae bacterium | reverse complement strand
AAAGAAGTTTTATATACCATGCAACCTGAGCTAGCGCCTACATCCACAGAAAGTACCACACACCAAAAATTTGGAGCCAAAGATGTATTTGATTTAAGTTGGAAAAATTTATTAGATGCATACAGTTGTACGGAGTGTGGACGTTGTACCGCAGCTTGCCCAGCTAATATTACAGGCAAAGCATTAAGTCCTCGAAAAATTATGATGGATACTAGAGACCGATTAGAAGAAGTAGGAAAAAATATTAATAAAAATGGCTCTTTTGTAGATGATAACAAATCTTTACTACAAAATTATATAACACAAGAAGAATTACTCGCTTGCACTACTTGCCAAGCTTGTGTACAAGAATGTCCTGTAAGCATTAATCCTCTTTCTATCATACTACAACTACGTCGGTATTTAATTATGGAAGAAAGCAATGCACCTCAAGAGTGGAATACGGTGTTTGGTAATATAGAGAATAATTTTGCCCCTTGGAAATTTTCGCCTGAGGATAGAGATAAATGGATGGAAGAATAAGTCATTTTGAATAAAATATTCCTTTAAATAAGTAACTTTGCGCAAGCAATCTTACTTTCTACCACCAAAAATCAATGTTATGAAAAAAAAATTACTTGTTGCAATATTGATCACATCAATCGGATTAACATCTTGCAAATCATGGCAAGTATCGACAGGCACGTCATCTACAACACCTGACTTAGTTGGGCAACGAGTAAATGTGCTGTATGCAAGCAGTTGGTATCCAGCCACTATATTAAAAGTAAGTGGCAATACCTATTATATACACTATACGAATTGGAGTGATACCTATGATGAATGGGTAACCGCAGATAGAATTCAGTTTACAAATTATGGCGTAGGCCAGTTAATTCAAGTATATGACAACGGTACTTGGTATGATGCTACCATATTAAATATGAGAGGAAACGAATACTACATTCATTTTAATGGATGGGGTAGCTCCTCTGACAAATGGGTAACTTCAGATAAGGTTC
>CAYVXB010000026.1:8866-16399 GCA_964454275.1 uncultured Chitinophagaceae bacterium | reverse complement strand
TACAATGTTGGACTGCCTATATATTTTAGCATATAAAATAATCTGTTTATACTAAATATGATCAAATACACACACTAAAAATAATTTCTTTTTTGTTATTGTATTTTTTACACTTGAACCAATGATAACAGACCCTCAATCTAAACCTAAAATTAATAATTTCGATAACACTACACTTGCCTTCGCCTACAAGTCTGATAAAGATCTCAAAAAGGCTTATCGACTATTTTCAATGATGCAGTATAACTGGCTTGTTTGGTTGGGTACACGATTAACTCCATGGGCTATTCGTATTGGATTGCCTATCAAAAAAATTATACGAAATACTTTATTTAAGCAATTTGTAGGGGGTGAAACATTACAAGCAACAACACCTGTCGTGAATTTATTAGCTCAACACAATGTTCAAGTTATTTTAGACTATGGCGCCGAAGGAAAAGAAAATGAAGAAAGCTTTGAAGCTGCAAAAAATACATTCGTACAAGTTATTGAATTTGCAGCTTCACAAAAGAATATACCATTTATAAGCATCAAACTTACAGCTATTGCAAGTTTTTCATTGCTTGAAAAATTGCATGGTATTCAAATAAATCAACATAATAACAATTCATATGAAAATATCTTAGCAAATGAAGAACGAATGGAGTGGGAAAAAGTGCAAGAAAGACTTCTACATATTTGCACTACGGCAAAAGAAAATAATATAGGCGTATTGATAGACGCTGAAGAAAGTTGGATACAAGGACCTATAGATTTGCTGGCTATGCAAATGATGCAAAAATTTAATTCAAAAATGCTGGGAGAAAAAGCAGTTGTATACAATACCATTCAATTATATAGAACAGACCGATTGTCATTCTTGCAGGAATCATTGAATACTGCGCAACAAAATAATTATGTATTAGGTGTAAAATTGGTTCGTGGTGCCTATATGGAAAAAGAACGTAACCGAGCTAGAGCACTACATTATTCATCGCCTATACAACCTACGAAATCTTTATCTGATAAGGATTATAACGATGCTATTCATTTTTGTATCGACCATATCGATCAAATAGCTACCATTATAGCTTCTCATAATGAAAAAAGCAACTTACTGGCTGCTCAACTATTAGAACAAAAGCAATTACCACTCCATAACCCCAATATGCACTTTTCTCAATTGTATGGGATGAGCGATCATATCAGCTTTAATTTAGCCAAAGCCAACTATTCAGTTAGTAAGTATATTCCATTTGGTCCTATTAAAGATGTAGTACCCTATTTAATGCGTAGAGCTCAGGAAAATAGCTCTGTAAAAGGACAAACGGGAAGAGAATTGAGCCTATTAAGAAAGGAAATAAAGAGAAGAAAAATACTGTAAAAAATTTACTTATTATACATCCAACTAAACAATATATTATCCAAGAGTTGAAAAAAAACAGGGATAGTTATAGCATATTCTCCTAACGTTATATTCACTGAAGCCAAACCACAATCCGTCTTATATTCAATTTTTTGTATAAAAATATCTTTTTTAAAAATCATAGACTTCTGCCCACAGTATTTATAAACTGCTTCTTTAATAGACCAACAAAGGGTTGCAGATCGTTCATTATTTATTTCTAAATCTTTTTGTTCTGCCTCACTTAAAAATTTATGTGCTATTTTTAACGCAGTAGGCCGTATTAACTCAATATCTATACCCACTTCATAATCTGTACTTACAATAGCTGTAACATAATTTGTTGTATGAGAAATAGAAAAATGATAGTTTCGATTACTTAAATAGGGTTTTCCTGTATCGTTAATAATAATTTGATTATATGGAAAATCATTAAACAAATATTTCAATAAAAACCTTCCACACATATGCTGTAAGCGCTTGTGTTGATGCGTTATAGATGAATAGCCCAACCCTTCTACATAAAAAAAATCTTCAGATTCTTGTAAATGCCAAACTACAAGTCTAGTAGATTGATTAATATTGTGCTGAAAAAAAACAGGCATTAATTAATAAATAATTATCAGCTAAACTATAATTCATAACTCATAATTCATAATTGTTTTATATGATTTTATCTGACAAGCGTATTTTAGAGGAAATACAAAAAGGAACTATTAAGATAACTCCCTACAAAAGAGATTGTTTAGGCAGCAATAGCTATGATGTACATTTAGGAAAATGGTTAGCTACGTATATTGATAAGGTGTTAGATGCCAAACAGCATAATACTATCCAACACTTTGAAATTCCGGATGAAGGCTATATTCTTCAACCACATTTTTTTTACTTGGGTGTAACAGAAGAGTATACCGAAACACATGCGCATGTTCCTTTTTTAGAAGGCAAGTCTTCTACAGGTCGCTTAGGCATTGACATTCATGCAACTGCCGGAAAAGGCGATGTTGGTTTTTGTGGCAATTGGACTTTAGAGATTTCTGTAAAACAGCCGGTTAAAATATATAAAGGCATGCCTATAGGACAGCTTATTTATTTTCCAGTTGAGGGGGAAATTGAGATAAAGTACAATCAAAAAAAGAATGCTAAATACAGCGGACAACCCGATAAGCCAGTGGAAAGTATGATGTGGAAAAATGTTTTTTAATGATGGGTATGCATGATTATCTATCACAAAAAAGTAGAAAACAACCATTTTACTACATCCAATCTTTATTACTGATGTATTCAATATCCTACCATCCCCTTTTTACTAGGACAACCACATGCCTTACGACTAGATGTACAACTAGCAGCTACAATAAAAAGTATAACCACCATCAAAATTATTTGAAAAGGCTTTCTGAGCATTTATCTAAATTAGCTTCTTTTTAGTACATATGCATCTACAAATTCAAAAAATTGCTCAGTCTGCCAAACGAGTTTTAATTTCTCCATTAGATTGGGGCTTAGGCCATGCTACACGATGCATCCCCATTATACAAAAATTATTAAGTTATAATATAGAGATTTTTATTGCAGCATCAGGAAAAATTGAACATCTTTTAAAAATGGAGTTTCCACAAGCCCACTTTCTACCTTTACAAGAATATAATGTTAGATACAGTAAAAAAGGATTGCATTTCATATGGGCTATTTTAAAACAGGTTCCACATATACTAAAAACAATTCAACATGAACATAAGTGGCTACAAAAAACAATTGATGCATACAAAATTGATTGGGTTATATCTGACAATAGATTTGGTTTACACTCCCATAAAGTTCCATGCACATTCATTACCCATCAACTTTATGTAAAAACAAGTGTTGGTAAAATAGCAGAGAAAATTTTACAACGATTTAATTATAAGCACATCAATCAATTTACAGAATGTTGGGTTCCCGATACATCTGATTTTCCTGGATTAAGCGGAGTGCTAGGACATCCAAAACGGATGCCTAATATACCCACCCATTATATTGGACCTTTATCTAGATTTCATATTATAACTCCTCCTCCTCCCATCATTTATAAAGCATTAGTACTTCTTTCTGGACCAGAGCCACAGAGAACCATATTTGAAACATTAATACAACAACAAGCTAATACAGTAGAAGGTCAATTTATTTTAGTAAGAGCCTTGCCAGGGCAAACTACTTTATTAAATATGCCATCTAACTGGACAGTGTTTAACCATTTGTCTGGTAAAGAGTTGAATATTTTACTACAACAAGCGGAATGTATTATTAGTAGAACAGGCTATACCACTATAATGGATATTACGGTATTAAAAAAGAAATCTATTTTGGTTCCAACGCCAGGACAATCAGAACAATTATATTTAGGAAAATCTTCTTTTTTAGGCAAAAACACCATCATTGTCGATCAAAATCATTTTATTTTCAATAAATATTTTTAATTACAAATAATTGATTATCAACATATTATTACATTCTGTTTAACATAATATTTAAAAATTGTTAAAAAAATGTTTGAAAAATTAATTTTGTATTAAAAAAAATATATATTTGTGTTAACAAACGCAGATAGCCGTTGATATCCTATGAAAAATGTGGCTCTTTCGCCACCAAGGTAGCAAGATAAGTTTTGCTACCTTTTTTATTTCAATCTTCATTCAATAGAAATTTACAATAAAACACATATCTTGCCAGAGCTCACCTACGAATTAAATGCCCTATAGCGTTCTCAGAATTTTTTTTAAATTAACCTAAGCTATATTCATAAAAATATAACGACTAGTTAACGTGATAAAAGACATTAGAATACGAGCCTTTCGAGCAACAGATGATCCTGAGACCTGTAAGGAATTTGTTAAAGGACACAAAAAAATTTTGGAAGATTATGGTATTACACAATTATCAAGTAGTAGCGATAATTGGGTTAATACCAATTCAACGTTTGTGATAGTAGTAGAAGCCTTGAATGGTAAACTACTCGGTGGAGCTCGAATTCAGGCAGCTAACGGAATAATACCTTTACCTATTGAAATGGCAACAGGAAGTATGGATGCTCGTATCTTTGGTAAGGTTAAAGAAAAAGCCATCAATGGTACAGGGGAGCTTTGTGGTGTCTGGAACTCTAAAGAAGCGTCAGGATTGGGAGTCGGATCTTATTTTTCAATACAGGCCGCTATGGCTATATGCCATCAAATAGGGTTAGACAGCTTGTTTATACTTTGCGCTCCACACACACTAAAAATGTTTCAACAATATGGAGGTTCCGTTATTATAGATATAGGTAACAAGGGTACATTTTATTATCCAAAAATTGATCTCTTAACGACGGCCATGTTCTATAATGATCTTAAGACATTTGATGATGGGCAAGTGGATAAGAAAGAAAAACTAAAATCTCTCATTCATACTCCTGTTCAAGATAAAGTAGAAATATCACCTAAAACAGAAATTTCTATAACTATTCAGTACAACCTACTATTAACCAACATAGAAAAAGAGGAATTTAAAAAACCCTACAATACAGATTTTTCAAAATCAATAAAGCCTTCTTTGTTAAAGGAATTTGGCTATCCAATAGCTTAATCAAGAAAGTATTATTTACACAACTATCTTAAATATAAAATCTCATGAAAACAAATAACAATATAATTGAAGAGGAAGAAGTAACTCCCATTTTTTTCAATATTACCAATGAAAAAGAAGAATTAGATATGCAAAAATTATTGTGTGAAAATCCTCATATAAAAATTTTTGACGCTATTCAAAGTCAATTAAAAGAACTAGTTAGAAGTTTGTATCCAAATAAATATCCCAATAAAAAATATACAGCAGAGCAAATTCAACAAGGTATACAAGAGCATATTAAAGATATTCCCATGCATAAATACGGCGTATGGGTTTATTATCCTTGGTCATCAAGACTAGTACATATTTTAGAAGAAAAAGAATTCATAGACTTACGTACCAATAGGAATATGTACAAAATAACTAAAGATGAAAGAAATATTTTAGCTACTAAAAAAATTGGTATTATAGGACTTTCTGTAGGTCAATCTATTGCTTTAACTCTAGCTATGGAAAGAGGCTGTGGTGAACTCAGGCTAGCTGATTTTGATGTTTTAGAATTAAGTAATCTCAATAGAATTCGCTCTGGTATTCACAATATAGGCTTAAAAAAAGTAATTATGGCTGCTCGAGAAATAGCTGAAATAGACCCTTATTTAAAAGTGATTTGTTTTGAAGATGGTGTAACAGAGGCTAATATGGACAAATTTTTTTTAGAAGGAGGTAAATTAGATATACTAGTAGATGAATGCGATGGATTAGATATTAAAATACTTTCCAGGCAAAGAGCCCGGCAACTAGGTATTCCAGTAGTGATGGACACAAGTGATAGAGGGCTATTTGATGTTGAACGATTTGATATAGAACCTGATAGACCCATACTGCATGGCTTAATAGAAAATATTGATCCCAAAAAAATAAAGGAGCTAAGTGATGAAGAAAAAATTCCTTACATACTTCCTATGATTGGATCTGAAAAACTATCTATTCGAATGAAAGCAAGTATGGTAGAAGTAGATCAAAGTATTACTACTTGGCCCCAATTAGCATCAGCGGTAGTACTAGGTGGGGCATTGGGTGCTGATGTGTGTAGAAGGATATTATTAAATCAGTTTCATGAGTCAGGACGATATTATGTCGATATAGAAGACCAAATTGGAGACAAGGATAAAAAAGGTTTTTCAGTCAATTATATAAATGAAAATCCTTACCAACCTTTACAGTTTGAAAATTTAAAGGAGCTGGTTAATCAATATAATATTAGTAGTCAACATGCCAATAGAATTGAATTAAATGAGGATCAAATTAATATACTTACACATGCCGCACATATTGCACCTTCAGCAGGGAATAGCCAACCTTGGAAATGGTTAATTAAACAAAATATATTTTTTCTTTTTCATGATAAGTTTCGCTCTTATTCTTGGGGAGATTATAACGAAATAGGTTCTCATCTGTCCCTAGGTTCAGCTATTGAAAATATATACTTAAAAGCATTAATGCTTGGATTAACAGCAAATGTTCAAATATTTCCAGAAAAAACAAACCCATATTTTATTGCTATCATATCTTTTAATACATCTAATAACCCACCAAACGATGATAAACTTTTTCTACTAGATCTGGCTAAAAATATAGAACTAAGATGCACCAATAGGAAGCTGGGCAAGAGAGAAAGGCTAGAGCCTTCATTTTATGAAGGATTCAAAAGCGCTATTAATTCTATAGAAGGCGCTGATTTACAAATTATAGAAACCGATCAGAAACTTTTAGAACTAGGAGAAATTATATCAGTTTGTGATCGAATAAGACTTTTGCATGAAAAGGGCCATGAGGAATTTTATCATGAAATGCGTTGGAATAAAGAGGAAGTGCAAAAAACAAGAGATGGCCTTGACATTAACTTAATAGATCTCACCCCCAGTGAATTATCGGGATTAAATATTTGTAAAGATTGGAATGTGATGAATTTAGTTGCTAATTGGAATGGTGGTCGTGCACTTCAAAAAATGTCTATAAAAAGCGTTGCAGCGGCGTCTTGTATGATATTGGTTACAATGCCAATGTTTAATCATCTTCATTTTATTCAAGCAGGAAGAGCAATACAAAGAGGATGGATTTATTCCAATACTCATAACGTTTCAGTTCACCCAATGCTTTCACCAGTTTTCTTTTTTAATAGGTTGATACACGGTAAGGGAGTTGAAATCCCGGAACAGTATAAAAGAGAACTTATTGAAATTCGAGAAAAATATAAAAACATTTTTAAACTAGATGATTCATTAGCAGAAGTTTTTTTACTCAAACTAGCAATCGCAGAACCTATGCCAGGAAAGACTTTAAGGCTTCCAAGTGAAAAAATTTTTTATACTATTAAATAATTTATATTGAAAAAATATTATACGTACAATCTTATATCAATATCGCTAAACGACTAATCTTTATGAAAAAACCAAGAATTATCTTGACTATAGTATCAATTCTGTATGTAATACCCATTTTCTCTTACTCTCAAGTGGTGTATAATGGTAATTCTCTTATTATAGGAGACAAAGTAGAGGTTTTTG
>CAYVXB010000026.1:0-8856 GCA_964454275.1 uncultured Chitinophagaceae bacterium | reverse complement strand
TGAAGACGAAACAACACAAGAAAGTATTAGTTCAATTATTGGCAATAAAAACTTTATTAAGAACAGCACGGCGGTAATGAACTTTAACTTGACTAAGTCTGCTTTATGGCTTAAATTTTCTATTAAAAACAATACCCCTGATACGCACTTGTTACTCAACCTAGACTATCCTTTTATTGACACTAGCACACTATATGAGGTAGCTGACGGTATAATAAAAACAACAATATCAATTAACAGTAATAGCATATTCAATACCAAAAAGTATAAATATGCTTCTTTTATTTTTGATATAAATATTCCTTCTGGGGAAATAAAAAATTATTTTCTAAGAATAGTATCTACAGAACAGATGCTTGTTCCACTTATATTGGGCAGTAGGGAAGCTATTATACAAGAACAACAAAATCGTGATATCTTAAACAGTTTGTACATGGGTATTCTTTTAACAATGCTCTTTTACAATACATTCTTATTCTTTTCAACAAAAGATAAAAGTTATTTATACTATGTATTATATATATTTTTTATGGGATTAACTCAAACTACTCTTCAAGGATATACATTTAAATACCTGTGGCCTAATTCCCCATACTTTAATAATATAGCTATTATTCTGATGCCCAGTCTAGCCTCTATCAACATATGTATCTTCGCGAAAAGTTTTTTAAATATCACAAAAAAGCAATTATTTTTAAATATTACTTTACATACAATTATTGTATCTTATTCCATAACTGCAATACTTCGAATTTTAGGTTTTGATCGAGAAAGTTATAGAATGACAGATATAAATGGAATATGTATAACAATAGCAATTTATATAGCTGCTATAAGTGGCATTAAAAAAAATCGTTCTGCAAAGTTTTTTTTAATAGCTTGGAGCACATTCTTTATTGGAGTTTTATTGTTTATATTAAGAAATTTAAATATTCTGCCTTATAGTACAATGACTACATATACTATGCAGTTTGGAAGTGCTGTTGAGGTAATACTAATTGCTTTTGCCTTAGCAGATAGAATCAATATTTTAAGAAAAGAAAGCGAACGAAGCAGGGCGAATGAACTTGCTACCGCAAAAGAGAATGAAAGGCTAGTACAAAATCAAAACATACTATTAGAAAAGCAAGTTGCTGAAAGAACAGAGGAGCTACAGCAATCTAATCAAGATTTAAATAAAACGTTATTAACGCTTAAAGAAACGCAGGCTCAATTAGTGCAAGCAGAAAAAATGTCATCGCTGGGTATCTTAACAGCTGGCGTAGCGCATGAAATTAACAACCCTATCAACTTTGTGTCAAGCAACATAAAGCCATTGGAATTAAACATACAAGATCTTTTAACCATTATAGATAAATATGCTGCCCTACATAAGGTGCCAGACAAAGAAGTTCCAGCTTTATTACAAGAAATTGATACGTTAAAAAAAGAACTAGATCTACCCTACATAACAGAAGAAATTCATACTCTATTGCAAACAATTGGTGAAGGTGCCAAACGAACAGCTGATATTGTAGAAGGATTACGTAATTTTAGCCGGTTAGACGAAAGCGCTTTTAAACATGCTAATGTATATGATGGTATTGAATCTACACTTATGGTATTGCGCAGCAGTATCCCCGATAAAGTAAAAATTATAAAAGAATACAATGCTGATGGAAATATTGATTGCTACCCTGGACAGCTCAACCAGGCATTTATGAATATCCTAGTTAACGGCTTACAAGCTATAAAAATAAAGAAGGTACTTGATAACGAAAGTATTACTATAAAAACACGTAGAGATGAACATTTTATGTATATATATATAACAGATACAGGTATAGGAATGAATGAAGAAACAAAATCAAAAATCTTTGATCCTTTTTTTACCACTAAAGATGTAGGGGAAGGAACAGGGCTTGGACTATCTATTGTACATAAAATTATAGAAAAGCATGGGGGCGAAATTAGTGTAGTTTCTGAAATAGGAAAAGGAAGCACTTTTACTATACAGTTACCAACAAGTCTATCCAATAACCCTGCTTAAAATAAAAAATGTAATGAATAAACATATACACGTATTGTATATTGATGACGAAAAAGCAAATTTGACTACTTTCCATAGTAATTTTAGGCGGAGCTATACTGTTTACACGGCACCTTCTGCTTCTGAGGCTTTTGCCATTTTAGAACAACACCCTATTCATATTATTATTGCAGATCAACGTATGCCCAATATGACTGGTGTTGAATTTTTTAATATCGTACAAGTTAAATATCCTAAACCAATTCGAGTTTTGCTCACAGGATTTGCAGATATAAATGTAATAGTAGATGCTATTAACAAAGGCGCTGTATTTCGTTATATCGCTAAGCCCTGGGATGATCTTGAAATCCATAATGCAATACAAACAGGTTATGAATTGTATTCAACTAAAGATGAACTAGAACAAAAAATGATTGAGCTTCAAAAAACAAATAACGAGCTTAATAGATTTATCTATAGTGCCTCTCACGATATACGGTCGCCACTCACCTCTGCACTAAGCGTTATAGAACTAGCCCGTGCAAGCAAAGACAAGAAAGACCCTGCAGAATATCTAAACATGATAGAAGAATGTGTATTAAGAGTAGACAGACTAATTAAAAAAATTATTGAGTATTACAAAAATCTGCGTGCAGACGAGGAGCCTAAGAATATGATAGATTTTAAAACTATCGTACAAGAAAGTATAGAATTATGTCAAGCACAAAACCCAAAAATTCAATTTCATGTTAATATTAATCAGCCATTACTATTTGTAAATGATGTATTTAGGTTAAGTGTTGTTATTAACAACTTGGTTTCCAATGCAGTAAAATATCAAAAACCAGAAACCAACGATCCTGCAGTTTGGATAACAGCGGACATAAATGAAAGGGAAGCACATGTAATCATAAAAGACAATGGGATCGGTATTCCACAAGAACATTTAGACGATATTTTCAAAATGTTTTTTCGCCACAACACAGTAGTTACCGGAACAGGTATAGGTTTATTTGTAGTAAAAGAGGCTGTACATAAATTAGGTGGAAGTATTGAGGTGCAATCAACAGTTGATGAAGGAACAACTTTTGATTTAAGAATTCCTAACCGAGCTGAAGCGAAACAATAAATCTCTATAATTTTTAATTGGTGGAGTATGGAAAAACCGCTCTTACTCAAAAATGCAATATTGCTTAAACCTCAAAGTTATATATTATAAAAAAAATAAAAACCTCTGCTGCTAACAAAGGTTTGGCAAAAGTGGGGCTTTTGTACTAGCCTCATCAGTGTTCTATCGTATGCAATGGTAACATGTGTTTTCATGTGTAGGAAATATGTTTAGTTATTCAACATTCAAACATGTTATTCAATATATGATACTCTGTTGTTTTTCATAACCAAAACAATACAGTATTTTATTTTTCACTATTAAAACAACCAATTATGCAAACAGCACAATTAAAAAAAACGGTGTTTAGATTAACAAACAGTAGAACAAGACTACTCCTCTGTAAAATTGTAGCAACTATAAGTTTACTGTTACATTTTAACTACAACGTAATAGCGCAAAGCAATACGGTATATGGTATTGAAGCCTTAAAAATTAGTACTGCTGACATTAATAATTCTGCTTTTGGTTATGCTGCTCTCCATGCAAACACCACTGGGTTTGCCAACACCGCTCATGGTGTGTATGCACTTTTTTCTAACACAACGGGTTACCATAACACTGCCAATGGTGTATATACACTTCGCTTCAATACCACAGGATATTTAAATACTGCCAATGGGTTTGGAGCCCTTTATTCCAATACTACAGGAAATTCTAACACGGCTAATGGAGCTCTTGCACTTTATTACAATACTACAGGAAGCTATAATACAGCTAGTGGACAACAAGCCCTTTATTTCAATACTACGGGACATGATAATACAGCCAATGGATTATATGCGCTTTTGTCAAATACTGTGGGAAATTGGAATACCGCAAACGGTAGTTGGGCACTTAGTTCTAATACCACCGGAAATGCTAACACGGCTAGTGGTGTTTATGCAATTCAGGCAAATAAAACAGGCAGCTATAATACAGCCAATGGTCAAAATGCACTTTATATGAACACTTCTGGAAGTTATAATACTGGTAACGGCTTTGGCACACTTCAAAGTAACACGATCGGGAATTACAATACCGCCTTAGGTTATAATGCTAACGTGGCATCCGATAACTTAACCAATGCCACTGCCATTGGCGCCAACGCAAAAGTTACAGCTAGCAACACCATCCAACTAGGCAACGATTCTGTAACCAAAGTATTTGCAGGTGTAGACAAAATTGCTACACTTATTGCTGGGGGCTTACAAATTACAGGCGGCACCCCTGCAGTAGGCAAAGTACTCACCTCCGATGCTAACGGAGTGGCCAACTGGCAAACACCAACAATAGGCTGGGGATTAACCGGTAACGCCGGAACTGTTGATGGCATAAATTTTATTGGTACAACAGACAATGTACCCTTCAACATTCGATTCAACAACGAAAAAGCAGGTAGAATAGATGCCAACAATGCTTTCTATGGCTATCAATCCGGCAATGCCCGCACTACCGGAGGCTTCAACACCGCCATGGGCTTTCAATCACTCAATAGCCTTACCACTGGCGATGGCAACACCGCTATTGGAGATAGAAGCCTATTGGCCAATACCATTGGAAATTACAACACTGCTGTAGGTAGCTTAGCCCTTAGTAGTAATATTGACGGTAAATATAATACCGCCATAGGATATGCCGCCAATGTAAAAAATGGGTTTAGCAATTCCACAGCCATTGGAAACAATACCTTAGTCAATGGCAATAATTCTACAGCCATTGGAAACAATACCATAGTCAATGGCAGTAATTCCACAGCCATTGGAAACAATACCGTAGTCAATGGCAGCGATAAAATAAGATTAGGCGATGCTCTTGTAAAAGTTATTGAAGGTACGGTAATGTACACCGTTTCCGACGGACGCTTCAAAACCAATATTAGCGAAGAAGAAGTAAAAGGATTAGCATTCATACAAAAACTACGCCCCGTGGTATACAACTTCGACACCAAAAAATTTCAAGCCTTTTTAACCCAAAACATGCCAGCCGATGCTCGTCAAAAATATATGGATAAAGACTTCAGCGCTTCCACCGCTATCCGCCAAAGCGGCTTCATAGCTCAAGAAGTAGAAAAAGCTGCACAAGAAGTGGGTTACAACTTTAATGGTGTACACAAACCAGAAAGCGCAAACGATAACTACAGCTTAGCCTACAGTCAGTTTGTAGTGCCTTTAGTAAAAGCGGTGCAAGAGCAAGAGCAAAAAATAGAGCAACAAGAAAAGAAAATTGAATACCAACAAAAAATAAATGACCAACTCCAACAACGTATGGAAGCGCTCGAAAAACGAATGGCAGGCAACAGCAACCTTAGCAACGAGCCCATAACCAAAATAACAACAAGCTCGGAAGCAGAAGAAGGCCTTAAACTGTTTCCAAACCCAACTACCGGTGTGTTTACTATTATGGCCAACCATATTACCAATGCCACCATAGAAGTATATGATATGTTGGGCAATAACGTTAAAAAAGAAATGCTCGCAAACATTAAATCGGGTTATTCGTTAGATTTATCGGGCCATGCCAAAGGAACATATTGGGTAAATATTATTTCGGGCAACAAGAAATATACAAAGCAAATTGTAGTGCAGTAAGCTGCTCCTTTTGCTTTTTCCAAATGGGGAAAAAGAGAAAAAAACCTTCGTCATTGTCAGTGCAGCGAGGAATTTAAAACTTTAAACAACGCAAATATCACGAACTTGTATATGAACAGCTTGAATTTATACCAGTCTGACAAAGACCTGCACAGGGAAAGTACAAACCTGTGCCAGTCTGACAAAGACCTGCACAGAGAAAGCACAAACCTGTGCCAGTCTGACAAAGACTCGTATAGGGAAAGTGCAAACCTATGCCGGAATGTCAAAAACCTATATAGGGAAAACACAAACCTGTGCCGGAATGTCAAAAACCTGTATAGGGAAAACATAAACCTGTGTCGGAATGCAAAAAACCTGTATAGGAAAAGAACGAACATATACCAGGATGTTATAAACCTGTATAAAGACAAGCTGAACATATACAAACCATTAACACCATTCAACAATACTTAACCCTTGTAAGCACCATAATCATATTCTTTCATCTTTAAAAATTTATCACTATGCAAAAAAAACAATTCTCTCCCGAAGCAAACGCAACTGGCGGAAGCCCCGCCTCCAAAAAAACGGCCATGAGCAATATGCCAAAAGCCGATGCCGATTTTTTAACCCTGGCCAAAGCCGTAGACGCCAAATGGCAAGCCACACCCACACTCAAGCTGCTGTGGATAGACCAGCCCACCTACAAAACCTTGGTGGCTAGTTACGATGCCAACCTGGGCAACAGGCTGTCCGTAGGCAGCGGCCGTACTTCACAAACAAAAGTGCTAGCGCAAGTAAACAAACAAATCGACGCAGCGGTAGGAGAAGTAAAAATCTACATCACCAAAAAATTTAAAAAAGCCAATGCTGCTGCTCAATTTGCCAAATATGGCATTATAAAACAAAGCGGTAACTACCGCCTACCCAAAGACAACGACAAAAGAACACTTGCCCTACCCCTAATGGCCGCAGCCATTATTACCGACGGCTTTGGCACCGAAGAATTCGGAACCACATTCTGGAAAACCGTCACCACCAACTTCACTGCGGCACTCAAAAACACCATCGACACTACCAAAAACCTCAGCAGCAAGGTAGCGGCAAAAAGTACCGACAGACAAAAAATACACAGCGTACTCATAGCCATCAGGCACCTCATCTATGCCAACTACCCCGACACCTGCGACAAAGTGCTGCGAGAATGGGGCTTCATAAAACAAAATTTCTAAATTATACATGCTAAAAACAAATACGAATGAAACGGTCAACCCTAGCTGGCGCAAGCGTCCGCTTGTGTCAATAAAGTTGTGTAGAGCTAAAGTGTGTAGGCTAAATAAGCACAAGCACGCTGCACACAAAGCTAAGCTGCATGCTTGCGCCAGTAAGGGGGTGCGATAAAAAAAAACTTGTCGTCCCCTAAGTGCAGCGAAAAATGGATGAAACAATAAATCGCTGCACTTAAAGCGACAGGGTTCTACGGAAAACAACAATCAATTTTATTTTTTAACCATTTAATTTTTTTCAAATGAAAACAAAAAAGTTAAACACAGCTAAGTTATGTAGTAAAACCAGTGCTGCATATATAAGCATTGGGCTGTTTACTATTGCAGTATGTACCGGCTACAATTTAAAAGCGCAAGACAACACTGCCTATGGTACCGATGCGCTAAAGCGTGTTACCACGGGTGATAGGAACGCTGCCTTTGGCTATCGATCCCTATATTCCAACACTGAAGGTTGGAGCAATACGGCTAGCGGCTATTCAGCCCTATATTCCAACACTACAGGATCTCGTAATACAGCTAGCGGCCATTCAGCCTTACATTCTAACACTGAAGGTTGGAGCAATACGGCTAGCGGCTATTCAGCCCTATATTCCAACACTACAGGATCTCGTAATACGGCTAGCAGCCATTCAGCCTTATATTCTAACACTACAGGTTGGAACAATACGGCTAGCGGCTATTCAGCCCTATATTCCAACACTATAGGATTTCGTAATACAGCTAGCGGCCATTCAGCCTTATATTCTAACACTACAGGATCTAACAACACTGCTTTGGGCTTCTACGCCGATGTAGCCAAAGGCGATTTAACCAATGCTACTGCCATAGGTGCTAATGCAACCGTGAGCGAAAGCAACGCCATACAATTAGGCAACGACTCTATAACCAAAGTATTTGCCGGCGTAGGCAATACCGCTACCTTAGTTACAGGGGGCTTACAAATTACCGGCGGTACACCAGCAGTAGGCAAAGTACTCACCTCCGATGCAACTGGTGTAGCCACTTGGCAAACTCCAATGGGTGGAGGAACGGGTTGGGGTTTAACAGGCACTGCAGGAACTGTAGATGGCACTAACTTCATCGGCACCACCGACGATAAACCGTTTAACATTCGAGTAAACAAGGAAAAAGCGGGCAGAATAGATGCCAATAATGCTTTCTATGGCTTCCAATCCGGCAATGCTCGAACTACCGGAGGCTTCAACACAGCCAATGGCTACCAAGCCCTTTACGCTAACACCACTGGTGATGGTAATGCCGCTGTTGGAAGAGAAACCATGAAAAAAAATGATGTTGGTAATAATAATACCGCTATTGGCTCCTTAGCCCTTAGCAGCAATACTAGTGGCAACTTCAATACTGCCTTAGGGTATAATGCCGATGTATCAGCCTCCAACCTAACCAACGCCAGTGCCATTGGCAATGCTGCCATAGTCAACGCCAGCGATAAAATAAGATTAGGCGATGCTAGTGTAAAAGTTATTGAAGGCACGGTAATGTACACCGTTTCCGACGGACGCTTTAAAAGCAACATTAACGAAGAAGAAGTAAAAGGATTAGCATTCATCCAAAAACTACGCCCCGTAGTATACAACTTCGACACCAAAAAATTTCAAGCCTTTTTAACCCAAAACATGCCAGCCGATGCTCGTCAAAAATATATGGATAAAGACTTCGGCGCTTCCACCGCCATCCGCCAAAGCGGCTTCATAGCCCAAGAAGTAGAAAAAGCTGCGCAAGAAGTGGGTTACGATTTTAACGGCCTACACAAACCAGAAAACGCTAACGACAACTATAGCTTAGCCTACGGTCAGTTTGTAGTGCCTTTAGTAAAAGCGG
>CAYVXB010000025.1:19271-21295 GCA_964454275.1 uncultured Chitinophagaceae bacterium | reverse complement strand
TTACCTGATTTTAGTCTTCAAAAAAATATATAATCTTTTGAGTTACTATGTTGTGTTTATATAGATTCAATACTGCCTATGAGTACGCTTATATATTTGAAGGTTTTCTACTCAGCAAATTTGATTCGGTATTTCTAATGAAGTATAGGTATCTTGTTATGCCGAACGTAGTGAGGCATCTCTCAAAATAAAAAACCTATATGGTAAGGGATTTCTCCCTACGGTCGAAATGACAAATCATACTATTTAATTTTAAATCTATACTTAATTAGTAACACCTTTTATTTAATGCATTATACTCTACAACATGAATATATTTTTTAAACAAATTTGTTGGAATTTAAATAATAAATATTCTATAATTATAGAAGATGATGATAGAGTTGGATACGCCTATCTTCTTCATGATAAGAATATAATTGGTGATGTGTGGTTATATAATCGTGCAACCACTCCTGTCTCCTCCAATTGGGATAAAAATGAAATGCCTTTTTTAAATCCTGCTCCTTTTATAAAGGATATTAATTTTGAAATACCAAAGAGCATTGAAGAATTTGATTTTGAGTGGATGGGTAACGAAAAAAATGATCTATTAAAAGTTAACATTTACATTAAGAAAAAACTAACCGCTATAATAGCTCCTGGGTCAAAACCTGGCTGGTCAATAAATGTAAAAAAAGATGGACCATTAGCTCAAATATTAAAAGATGAATAAGGTTTAGCCTAGAGAGTAAAATAAAAATGAGTTGATTAGTAAGGCAACTGTTGAAGTGTGCGACGCAACAAATGTTGAGTAGTGTTGATCAAGCTGATTACATAATTTATTTCTTCAATGATATTGTATTAGACATTTTTTGTAAAAACTGATGCAACTTTTCCATATCACTCATATCATTAACAGTTAATATACAAAACTTTCCTGTTTGTTTTAATTGTGCATTGCGCAAAGCCGTTTGTATATATTGTAGAATATTTTGAAATATAGCCGATTCAAAAAAGGGAGAATCAGGTTTGCTAATAAAATAACATTTTAGGATTTTATCTTTCAATACCAATCTTTCAAAACCTAATGGTATGGCCAACTTTCGGCTGCGAACGGTCAAAAACAAATCTTCTACTTGTGGCGGAATAGACCCAAATCGATCTTGTAATTCACTATGTATTATTTTTAATTCATCTTCATTTTTACAATTATCTAATCGGTTATATAAGGATAAACGTTCCGTAATATTTTCTACATAAGTATCTGGAATTAAGATTTCTAAATCGGTATCAATCGTGCAATCGGTTGTAAAATCATCTTGTTGTTGAATTTCTTCAGCAAATAGTTCTTTAAAATTGCTTCGTTTTAATTCTCGAATAGATTCTTGTAATATTTTTTGATAGGTTTCAAAACCCATATCCATCATAAATCCGCTTTGTTCACCACCTAATAAATTACCAGCGCCTCGTATATCTAAATCCCGCATCGCTATTTGAAAGCCACTGCCTAAATCGCTGTGTTGTTCTAAGGTTTGTAAACGTTTACGGCTATCTGAAGGGAGGGTCTTTATAGAAGGAGCTAATAAGTAGCAAAATGCTTTTTTATTGCTACGTCCTACACGTCCTCTTAATTGATGTAAATCGCTCAATCCGAATTGATGTGCATTATTAACGATGATGGTATTTACACTCGGAATATCCACACCACTTTCTACAATGTTTGTACAAACTAATACATCATATTTTCTATCAATAAAATCTAAAATATGTTTTTCTAATTCATGGCCTTCTAATTGTCCATGTGCAAAACCCACACTTACATCGGGGCATAAACCTTGTATAAGACCCGCCATTTCTGGCAATCCTTGTACTCTATTATGAATAAAAAATACTTGTCCACCCCGTTCTACTTCAAAATAAATTGCATCTCGTATTAAATCTTCATTATAAGCATGTACTTCTGTTTGTATCGGTTGCCGATTAGGCGGTGCAGTGTTGATGATACTCAAATCTCTTGCACCCATCAAACTGAATTGCAATGT
>CAYVXB010000025.1:16395-19261 GCA_964454275.1 uncultured Chitinophagaceae bacterium | reverse complement strand
CGTTGCGGTTAGCGTTAAACAATCTACATTGGTTTTTAATGTTTTTAATTTTTCTTTGGCACCTACACCAAATTTTTGTTCTTCATCAATAACCAATAATCCTAAATCTTTAAATTGTACTTCCTTACCTAATAAGCCATGTGTGCCTATAATGATATCAATTTTACCTTCGGCTAATTTTTGTAGCGTTTCTTTTTTTTCTTTTGCACTTTTGAAACGATTAATATAATCTACTGTAACCGGAAAATCTTTTAATCGTTCGCTAAATGTTTTATAATGTTGAAACGCTAATATAGTTGTAGGAACTAATACAGCAGCTTGTTTGCTGTTGCAACAAGTTTTAAACGCAGCTCGTATAGCTACTTCTGTTTTTCCAAAACCAACATCGCCACATACTAAACGATCCATAGGAGATGCACTTTCCATATCTTTTTTTACATCGGCAGTAGCTTTGCTTTGGTCTGGTGTGTCTTCATATATAAAGGAAGCTTCTAATTCTGTTTGCAAATAATTATCAGGTATATGCTGAAAGCCTTGCTGTGCTTTTCGTTTAGCATATAAAGAAATTAAATCGAATGCAATTTCTTTTACTTTAGCTTTTGTTTTTTCTTTTAATTTTTGCCAGGCATCGCTACCAATTTTACTTACTTTGGGTATGGTGCCTTCTTTTCCTGTATACTTTGATATTTTATGTAAGGCATTAATATTTACATATAAAATATCATTGTCTTTATATAAAATGCGAATGGCTTCTTGTTGATGTCCATTTACATCTATTTTTTGTAATCCGCTGTACACGCCAACTCCATGATCTATATGGGTTACATAATCGCCAGGCTGTAGATCACGTAAGGCTTTTAAGGTGATGGCTTTATTTTTATTATATGCTTGTTTTATTTTGTATTTGTGGTAGCGTTGAAATATTTGATGATCGGTATAGCAAACAATTTGTAAGTCTTCATCTATAAAACCAGCGTGTATAGCTGTAGGAATGGGTGTAAAGGCCCCCTTTAATTCCCCCAAAGGGGGAAAATTTGTAAAACGAATATTGGCTTGCAGGTCTTCAAATATAGTGTGCAACCGTTCAAGCTGTTTTGAATTTTCAGCAAATAGAAACGTAGAAAACTTTTTTTGTTCCCAAAGTTTCCAATCATTCATTAATAAATTAAAATTTCTGTTGAATGCAGGTTGTTCTTTGGTGTGAAAGGGTATTTCTATTCCGCTGAAATGGGCTTTGTGTCCAAATTCTATAAGATGTTTATGTTGTAATTGTTGCCATACTACTTCTGCTGTAACAAAATCATCTTTGCTTAAGTTAACTTTTAAGTTATCCTCTTCTTGATGTGTTTCTATTTTTTGTGGAATAGATAAGAAAACTTCTAATTCCTTTTCCTGCGTTTTTATTTTTTCATGAATGATATTGGCATCTTTCATCCATATAATCGTATTACTGGGCAAATATTCTAGCAATGAAATTTTTTCTGTAGCATCAAATTGTGTTTCAATATTGGGTATGATATTTACCTGTAATAATTTTCGCTCACTCAATTGTGTTTCCGGATCGAATATGCGTATGGAATCTACTTCATTCCCAAATAATTCTATGCGATATGGTTTATCGTTTCCGAAGGAATAAATATCTAAAATGCCACCTCGTACAGCAAATTGTCCGGGTTCATATACAAAATCAGTTCTGGTAAAACCATATGTGATAAATTTTGCTAATACATTATCTACATCAAGGGTATCACCTGTTTTTATATCGATAGTATTTGTGTTTAGTTGATTGGGCGCTGCTACTTTTTCGAAGAGTGCTTCGGGATAAGCAGCCCCCACCCAGCCTCCCCCTTTGGGGGAGGAGCTAGAAGCTCGCATTAAAAATTCTGTTCTTAATGTTATATGACTGCTGTTTAATTGTTGAAAATCTTTATTGTTTTTGAAGGAAGAAGGAAAGTAGAATAGGTTAAGAGATTGCGTAATATTTTCTATGGTGTTGTGTAAATAGGCTGCTTCTTCAGCGTCTTCAACTATGATTAAATGATTGAATGATTTTGATGAGGGGCGTTTTAGAATGCTGGCTATTACAAATGCCGAACTACTTCCATATAATTGAGAAAGAAACAATCGCTGTGGTTCAGGCATAGCAATACGATTAGCTATTTGTTGTAGCCGGGGATCATTACTATATTTTTCCATCAACACCTGCAGGTTCATCTCATGTAATAAATACTATGGTTACAAAAGTCGTAAAGGTAGAGCGTAAATGGTATATAAATTATTTTTTACGTTAGTTGTGGAATTTTTAATGCGTTGAATCTTTATTGGCAAAACCCTGATTATGGAAACGAATAAGATTCTCACCGCCGACATGTTAGACATTCTATTTGATGGTCGTAATAAAGCTTATGGAGCCTATGCATTGAGAAAATCGTACGATAAAAGGATGTTATTGTCTATATGTATTATGATGCTGTTTTGTGCTGCTTTTTCTTTTGGATTAATGATGACCGGTAGTAAAGATGTAAAGAAGCCTATAACTATTATAGATCCTGACTGGGATGTTGTACCTGTACATATGAAAGAAGAACCGAAAATAATCACTCCTCCTAAAACGAGTGTACAACAACGTACTAAAACAGAAACAACGAAATTTGTAAACCCTACTATAACATCTAACAAAGATGTAAGATCAAACAATCAGATTCCTGATGTAGATAAATTAGATAAAACAGCTATTGGATTGGTAACTCAAAAAGGCATAGAAACAGAAATCTCTACTCCTTCAACTGTCCATACAAGTACTATCATAAACAGTGAATTACCTGCAACCTCTAAAAAATGATGAAGGTTTATTTTGCAAAGTAGA
>CAYVXB010000025.1:3062-16343 GCA_964454275.1 uncultured Chitinophagaceae bacterium | reverse complement strand
GTTACTTAGAGCGTACACTTAAAGCAAAAGATATTGTAGATGCGGGTGCTCCTGCAGGAACGTATACTATTCAAGTACAGTTTATAGTAGACAAAAATGGAAATATTAGTAATGTAGAGGCTTTAAATGATGCGGGATATGGTATGGCAGAACAAGCTGTTAAAGTGATTAAAAATGGACCTAAATGGACACCTGCTGTGCAAAATGGGATGCACGTAAATTATCAAGCTGTACAAAAAGTTTCATTTCAAATACAAGATGACGAGTAGGGGTATTTAGAACAATAATAGTTTCTTAGGGGAGATTGGTTGTTAAAGAAGAAAGAAGTTTGCATGTATCACATTTAAAGTCATATAAATTTCCCAAACGTTTTTTTAACAACCATTTTCCACCACAAGAAGGACATTTTCTTTTTTTGTCTTGTGCTAGAGTTAATCTGCGATAATTATATAAATAATAATAGACTGGATAGCCGGTTAATGTTTCAATAGTTGCACAAACGTCAAGCCCTTCTTTTGATAGTTTGGATGTGTGTTTTTCCATTTGGTTAGTGGCCCATTTTTCTCCTACACCACAGTTTAATTGTAGTCTATCACAAGAAATATAATTTTGTTCCCAACGCCATAAATGCTGAAAGTCTGATAATGATTTTAGGCCTTTAAGTTTATAAAGTGGTACAACTTTAGAGCAATCACTACATTCTAAAGGCGCAACTGTATTGAACAAATGCGTGAATAAAATCAAAAATTTTCGATTCTTACAATTGCAGGCTCCTTTATAGCTTTGAAAAAATTTACCTAATAATTTTATTTTAATCTTCGCCTTACATATTTTTTCTATTTCTTCTATGGTGTAATTGACAAATAGGGGATTGTTTTTTTTATTTAATGAATCTCTTTCAAGTGTCCCTACATTACATTTTATAAAATTATCAGCAATAAAAGGGAACTCTTTATTAATATGGTCTCCAACTATTTGCCCGCTATTACGATAGTTTCCTAATAGGGAATAAGCAAATTTTTCCATGAGCTTATCCTTATTTGCTTTAGATTTTATTTCTATCGATATTTCTTGTATAAACACGATTGGATAAAAGAGTTATTGGTTATTTGCAATGTATTGCTCAAGATTATTTTTAGCGTTTTGATAATTGATATAGTCGCTATCATTATTCTTCCAATAATATCAACTCTTCTAAAGCCGCTTCATGTTGTTTATTTAATATAGACAGGTTTTCTATAGCTTGTTTATAAGCCTTTTCTGTTTCTACAAATTTTGGTTTATTGGAATAAATATCAGGGGTAGTTAATAATAATTCTAACTGTTGTTTTTCTTTTTCTTGTTTTGCTATCTTTTCTTCTAATTGGTTACATAGTTTTTGCTGTTTTTGTATTTCCTTGTTTTTTTCTTTGTTAATATTGGTTTTTATGGGGACTGTATTTGTTTCTTTTGTGATAAATGTTGTTTGTTTAGCATCCTCATTTTTTTTCTTTTCTTGCTCTGCCTTCCATATTACCCATTCTTCATATGGACCTTTGTATTCTTTAATTTGATGATCTTCAATTTCCCATATTTTGTTAGCCGTTTTACTTACAAAATATCGATCGTGACTTACTAAAATATAACTGCCTTCATATTGATTGAGTGCATTAATGAGAAGCTCTACAGAGTTCATATCTAAGTGGTTAGTAGGCTCATCGAGCAATAAAAAATTAGCCTTGCTAATCATGGTTTTAGCCAAAGCTATTCTGGCTTTTTCGCCACCACTCAATACTTTTATTTTTTTATCAATATCATCTCCCCCAAATAAAAAACAACCCAATACATTACGGAGTTGCTGTTCTGTTTGTTGGGTGCCACAATCTTTCATTTCTTGTAATATGCTATTGTTTAGATTGAGGGCTTCTAACTGATGTTGTGCATAAAAGCTTTCTTGTATGTTATGTCCCCAAGTTCTTTTTCCATCAAAGGTTTCCGCACCTGCTATAATTCTTAGTACAGTTGACTTTCCTTTACCATTAGCACCTACTAAAGCTATTTTATCCCCTCTATTAATTTCTGCATGTGCATTTTCTACAATAGTATTTTCACCAAATTTTTTAGTAATATGTTTTAGCTCACAAATAATTTTTCCGGGTTGTTTTTCTATTTGAAATTGAATGCGTATATCTCGTTGCTCAATAGATGCTTCTTCGAGCCGCTCTAATTTATCTAATCGTTTTACAATACTTTGTGCTTGAGCAGCTTTGGAAGCCTTTGCCTTAAAGCGTTCTATAAATCGCTCTTGTTGTTGAATATAGGTTTGCTGATTTTCATACGCTCTTTGTTGTAATGCAACACGTTCTACTTTTTCTCTTTCAAAAAAATCATAATTACCATTATATACATGCAATTCTTTTTGGTATAACTCTATAATTTTTGTAACCATCCTGTTTAAAAAATACTTATCATGTGAGACTACTACAACAGAACCTTTGTAGCGCTGTAAATATTTTTCGAGCCATTCAATAGAAGGCATATCCAAATGGTTGGTTGGTTCATCTAATAAAAGCACATCAGGTTGTTGTAAAATCATTTTAGCTAATAACACTCGCATACGCCAACCACCACTAAATTCTTTATATGAACGATGTAAATCACTTTGTTGAAAACCAAGTCCATGCAATACTTCAGCCGTTTTATGTTCTATATTGTAAGCATCTAATATATCTAACTCATGTAATTTGTCTGTATATAAGTGCAACGTTTCCTCATCACTAGTTTGTTCTAAAATTGTACCTAGCTCTTCTATTTCTTTTTGTAATTGCCTTGCTTTTTCAAATGCATTTAAAGCAACTTCTAAAATAGAATCATTTGTATCAAAACTTAATAAATCTTGATGTAAATAACCAATAGTTACTTCTTTTCCTCTTTCTACTGAACCTATGCTTGGCTGATATTCACCTACAAGAACTTTTAATAAAGTAGATTTTCCTGTTCCATTGTAGCCGACTAAGCCAATGCGTTCACCCGGCTGAATATGCCAAGTAGCGTTGGAAACAATGGTTCTAGCGCCAAATTCGAATGTTATGTTTTGTAAGCCTATGAGCATGAGTAAAAATTAAGAATGCAAAAGTAAAAACAAGAAAATAGATTAATGTTATACAATATTAATATTGGTTTTCAACCAGGCGATTTAATGTCTCATACGTGAAGAAAATCCCTCACCTTTAGGTGAAGACTTTAGTAAGTTTGTGAGATGCAAAACTACCGAAAAACTTCTCACAGTTTATACGATTGTAAGTATTATATCAGACCTCTAACATAAATAGTAATATTTCAATGCTAAACCAAGTATTACCCTTACTATCCCAGTATGAGATATACTGAATTACAATGTGTTAGACCATCTATAACTTTTCATTTGTCTAGTAAAAAAGCCTTGCATGCTACAGAAAATAATTTTGAAGTGATTGTAGTAGATGTAAGTGACCATCTGATAGAACGCCTTAAAAAAACTACCAAAAATTTGAGCTAATTTAAATGTCATTTTCGTATTATTTTGTCTAAATTATGGAGGGCTAGGTAAATAGTCTTCATCTAATTTAGCTAGATAGATTATTGTAAAAAGGGGGTTAGTTGTTCTAATGTCTTTGTATTATGAGGGTTATCCATTGTAGCCTTAATGTCTTGCTTTTCAGATGGAGTTAAATGAAAACTTAATGATGCATGTGCATCATCTTTTTGGGGTATATATTCAAATGTAAATCGATGAAACATCGGCCCCATAAAATCTTGCCAATAGCTTAGTTCATTGTTTCCAACATAACTTTGAAGCTTATGCCAATTTTTTTGTAAGATAAAAAATGGGGTAAGTAAGGGTTGCAAAAATCCACTGCTTGTAGATGCTTTTTCCCATTCGCTTATGGGTCGATCTCTTATTTGTATAAGTATTACACCACTTGTATTTTCTTTTATCCATTCTTTAAATGCTTGTAAAAAGCGCAAACTCATCTCTTGCCCAAAATTATCACGTAACCCTGCATCCATAACGTCTATCACAGGATTTGTAGGTAGCCATACATTTGGTAATATATAGGGGAATGTTGCGTTCATTCGCAATGCAGTTAGAAGTCGTAAGTTGTAAGGGTCTTGTAACTTGAATAAGCTTACAAAATCAATAGCGTCTGCATCGGGACAGCTTAAAGTTAAATTATTACACATGGCACACATCAAAAATGTCATGGGTTGTGTGGATATAATTAATTTTCTTCCGTCTTTGGTAATAATGGAATTGAAAATTATTAGTGGCACCTTTGCCTCACTTTCTTCAATAACATAATCTCTCAAAGATTTATTTAGAATATAGTGTGTGTTTTCATTTAATTTTTCTTCAAATGCATAGGCTCTATCTTTTATATAACTATACTTTCCAACACGAAAATATTTTGCAGGAGAGGCTAAATCTCTGGTTATGAAAGAAGAAAAAATAGGATTTAATAGGTCTTTAGAAATATCCTCTACATATTTGTGGTCTTCTAAGTTTACATTTTCTCCATGCATTTTTTTTGCATATAGTTCTCTAAAGTATGTTGCGCCTAGCATGCCTCCTGATGCTCCATTAAACATAAATGTTTTGCGCATAAATTCCCCATGGCTAGCAGCATTTAATCTTTGCAAAACATTCATCGTAAAAGTTGCACTTCGAGTGCCACCACCACTTGTATTTATAATTAAGAAGTAAGGCTTTGTTGATTGTTGGCGCTTTTTCCAATTATTTAGTACATGCGTAAAGTTTTTCTTATCTCTTTCTGTTTGTTCTGGAGTGCAAAGACGCATAATGCTTTTCCGTTCGTACTTTGGCCGTTCATTAATATTATCATAATTTAAACCATACGCTGTATTTTTTAAATCTATGATGCCTTTCTGAAAAAGGTAGTTAAAAGAAAAATAAAGAATGATTACAAGAATGAGTCCCCAGTTCCTAAGAAAGTATGAAATAGCGCCCAATACTGCAATAAGAATAGCAAACAATAAAGTAATGCTTGCTGCTGCAGGTATTTGAAAAATACGATCATCAAAAAAGTAACCTACAGCTATTAATGCTATAAATGCAATAATGATGGAAAGCATTGCCGCAAAATGATGTCGTTTGAATATGACACTGATAAAGCTTGGACTATAATGTCTAACATCTCTTGGTTTTCGAAGGTTTAGATGTGTGCTTAGAAACCAATCTACACGTATTTCGTATTTGCTGCGTACGATTGGAGAGCTTTCCTGAGTAGATTCTACATATTTTTTCATTTCTGCTTTCATGGTGGGTGTTAGAAAGCGGTAGATGGATTTATCTGCTCCAAAAAAATACGTAAATGCGATCAGCGTAGATACCATGAATCCTCCCATAAAGCCTGTTATTAATAGTAATACATTACCTATAGACAAAAGCTCTTTGTTAACAGAATAATCGATAATATGGTATACATAGTGTATTAAAAAAATACTAGGTAAAACAGCATTGTTGATACAGTATTTTAAGAATGGTTTTGTAGTAGTGGCTAAAAAAGTAATATGTCGACTATGCAAAATAAAGGTGGTAATATTCCACCCCATAATAAAGACAGCTACTGAAAACCCAACAATAGCAGTACTTATAGGGCTTACTTCATTCAAATATTCTGGAGCTAGAAATAAAGAATCAGCACCAAACATGCGCATCAAATTACCTCCTACTACTGTAAATAATATATACCAAAATATCAGTAATATTTGATACCTTTTAGTGTGTAGCAGTAATAATTGTACGGGAAGTGAGTAGTAAATTCCTATCAGATATTTTTTCATAAAAAATTGAGTGTGCAATTTAGTTGAATAGTAGGTAGATATCTAAATTATTAAGCTAATCAACACCTTTATTTATTAGTGCTTCAATGGGGGGCTTAACACTCTTTTAGCCCCAAAGGTATATGCAATGCTAGTCCTCCATCTGCAGTTTCTTTGTATTTTGTATTCATATCTTTAGCTGTTTCCCACATTGTTTTCACCACGGTATCCAAGGATACTTTTGCATGATCTGGGTTGCTTTGCAAAGCTAATTGTGCTGCAGTAATAGCTTTTATTGCACCCATGGTGTTGCGTTCTATACAAGGTATTTGAACCAAACCGCCAATAGGATCGCAGGTCATACCTAAGTGATGCTCCATCGCTATTTCGGCGGCCATTAATACTTGTTGTTGACTTCCTCCTAAACACTCTGCTAATGCACCGGCGGCCATAGCAGAGGATACCCCTATTTCAGCTTGACATCCGCCCATGGCCGCAGAAATAGTAGCTCCTTTTTTAAAGATACTACCTATTACAGAGGCTGTAAGTAAGAAGGATACAATTTTTTCTTTAGAATAATGTTGTTTGCAAAAGCTAATATAGTATTGTAATACGGCAGGTATAACACCTGCAGCACCATTGGTGGGAGCGGTTACTACTCTACTAAATGAAGCATTTTCTTCATTCACGGCCAATGCAAAACAACTTACCCAATCCAAAATATAGCTAAAATCATTTCCTCCCTGTTGAATAGATTGTACCCAAGAAGGATAATCTGTATAGTGTTTATTTTTTAATAATCGGTTATTGATTTCTGCCGCTCTACGCTTTACTTGTAAAGAACCAGGTAAAAGTCCTTCGATATGGCATCCTCGATATATACATGCATGCATGATGCTCCATATATTCTCTATTCCCTCTATTATATCTTTTTCAGTACGCCAAGTTTTTTCATTTTCAAAAACTATTTCACTAATGCTTTTATTGGTTTGCTTACAACAGCGCAATAAGTCCGCTGCATTATGTATAGGAAATGGCAAAGAAGCATTTTGCTTATTTTTATTATCCTCACCTTCTTGTTGTACAAAACCTCCTCCTATGGAGTAATAGGTTTCTGCAATCGTATCTTTATTTTGTATATGAGCTGTAAAGGTTAATGCATTTGGATGATAGGGAAGAGACTCTCCATATAAAAATGTAATATGGTTACTTGGCTCAAACGGTATACTATAGGTATCCGTTAAATATATTTTTTGTTGCTCTTGAATTTGGTGTAATAAAGATTGAATGTTGTTTGGATCGATGGTAACTGGATTTTTACCCATTAACCCTAACATAACAGCTATGTCTGTGCCATGGCCTTTGCCTGTTTTAGCTAATGAGCCGTATAGAAATATATTTATAGAAGTTACTTGATTAAAAAGTTGTTTATTTTTTAGGGATTGGATAAATCTTTCCGCAGCACGCCATGGTCCTAGTGTATGACTACTAGAGGGGCCAATGCCAATTTTAAAAATGTCAAAAACGGAAATAGATTCTTGCTGATTCATGTTCTATACTATAAAATTTAAAATGTAAAAATTAAAACCGGCTTTGAAATCTTATTAAAGTAAACAAAAAGCTAATTTGAAATATCTTATTATCCTTCTAAACCTACTCCTTCATAGTTCCCATTTTTATCTACATAAATGCAAATAACGTGTCCCCAAAAAACATTATTTATATCACAATAAATAATTGATGAATAATCTTCTTGGAAAACAATTTCCGTAATTGATATTTGTGCTCTAAATTGTTGCGTTGTTATTGGGGATTCTATTCTTCCTGTTTCTTTGTCTTTTTCTAACCAATGGTCATTTTTTAATTGTATCATTTCATCTTCTATTTTCAATAACATTGGTGTAAAAAAATCTTTTTTTATTTGATCTTCTGCATATGTAATAACTTGTTTTAGTTTGTCAAGTTCCTTTCCTATAAAACACACTCTAAAACTAAGCTCTTCATTTTTATATTTACCTCTGAAAAAATTTAACTCTTCATTAAGTAATAATTCTCCAAAAACAGAACTTTTAATTATCATTTTTAATAGTTTATAAATTTAAGTATGAATTGATATAAAATTATTGCCAACTATTTTCACGTTTAGTTAGGTGTAGATTTTATCATTAAAGGATAGATTTACATAATAAAGTAGCAAATAAAGTATCTGCTTGTTGCGTATATCCCTCCAGTAATTCTTGATGTATAAGTGTTAATCCTTGTTGTGTAATCCATTCTACTTGATCTTCATTCTCAGCTTTAAATACCGAGCAAGTGCAATATAACAAACATCCATTAGGTTTTATAGCTGAAATAATATTTTGTACTATTTCTCTTTGTGTATTTACATAGCGTTCTATTATTTTTTCATCAAAAAATAATAGTTGCTCAGGTGTACGGCCCCAAGTACCAGATCCGGTACAAGGTACATCCGCTATAACGATATCAAATTTTTCTTTAAAATTAGGAGGTATAGTTCTAGGATCTGTTGCATCTATTACAAAAGATTGATAATTTTTGATATTTGCTTTTTTGCAACGTTGTTGCAAATTTTTTAAAATGGATGGACGTATATCTGAAACGGTTAGTGAAATATTTGATAATAGATCAAATAGTAATATTGTTTTACCACCGCTACCAGCACATACATCCCAAACATAGCCTCCACCAACTCCCCCACAGATAGAGGATTTAGCGTTCTCTATAAAAGAGGCTATTTTTTGCGAACTTAAATCTTGTATAACAATTTCATCATCAACATTAAACTGTTCTTCAATAGTATATCCCATAGGAAGTGAAATAGTATTGGGTTCTATATGTTGATAATTCCAATTTAAAGTGTTTAATTTTTGCAATACTGTTGCATTTTTATTTGGACGGATACGTAAATAAACATTGGGTTGTATTAAATGACTTTTTTGAAAAGCATCGATAGCTGATAAAGTACTTACATGTGAAGTGAACGGAAAAATAGTGTTGATATTGAAAGATAATGCTTGTTGTAAAAAAATCAATCGATTATCTAATAAAGAAAAAGATGGATCTTCAAAAAGCTTATTCCAATTAGGTTTTATAGCTTCTAATAATGAATTGGATTGAATAGAAGTAAGCAATATTCCGGCAGAAAAACGTTCTGTAGAAAAATCGTTTGGTAGCGCACACCCTACACGATAATAACTATAGCATAATTGTGTAATATGTTTTCGATCTTTCGATCCGTATTTTTTATGTTGCTTAAAAAAAAATTTTAAGTAATGATGAAAAGGTACATCATTTGTATACTCTTTTAGTAGTTGTGTTGCGGTTTGTAGGTAAGAGGTGATATACATTTGTATGAATTTATATCGAATTTTGTGTGCATGTATATCCCTGTTTTGTTTCTAGAAAAAGAAAATTATTCATTGTTATATTCCATTCCAGTGTTTAAATCCAACCAGCCTTTTTGCCCATTTGGAAATTCATATTCAATAAAATTATTATTTCTTTCACCCATGTACTTGTATTTTAATTCTTTCTGTAGAGGAAAAATTCCAATTAAATTATCTTTTTTTAAAAACATCAAATTATCTCTACAAATAATCGAATCATAAATAATAGGAAGGATTTTTGTTGCCTTAGCTCCTGCATAACTATAGTATTCGAATGCTATTTTTTTTACTTTTAGAGGGTTAGAATATTCTATTTGATTGGTATTTGCTTTTTCATTTTTTTCCATCTTTTTTTGAGGGTTAAATTTTTCAGCTGATTCATACTTCACATCTTCAGGAAATTGATAAATTCCGAATTTTCTATTTTTAGAAACTAACAAATAATTTCTTTTTAAAATATTTTCTCCTCTTTCATTATCCAAACTACTATAATTAAAATTCAATTGATTATTTAAAAAGCGTACTTTATATTCGGTTGTTAAGTTGGTTAGAAACAAGTTTTCGTACTGTGTGAATGGAAGGTCAATGCTTATATGTGTTTCTATTTTATACACATTTTTATATTTATCGGTAGCATTAGATGTTTTTATATCATAATAAGCTGTGTAACTTCCGGTACCACAAAATGAATAGTGGATTATTTGTTTTTTCTCCTTTTACATTAATGTATTTTACTTCGTTATTTTGTAAAATTTGTAAATTATAATAATTCAGATAGGCTTGTTTTATATTATGTAAAGGCAATTTCTCTAGCGTTAAATTATAAATATCAATTTTACCTTTCTTTTTTCCTATAATAAACTCCCCTTTAAAACTTACAGTGTCATAAGTTTCGGGAATTATTTTCTCTCCAAACACATTGGTTACTGTTTGAAGATTATTTTCGGTTTTTATAATATAAAAATCTTCGGCTTTCAATCTGAGAAGTATTTGTTCAATTTCTTCTGCATCATTTTTCCAATTATTATTGATTTCCTTTTCTTTTACCGATTCATCAAAATTTACCAATAACCCATTTTTTGTGGGAATAATATAGTGTTGGTTATTATTTTCATCAAATAATAAAACAATATGTTTATTTTCTGCAAGTGTTATAATATAATAATTCAGAAAATCACATTTTTTAACTCTAAATTTCTTTACTTCATCATCTGTAGATTCAATGTGTGAGCCAAAGCCATGGCTTTGATTATCTGTAAAATCGTACTTTACAAACATAAAAATTTGATTATTGAACATCTTATAAATTTTCTTGCTTTCACTATCTTTTTCAACTATCCATTCTTTTTCAGTAATTTCTTTTAATAAATCTTCAACAGTTTGAGTTTTTATGTCTTTTACGGAAATAATTTTCCCATTCTTTTTTTTTATTTCCTCAATTGTATATTCATTATTTTTCTTTTCATTTGGTATAAAAAAAATATTTTTTAAAAAGGCATCTTCGCCATGTTCGTGCATTATATCGTAATCAATTTCGGTTAATTTTCCATTTATGTCTTTATAAAATTCTAGATTGCTATTGCTTCGTAGGTGTAATAAATTAACATATTCTAATTTTATATTTCTACTGTGTTGAGCTTGAGGTTCTTGAATTTTTAAAGTCTTAACAAATCCATTTTGAGTTTCATATACGTATTCTTTCCCAAATTTTTGTATATCGTTATAAAAATCATTTTTGGATAGTGATTGAACTAAATTGCCTTTATTGTCATAATTTATTTTTGAAAGTATTCTATAATATCCATTATTATTTTCAAATGTTATTTCTTGTGCAATATTTTTAGAATCTATCCAAAATAATTGTTTTTTGTAGGTAAATGGTTTATTACTTTTTTCTATATATTTTTCTTCATTTGAAAAATTCCCACGGTAATAATCTGAAGTAAATTTTGAGTAAATCTCATTTGGTCTTAATTTTCCTTTATCATAATTTTCTATCAAGCAAATTTTTTCTGTGTTATCATAGATAACAGTTTGTCCATTTTTTATGCCGTTTTCGTAAACAATTGTTTTCCAAATTTTTCCATCAGAATGGTAATATGTTAATGCCAAATTTGTTGGGTTAATATATTGGGAAAAAGATTTATCAAAACCATTTTGGTCATACCAAAAAAAATCGCCAACATGTTTTTCTTCATTATTTTTGTAAGCATATCCTTGCATTTGCATAGTCCCATTTTTATAAAAATCTTGTATCAAGACTAGTTCCCCTACTTCTTTCATGGGCAATGGCCTGTAGAAGGCATGATTTTCTTTAGTGCAAGGTTTCCAATTTTTATCAAAATAAAGTGTATCCTTCTTTTGGGCAAAAGAGAGGATAGTGATAAAATAGAAGAAAAAAAATAGTAAATGTTTCATTTTATATGGTAATAGATTTAAGGTCTATTGTAAAATTGCTTCATTAATTGAGTTGATAGATAGGGCGATGAAACACAAGAAATACAAATGAACATTATATACAAAGTAGCCAACAATTATTATAATGATAATAAAATTTTTACTACATCTTTCCCGAATAGTAATTGTTCTGGATTTTCAAGCAATTCTTTTACTCGTACTAAAAAACCTACAGATTCTCTACCATCAATAATACGGTGATCGTAGCTTAAAGCCAAGTACATCATTGGTTTTATAACGACTTGTCCGTTTACAGCTATAGGTCTTTCTTGAATTTTATGCATGCCTAAAATAGCCGATTGTGGAAGATTGATAATTGGCGTTGACATGAGCGAACCAAATACCCCACCGTTAGTAATGGTAAATGTTCCGCCGGTCATTTCTTCCATAGAAAGTTTATTATCACGAGCTTTAGTGGCTAGTTCCAGTACTTTTTTTTCTATTTCGGCCATGTTTAAACTTTCCGCATTTCGAATAACGGGAACTACTAAGCCTTTTGGAGCACTTACGGCAATAGAAATATCACAATAATTATGGTGAATAATTTCATCTCCATCAATGTAAGAATTTACAGCGGGCCATTCTTGTAAAGCATGGCAACAAGCTTTAGTGAAAAAGCTCATGAATCCTAAATTCACCTGATGTATTTCTTTGAATGTATCTTTAAATTGATTGCGGATGTGCATGATAGCACTCATATCTACTTCGTTAAAAGTAGTGAGCATAGCTGTTGTATTCTTCGCTTCTACTAGCCGTTTAGAAACGGTTTTACGCAGGTTGCTCATCTTATCTCGCTTCTCTTCTCTACTAAATAATGCTTGGTTAGGTTTTTGACCAGAATTTTTTAGCGCTTCTAATACATCATTTTTTACAATACGTCCTTGAAAACCGCTTGCAGTAATAGTTTTAGGGTCTATTTTTTTATCATTTATTACTGCATTGGCTACGGGTGTAGTTTTTGTAGTAGTATGTGAGTCCGTTTGCTCTGTTAGAGAGGGCCCTTCTTTGGAAGTATTAATATGGTTTTCTTTAGTTGTATTATTTTCAATTTCTTGTCCAGCAGGCCTTTTGGCTGTTTCATCTATCTGTGCAACAACAGCACCTATTTTTAAATCTTCTCCTTCTTTTGCAATGGTTGTTAATACGCCTGCTTTTTCAGCACTAACTTCAAAACTAGCTTTTTCACTTTCTAGTTCTGCAATTATTTCATCTCGTTCAACCCAATCGCCATCTTTTTTTTTCCATTGAGAAAGGGTTACTTCATTAATAGATTCGCCAATTGTGGGTACTTTGATATTGATCATGATTTTTTAAATTATCAACAGCAAATGTATTTATTTTATTTATGTTAATTTACATAATATCTCGTGTTGTTTATGCATCAATTATTAAATAATACCAAATGGGAAGAAATTAGACAACGAATGTACCAGTTAGGTAATAACATTCAATGGCGTACGAAAGATGTTGAGAGTGGTTATGTGAGTGATTGGGATGGAGAATGGTATTATCATTTTAAACTTGGCGGGTATGCAACCATTGAATGGGTCGAAATTTTAACGCCAACCAATTTTCTTAAAGAAAGCGTGCTCAATGTGTTGAAGGATATACACGT
>CAYVXB010000025.1:0-3052 GCA_964454275.1 uncultured Chitinophagaceae bacterium | reverse complement strand
TTATGGGTATTCAAACCATTCAGTGGATTATCTATAATTTTTTATTATATACTAAACGCCGTATCAATAATAGCTGTTTGTTCTTTAACATGTACTTTCGAAAAACCTGTTGCGGTAGAGGCACTTGGCTCACGGCTAATGACACCATATGGTATAATAGGTAATCCTGCTTTTTTAAATGCTGTGTTCATATTCATTTGTAAAAATGAAGCGGCGCCCATATTTAAGGGTTCTTCTTGTACCCAAAACCAAATAGCATTAGCATATTTCTTTTTTAATTCGCTGAGTTGGTTTATAGGTAAAGGGTATAATTGTTCTAAGCGAATAACAGCTACATCATTCCGTTGATCTTTTTGTTGCTTCTCTAATAATTCGAAATATATTTTACCTGTACACATCAATACTTTTTTAATATCATTGGGTTGAGCTTGTATGTCATCTATTGTTTCTTTAAACGCACCTTCTATAAAGGCTGTTTTATGGGAATAGCAACCCTCATAACGCAAGTTAGCTTTAGGAGAAAAATTAATTAATGGTTTTCGGAAAGGCCATGCCAATTGTCTTCGTAAAGCATGAAAGAAATTCGCAGCCGTAGTAATATTGGTAACTACTATATTTAATTCTGCACACATTTGTAAATAGCGTTCCATACGAGCACTCGAGTGTTCTGGTCCCTGGCCTTCATAACCGTGTGGTAGTAATAAGACTAATCCATTCATCTTTCTCCACTTTTGTTCTGCAGAAACTATAAACTGATCAATAATGGTTTGTGCTCCATTTCCAAAATCACCAAACTGTGCTTCCCATAACGTTAATGTGTTAGGATTGGCTAGTGTGTATCCATATTAAAAACCTAATACTCCAAATTCACTTAATAAAGCATTGTAAATGCAACCTTTTCCTTTTGCTTCAGGAATACTGCTTAATCGGTTATATAGTTCGTTCGTGGTTTCATCTGCAAGTATAGCATGCCTATGAGAAAAGGTTCCTCTACATACATCTTGACCACTCATTCGCACATTATGACCTTCTAATAATACACTTGCGTAAGCCATTAATTCGGCAGTTGCCCAATCTATTTTTTGTTGCTTGTTGTATAATTTTATTTTTTCGGTAATGAGCTTTTCTATTTTGCGCAGAGGTTTAAAATTTTCTGGCCAATGCATGATGGAATTAAATATAGTATCGAAGGCCTCTTGGGATATACCTGTAGTTGGCGATTGCTCAAAATCCTTTGCGGTAGCATAGCGTAGCGATTCCCACCATTGTTCTGGTTTTTGTAAAGTATAAGGTACCGATTGTTGTTTTACTTCATCTAAACGTTCTTGCAATTCATCCCAAAATTGCTTTTCCATATTGGCTGCTAATTCTTTTGCTTCTGGTTCGCCATGTTCTATAAGGTATTTAGTATACACCTCTCTTGGGTTGGGGTGTTGATCAATGAGCTCATATAATTTGGGCTGTGTAAATTTTGGATCATCGCCTTCGTTATGACCATGTTTACGATAGCAGACCATATCTATAAAAATGTCGCTATTAAACTCTTGTCGATAGCGAGTTGCTATTTCCACTACTTTAATTACGGCTTCAGCGTCATCGCCATTTACATGAAAAACCGGCGCCTGCACTGTTGCAGCTATGGATGTTGCATAATCACTGCTACGAGCATCATCAAAATCGGTTGTAAATCCTATTTGGTTGTTAATGACAAAATGAATAGTCCCACCCGTATAATAACCTTTTAAATTCGACATTTGAAGTACCTCATATACAATTCCTTGGCCTGCTATAGAGGAGTCTCCATGAATGAGAATAGGTAAAATTTTATCATAATCACTATCATATAACACATCAGCCTTTGCTCTTGAAAAGCCTACTACTAAAGGATTTACTGCTTCTAAGTGTGAAGGGTTTGGGCATAATTGAACATTTATTTTTTTATTATTAACTGTTTCTACTTCGCCTCTAAAACCTAAATGATATTTTACATCCCCACTACCCATAGTGGAATCAGCAATGGCATTGCCTTCAAATTCATTAAATATTTGTTCGTATGTTTTGCCTAAAATATTTGCCAATATATTTAATCTGCCGCGGTGTGCCATACCAATTACAACCTCTTGTACTCCATGGTCTGCCGCGGTGTTCATAATGGCATCTAGTGCTGCAATTGTTGTTTCACCACCCTCTAAAGAAAATCGTTTTTGTCCAATGTATTTGGTGTGCAAAAATTTCTCGAAAATGACACCATGGTTTAGTTTGTCTAAAATACGTTTACGTTGTTCAATAGAAATGGGTCGATGTATTTTGGTTTCTACCTCATGGGTAAGCCAATCTATTTTTAATTGATCGTTTAAAGCATTGTACTCTACCCCAATGGATTGTGTATAGCACTTTTGTAAAAAAGTTATAATGTTGTTTAACGTAGTTTCACCCAACCCAATAAAATTACCTACATAAAATACTTGTTCTACATCTTGCTCACTCAAGCCAAAATCTTCTAACGATAAGTGCGCTTGTCTATCTTTTCTTTTTCTAATAGGATTGGTTTTTGCAAGGAGATGCCCTTTTTTGCGATATGCTTGTATGAGTTGATACACCGCAAGCTCTTTCCCCATTTGATGGGTATTGGTTGACGCTTTTTCGCCATTATGACCATTTTTATTGGCCATAGCAAAATCAAAACCTTCAAAAAATTTTTTCCATTCCGGATCTACCGTTGATGGATTCTTTGTAAAATTGATATAGAGGTTTTCAATATGTGCCGGATCGGCGTTGTTGATATATGAAAAATCGTTCATTTCAATAAATGGTTAAAAACGACACAAAGATCGTTTATTCATGAGATAATTAACAAATTGAAAATGAATCCCTAGGAAAAATATTTTTTATTATTGTATAATTTGGGGAGAAGAACAGGTCTCTTTCATAATTCAGTAAGAAAGAACCGTATATTCTAAAGAGCAAGCAAGGTGACAGCCTGAATAACAATTGGGAAAGCGCATGTATTTATTCAGATTTGTCGTCGTCATTATCATCATCATCTGTTGGT
>CAYVXB010000024.1:17085-21808 GCA_964454275.1 uncultured Chitinophagaceae bacterium | reverse complement strand
GAGTAGCACCTACCATTTGCATGGTCTTAATTAAAAAACGATTACTAAACATTGCTAAGCGAATGGTATTATCAATTAAAAATATTACTAGAACACACAATACAATAGCTATACCTAATAATATCAATCCTATTTTGTTTACATTATTGTTCACTTGGGTTACCAACGATTGTGGATATTGCACATCATTTACGGCAGTATTTTTTTCCAGATTTTTTTTGATCTCAGATAAGAATTCATCGGTTACATATTGATTTTTTAATTTAAAATCTATACTTGCAGGTAGTGGGTTGGCTTCCAAAACATTGCTCCAATCACCGTTCCCGTCAGACAAGAATTTCTTTTTAGCCAATTCCTTTGTTACATATTGATACTCTTTTACATAAGGTCTGGTTTTTATATAGCTTAACAATGTGGCGCTATCTTTACTAGATATATTTTCTCGTAGGTATACACGTACCTCAATATTTTCTTTGAAGTATTGCCCTAACTTTTGTGCATTCATTACCAACCAACCCAATACACCAACAATCACAAGCACAAGGGTGACTCCTAAAATGGCCATAAAATAGGATGGCTTTGATTTTCCCATGGATGTTCTTCTTAATAGAGTCATATAAAAAATTGTAATCCAATAGCTGCTAACAGAGCATTTCTATTTTTCTATGATACATATAGCGTATACACCACTGTGAACTAGCTTTTGTGCGGATGGAGGGACTCGAACCCCCATGCCTTGCGGCGTTAGATCCTAAGTCTAATGCGTCTACCAATTTCGCCACATCCGCAACTAAATTTTACAAAGACAAGCGCAAAAGTAATTTTTTTATTGCAAAAAAGGAATGGTTTTACATTTTTGTACATTCGTATAGTATGAATGCAATAGAAAATATCAAGTATACTGCAAACGAAGAGCAGGAAAAAAAAGAAATCCTTCGTCAATATCGAGCTTTATTAAGAGCATTAAAAAATAAATTAAATAAGAAAGATAAAGCATTAATACGTCACGCATTTGAAATGGCTGTAGATGCCCATAAAACAATGCGACGCAAAAGTGGAGAGCCCTATATTTTACACCCATTAGCAGTAGCTCGTATTTGTGTAGAAGAAATAGGCCTTGGCGTACGTTCTACTATTTGTGCCTTGTTACATGATACAGTAGAAGATACGGAGGTAACCCTAGAGGATATTCAACGAGAGTTTGGAAATGAAATGGGTCGTATTGTAGATGGCCTTACCAAAATAGCCACTATAATGGATTCCAATCTGTCTCAACAAGCAGAGAATTTTAAAAAGATGTTACTTACGTTGACCGATGACCCTCGGGTAATATTAATTAAATTGGCTGATCGATTGCATAACATGCGCACGTTAGACAGCATGCGTTCAGATAAAAAACTTAAAGTTGCTTCAGAAACAGTGTATGTGTATGCTCCTTTAGCGCATCGTATGGGCCTATATTCCATAAAAACAGAGATGGAAGATTTGGCTATGAAATATTTAGAACCAGATCCATATAGAGAAATAGCTAAAAAACTGGCTGAGACTAAACGAGAAAGAAATAAATATATCAACGAATTTATTAGGCCCATTAAGGAAAAAATTGAAAAATCTGATTTTCAAGCTGACATATACGGAAGACCTAAGTCCATACATTCTATTTGGAATAAGATGAGAAAAAAAGGAGTGAGTTTTGAGGAAGTATATGATTTATTTGCTATTCGAATTATTTTAAAATCCCCTATTGAACGTGAAAAAGAAGATTGTTGGAAAGTGTATTCTATCATTACAGATATGTATAACCCTTCTCCTAAACGATTAAGAGATTGGCTTAGTAATCCTAAGAGTAATGGTTATGAGGCACTGCATACGACTGTAATGGGGCCTCAGGGCAAATGGGTAGAAGTACAAATTCGAACACATCGAATGAACGAGATTGCGGAAAAAGGCCTAGCTGCACATTGGAAATACAAAGAAGATACACAGGATGAAAGCCGTTTTGATAAATGGTTTCATCAAATCCGAGAAATATTAGCTAATCAGGATACAGATTCCATCGATTTTTTACATGACTTTAAAACTAATTTTTTAACTGAAGAAATTTATGTATACACCCCTAAAGGAGATGTAAAAATGCTACCCATTGGCTCTACGGCCATTGATTTTGCTTTTTATATTCATAGTGCTGTTGGTGCTAAATGTATTGGTGCTAAAGTGAATCATAAACTTGTTCCATTAAATCATAAATTAAATAGTGGAGATCAGATAGAAATAATAACCTCCAATAAACAGAAACCAACAGAAGATTGGTTAAGCATTGCAGTTACAGCAAGAGCACGAAATAAAATTAAGGATGCGCTTAAAGAACAAAAACGTTTAGTAGCGGAAGAAGGAAAATATATATTACAAAGAAAATTAGAAGCAATTAATGCCAAACTCAATCAACATAATATAGATGAGCTTACCGCCTTTTATAAGGTTTCATCCCAATTAGATTTATTGTACAATATTGCGGTAAAGCGCATCGATTTGAAAGAGTTAAAAACCTTTGTAGTTGTTGGAGATAAAATTGATGCCCCCAAGCCTCAAAAAATAGTTGCCGACGTAAAAACAATAGATCAACAAAAATCTTTAATTGGGAAGGATGCAGAGCTCATTATTTTTGGAGAAAGCAGTGATAAGATCGTGTATACGTTGGCACAATGCTGTAAGCCTATACCAGGAGATGATGTTTTTGGCTTTATAACCTCTACTGATGGGTTGAAAATACATAGAACAAACTGTCCTAATGCAACTCAATTATTAGCAAATTATGAACATAAAATAGTCAAAACAAAATGGGCTAAAAACAAAGAAATTTCTTTTCTAACGGGCTTACGTATTATTGGCATAGATGATGTGGGTATTGTAAATAAAATAACAAATATTATATCCGGAGAACTTCGATTAAATATTGCAGCTCTAACCATTGAATCAAAAGACGGCTTGTTCGAAGGATTAATAAAAATTTTTGTGCATGATAAAGATGAATTAGATGAACTTGTAAATAGATTAAAGTTGTTAAATGGTCTTCACTCAATTGATCGATTCGATGCAGAAGATGTTGAGTAATAATCGTTCATTATAGCAAATAGACGTTTAGTGTATATTCCTTCAATAAAATGGTAAAAGCCCCTGGATTATATACTTTAAAATAGGCAAGACTTTCTTTTGTGTTGTATTTGATTAAATTGTCATTAAATTGTCATAATACAATAATAACCCCAAACATTAATCTTTTTTTAAAAAAATGTAGTAATATTGTGTTCTCATTTAATCTTTTATTAAGGGTTTAGGGTTGAAAAAGGAGGCCTTTTCTAAGGCTTCCTTTGCTTTTTATTGAATAATCAAATCCTTTATTACTTCTTTTCCCAATGCCTCATTTACTCTTTTTATAATAAGGTTTTTTTGATACAATAATTCTTGTTTTAGTGGGGCTATATGTGTTATAATGAATAACGTATGACCTAAAATTTTAATCTCGCTGGTGTATTGTGCAATGGTTTTACCCATGAGCGTTTCCCATATTTCTTCAATTTGCAAAGCATATACTTTACCTTGTAACTTACGTTGTTCTAAAAATTGTTTAAGCGCTTCTGCAAGAGATATTTCTGACATGTGTGTTTTTTTAAGATAAGGGCACTAGTTGTAAAGGTTTTTGCAAGGTATCTGATATTTTTTGTAATCGCTCAACATGTGTATCCGTAATAAAAAGTTGTGCATTACTTAAGAAAACACATCGTAATAAATTTTGTATACGCTGTCCATCTAGTTTTTCAAATACATCATCCAATAACAATATAGGAGGAAATCCTTTGATTGTTTTTAACATTTCAAAGGCGGCTAACTTTAGTGCAAAGAGCAAGCTCTTTTTTTGCCCTTGCGAAGCCACTGTTTTAAATGGTTGCTCATTGAACGATAACAATATATCGTCTCTATGAATACCCGCTGTGGTACGTTGTAAAAGCAAATCTTTAGAGAAGCGTTGTTCAAGCAATGTTAATATGGGATGTATGTGCAAATCGCTTTCATACGTTAACGCTATCGATTGCTCTTCACGAAAATCTGTTATATCGTTGTACGTTTTTATTACCAATGGTATGAATTGATCTAAAAAAAGCTTCCTCCTCTCATAAATAGGTTGCCCATGATGTGCTAATTGATGGTTATAAATAGTTAAAAGTTCTGTATTGATAGGAGCGTTGTCTCCTGATTTTTTTAGTAAAACATTTCGTTGTTGTAAATATTTATTGTAGGCAATAAGTTGGTGTAAATAATTATTATCTAACTGTGATAGCAAGTTATCCAAAAACTTTCTTCTTATATCACTGTGGTCATTTATGAGAGCAATATCATCTGGCACAATCATGATACATGGAAAGCGGCCTAGGTGTTGAGACATTTTGCCATAAGACTCATTGTTTACTTCTATTTCTTTTTTACCATTTTCACGCAACACACAACTTACTTGATATGTAGCGTCTAATTGATTAAAATGCCCATCAATTCTAAATCCTGTTTTGCCTTGTTGTATATTCCAGGTATCGATATTACTAAAATAACTTTTAGCAAAGCATAGGTAATAAATACTGTCCAATAAATTCGTTTTTCCAATACCATTTGATACAATTGCTCATCGGGAATACCGGTTTGCAATATATCAGAAAGTATTACCGTCATCTTA
>CAYVXB010000024.1:11882-17075 GCA_964454275.1 uncultured Chitinophagaceae bacterium | reverse complement strand
ATTTGGCCCGCAAATTCCCATTATACTTGCGTTGAAGTTTAAGGTATAGTTTGTATAATTTTTAAAATTTGTAAGTGATATATGGCTAAGATGGAACAATGTAATTAATTAGAAAGGAAATAAAAGTATTTTTTAATATGGAGAAGTACCTTATACAGGTATAAATATTTTTTTAGGCCAATAGGGAACATCAACATTCAAAATAAGACCTTCCATGGCACATTCAAAATTACTATTATCTTTGCCGCTCAAAAGTATTTTTTACGTGGCACCTAAATTTTCAAAAGAGACTTACTTATACTGGTATGAATTAATGCTTCTCATACGCAGTTTCGAACTAAAAGCCGAAGAAATGTATAAAATGGCTGGAAAAATTCGAGGCTTTTTTCATGCATATATTGGCCAAGAAGCCATTGCTGCAGGCTGTATGACGGCTACTAAACCAGAAGATATTTTTATAACCGGTTATAGAGATCATGGGCTGGCATTGGCTAAAGGTATTTCCGCCAATGCTTGTATGGCGGAGTTATATGGAAAAGCAACTGGCTGTGCTAAAGGCAAAGGAGGGAGTATGCATTTTTTTGGTAAAGACGTGAATTTTTATGGTGGACATGGTATAGTGGGTGCACAAATAGGAACAGGGGCTGGTTTGGCCTTTGCAGAAAAATATAAAGGAACAGATCATGTAACGCTTACCTTTTTTGGTGATGGTGCTGCCCGCCAAGGTATGCTGCATGAGGTTTTCAACCTAGCGATGCTTTGGAAATTACCGGTAATATTTATTTGTGAAAACAATTATTACGCTATGGGTACATCCGTAGCTCGTAGTTCTAATGTAGTGGATATATATAAACTAGCCGATGCTTATGAAATGCCTGCTGATAGTGTAGATGGTATGAGTCCTGAAGCAGTTCATGAAGCTATTGCCCGTTCAGTAAAACGAGCTAGAGAGGGAGATGGCCCTACTTTGTTAGAAATAAAAACGTATCGATACAAAGGACATTCCGTATCCGATCCGCAAAAATATAGAACCAAAGAAGAATTAGAAGAATACAAAGAAAAAGATCCTATAGAAACGGTATTGCATACCATACAGCAAAATAATTATGCAACAGAAGCGGATATACAAGTCATTAAAAAAAGGGTAAGCACAACTATAGAAGCTGCTGTACAATTTGCAGAAACCTCTTCTTTCCCTGATGAAAATGAATTGTTGAAAGATGTGTACGCAGAAGAGGGATATCCGTTTATAATCGACTAAATTTATACTACATCACAATAATCACCATAATATGTCTGATACGCAAACACAAAATACAACAAGTGCACCTACTTCAACAACCTCTATTCCTTTTTTAACACGGTATAGCAAACCTATTATATATGTGAGTACAGCTATTATAGTAGTATTTGGAGGTTTTTTTCTATATAAAAAATGGGTGGTAGAACCTAAAGAAACAAAGGCTACCGAAGCTATAGTTAAGGCTGAAAATTATTTTAGAAAAGACACTGTTAAATTGGCTTTAGAAGGCCGATATGGAGAAGCTGGAATTAAAGATATTATTAAAAAATATAGCGGAACCAATGCTGCAAATAACGCAAAATTGTATGCAGGTATTTGTTATTTGCAATTAGGCGATTTTAATAATGCTGTTAAGCAATTAGAAGATTTTGATACAGATGCCCAACAAGTACAAGCCTTGGCTTACGCTAGATTAGCAGATGCCTATTCAGAATTAAATAAAAAAGATAAAGCAGTAGACTATTATAAAAAAGCAGCATATCATTTTGAAAAAGATGAATACAATGCTTCCGAATATTTATTTAGAGCCGCTCAATTGTTAGAAACAATGAACAAGAATAAAGAAGCTGTTGAGTTGTATCAAGAAATAAAAACAAAATATCCTAAAACAGAAAAAGGATTTCAAGTAGATAAATATTTAGCAAGATTAGGAGTCTTGTAATTGATAGTTGATAATGGACAATTGATATTTTTTTATTTCTTTTATCCATTAGTAACTATCCATTATCAATTAATTAACATGAGTGAATACAAAATATCCAACAGCACTACAGGCATCCTACAACCACAGGATGCCTGTGTTGTTATAGTTAAAACAGAATGGAATTCAAATATTGTAGATCAATTAGAAGAAGGAGCGAAAAATATTTTGCAACAACATAAGATAGGAAATATAAAAACAATAACTGTTCCTGGTGCATTTGAAATTCCATTTAGTATACGTTGCTATTGGGAAACACATCAACAAAAAAATAAACCTAATGCTTTTATAGCATTCGGTGCTGTTATAAAAGGAGATACCCCTCATTTTGATTATGTATGTAAAGCTGTAACAGACGGTGTTGTACAATTAAATTTGCTATTGCCTATACCTACTATTTTTGGTGTATTAACCGTAAATAATGAACAGCAAGCCATAGAACGCATTGGTGGTACGCATGGACATAAAGGTGAAGAGGCAGCATTAACAGCACTAAAAATGATAGCATTACAACAATCGTTGAAACAATAATTTATTAAGTGACCATTCAACTCTTCATACCTTGTTTTATTGATCAATTGTATCCACAAACAGCTTTTAACATGATTAAAGTATTAAAAAAAGTTGGATGTACGGTACAATATAATGAAAAACAAACCTGTTGTGGTCAGCCCGCTTTTAATGCAGGTTATTGGAAAGATGCAACAAAAGTTTGTGAAAAATTTTTACAAGATTTTGAAGGCAGTGATTATATCGTAGCACCTAGCGCTTCTTGTGTTGGATTTGTAAAAAATTATTATCAAAAACTAGCCCTATCCCAGCCTTCCCCAAAAGGGAAGGAGAATCTTTTTTTAGAAGGCGTACAAAATATTTCTGGACGTATATATGAATTTTCTGAATTTTTAACTAAAGTATTAAACATAACAGATGTAGGCGCTACGTTAAATGGAAAAGCAACCTACCATGATAGTTGCGCAGCTTTACGAGAATGTAATATTAAAGAAGCCCCTCGTACATTATTGCAATATGTAAAAGGATTAGAATTGATTGAAATGGAAGAAACCAGCGTCTGCTGCGGTTTTGGAGGAACGTTTGCTGTTAAGTTTGAGCCTATATCTATTGCTATGGCCGATCAAAAAATAAACCATGCACTAGCCACAGGCGCAGATTATATTATTTCTACGGATATGAGTTGTTTAATGCATTTAAACGGTTATATCCAACATAAAAAATATCCTTTACAAACGTTACATATAGCGGATGTGTTGGCAAAGCATTAATTTTTATTCAATATGAAAAAAATATTTTTATCTCTATTCGTAATCATTTCATTTACTGCATTAAGTCAAAACAAACAACTTACTATAGAAGATGCAGTGCTTAAAGCACAAACCAGTTTAGCTCCTAAAAATTTACCTGGATTAAAATTTATCAAAGGTACAAATGATGTGCGTTATGTAGATACTGTAAACAATGAAGTTGTACTTCAATCTTTTTCAATGGCTAATGGAAATAAAAAAATAATTTTTACACAGCATCAACTTAAAGAAGCATTGCAAAAAGCTGATATACAAAAAGAAATACCAATGCAAACAATGAGTTGGAAAAATAAAGATATACTAGAGTTTGCTATTGATTCAATGCTTTACGAATATAATATTATAACAAAAACAATTCTTAAAATTGGAGTAAATCATATACCTAATGATGCGGAAAATATAGAAAAAACGAATCTTCCTAATTTGTATGCTTTTACCAAACAAAACAATGTTTTTATTTATAAAAATGGTAAAGAAATCGAGGTAACTAATGAAAGCAATAAAGATATAGTTTGTGGAACTGCAGTACATCGAAATGAATTCGGTATTGTAAAAGGTCTTTTCTGGTCGCCCAATAATAATAAACTTGCTTTTTATAGAATGGATCAAACCATGGTAACTTCTTATCCTATTATTAATTGGTCAGAAAAACCTGCAGTAAACAACAATATTAAATATCCTTTTGCAGGACAAAAAAGTCATGAAGTAACGCTGGGCGTTTATGACATGACCTCAGGCAAAACCGTTTATATGCAAACAGGAGAACCTAAAGAGCAATACCTTACCAATATTGCATGGAGTCCCGACGAAAAATTTATTTATATCGCAATATTAAATAGAGATCAAAATCACATGAAGCTTAATCAATATGATGCTTCAAATGGAATGTTTATTAAAACTTTATTTGAAGAAAAAGATGAAAAATATATTGAGCCACAACATCCTATATTATTTGTAAAAAACAATCCAGCTCAATTTATTTGGCAAAGCATGAGAGATGGACATAATCATTTGTATTTATATGATGTAAGTGGAAAAATGATTCGGCAACTAACCAAAGGAGCATGGGAAGTATTAGAGTGTAATGGTTTTGATGCTAAAAGTGAAAATATATTTTTTCATGCCAATGCAGAAAGTCCTATTAATAAAGATTTTTATGAAGTGAATGTACAATCAGCCAAAATAAAGAAGTTTACCAATGGAAATGGGTATCATACTTGCCGTATAAATGAAGAGGGAACTGCAGTTATAGATTATTTTTCTAACACTACTATACCCAGAAATATATTTATACTTGATTTAAAAAAACAAAAGCAAACATTGCTCTCTTTTGCTTCCAATCCATTACAAAACTATAATCTTGGGCAATTAAAATTATTTACTATAAAAAATAATCAGGGTATCGATTTGTATTGTAGAATGCTTACGCCACCGCAATTCGACCCCACTAAAAAATATCCAGTTGTAGTATACCTATATGGAGGTCCACATGCTCAAATGGTTCTTAATAATTGGTTAGGTGGAGCTAATCTTTGGTTTCAATATATGGCACAAAAAGGTTTTATAGTATTTACATTGGATAATAGAGGAAGTGAAAACAGAGGCAAAGCTTTTGAACAAGCAACCTTTAGGAAATTGGGAACAGCAGAAATGGAAGATCAGTTGGTTGGTGTTAATTATTTAAAAACATTACCATACGTAGATACTGCAAGAATGGGCATTCATGGATGGAGCTTTGGAGGTTTTATGACTACTTCATTAATGACCAGACATCCAGGTGTTTTTAAAGTGGCCGTTGCTGGTGGACCAGTAATGGACTGGTCATATTATGAAGTAATGTATACAGAAAGATATATGGATGCTCCACAACA
>CAYVXB010000024.1:7093-11872 GCA_964454275.1 uncultured Chitinophagaceae bacterium | reverse complement strand
TTCTAATAATGCTTCAAAGTATTTTAAAGAATATTTGGAAATTTTAGACACAGGAGATTGGGCAGTGATATTAAAAATGACATACAGAAAAGATATACATGATTTTGTGTATAAATTTTTATCGCATCATTTAGAAGTAAAGGTAAATGATTGGGTAAAGATAAACAACTTTTTGTAAATTTGACATAATTTTAAAGGTGTTGTATAATATTTTTGTATGAAAATGCACTTGAATAATAATAATAATTTGTTGAATTATGTTCAAAACCTAAAAGGAAAATTATTATTGATACACGGAACAGATGATAACACGGTAGTTTTGCAACATTCTATTATGTATCTTAAAAAAGCGGTAGACAAAGGAATACAACTCGATTATTTTGTTTATCCTGGACACGAACATAATGTACAGGGAAAAGATCGAGCGCATTTAATGGAAAAAATTAGTCAATATTTTATAGAGCATTTATAGCAAGGGTATTAAATATATACATCCTCTATCCAGTAATACTCATGGTTATTATTAGTATCAATAATAATAGACAAAACATCAAACTGAATATATTTCCATTCAGGGTAATTATCTAAAAATGCTTCTGCAGCTTGTTTAAGAGTATTCATTTTTTTAGTGCTTATACTTTCTTCAGGCAACCCAAAACTTTTATTGGTTCTAGTTTTTACTTCAATAAAGTGGAGTATCTTATTTTTATAGGCAATAATATCCACTTCGCAATGTTTATACCGCCAATTGTTATGCAATATGGTGAATGCTTTTTCTTCAAAAAAAGAACGGGCCAGTTTTTCACCAATCATGCCTGTGGTTATATGTGTCTGCATAAAATATATAAACTATATTGCTAATGTATATTTTATTTTAACATTGCAATGTGAGTAATCAAAAAATTTACCGTTTAAAAGGACAAGTGCAACAATATGCATGGGGTGGTTATACATACATTCCATCATTACTAAACATTAACAACACAAACCATCAACCCTTTGCAGAATACTGGATGGGTGCGCATTCGAGCGCTATTTCACAAATAGAAATAAATGGCCAATGGGAATTGCTAACCCATTTTTTACAACAAAATCCCACGGCATTAGGCGAGTCAATCCATCAACTGCCTTATTTATTTAAAATATTGGATGTGAGAGAAATGTTGTCTATTCAGGTACATCCCACCAAAGCCGCTGCAGAAGAAGGGTTTAATAGAGAAGAGAAGGCAGGAATAGCAATAACAGCCTCCAACAGAAACTATAAAGACAAAAATCATAAGCCCGAAATGATGGTGGCGTTATCTCCATTCTGGTTACTACATGGATTTAAGACGCCATCATTATTGCAACAAACGTTGCAAACTACAGAAGCATTTCATCCGCTTATATCCATTTTTAATAAGAATGATTATAAAACATTGTATACGTATGTAATGGAAATGCGCCAAAATGAAGTAGATAAAATGTTGCAGCCTCTTTTGCAAAAAATTATTCCATTATATAAACAACAAAAATTAACTAAAGAAAATCCTGATTTTTGGGCTGCTAGAACAGTAATGAATAATGCTAATCCATATCAGAATATAGATAGAGGTATATTTTCTATTTACTTTTTTAATCTATTACAGTTACAACCTAGACAAGCTATTTTTCAAGGGGCGGGATTGCCCCATGCGTATTTAGAAGGCGTAAATGTAGAGTTGATGGCCAATTCAGACAATGTGCTTAGAGGCGGGCTTACATCTAAATATATTGATGTAAAAGAATTAATGACACATATTCGATTAGAAGAAACAGTGCCAAAAATGTTGAATGCAGAAGGTACTACGCAACAAAAAGTATATAATTGTCCTGTGCCCGATTTTGCATTGTCTACCATTGAATTATCCTCTGGAGATTCTATAAATCTTTACAGTCAATCATTTGAGATAGGCATTGTCATAGAGGGAAGCCTTCAAATAGAAGTTGAAGAGAAAAAAATATTTAATAAAGGAGACAGTTTTGCTATTGCTGCTGATACGAACTATAGCATAACTACGCAAAGCCATTGCGTAGTATACAAGGCTTTTGTACCTAAGGAATAATTGTGCCTGTTATTACACTATAGTAAAAAAGACTTTATTATATTCGCAGTATAAAATTTTGATGTATGAATTATAAAAAATCAATTATTGTTGCTTTTGTATTAATGTTAGCAGCTTCCATTATATACCGTGTTATACCGAATCGTCCAGATGGTTTTGCTCCTCAATTTGCTATTGCATTATTGGCAGGCGCTATGATACGTCGTAAAGCATGGGCTTTTGCATTGCCTTTATTATCCATGTTTTTATCGGATGTTTTTTATGAAGGCTTATATAAAATGGGATACAACAATACCCCCGGATTTTATAAAGATCAGTGGATGTATTATGTGCTGTTCACTTCATTAACCGTATTTGGTTTTTTCATTAAAAAGTATAACGTATCTCGTATGATCATTAGTGCTCTTGCTGCACCCACTGTATATTTTTTATTATCTAACGCAATAGTATGGTTTACAGGTTGGGGATATCAAAGATCTACCTTGTTGGAATGTTATATGGATGGCCTTCCTTTTTATAAAACCAGTGTATTAGCTACGCTTGCATTTAGCGCTGTTTTTTTTGGCATTATGTATTGGCTTACTCAGTCGAAACAACAGCCTGTTGTAGAAAGGGCTAAATAAAAAATAATAGAGCCTTTTTAAGATCGACAAATATGGAACATCTTGTTTTATTGCATGGTGCTATTGGTTCGAAAGAGCAGTTTTTATCTTTACAAAACATACTTAGCAAACACTTTCATGTTCATGCATTTAATTTTTATGGGCATGGGGGAGAATACTTTCCAGAAGAGCCTTTTTCTATACCATTGTTTGCAGAGCAAGTAGTGAATTACGTGCAGAGTATAGAATTAAATCAGGTAAATATTTTTGGATATAGTATGGGAGGATATGTTGCATTATACATAGCTAAATACTCTCCTCATTTGGTAAAAAAAATAATTACACTGGGCACAAAATTTTATTGGGATAATGATGTAGCCACCAAAGAAGTAAAACAATTGCAACCTGCCATTATTGAGCAAAAAATTCCTGCTTTTGCTCAGGCGCTACAAGACAGGCATACCTCACATAAATGGAGTCTTGTTCTTAATAAAACAGCAGATATGTTATTGAATATGGGAGAGATTAATCCCCTTCATTCGAATGATTATACCTCCATTGTAACACCCGTGCTTATTATATTGGGAGATAGGGACAAAATGGTTACACTGCGAGAAACAGTCGATGTTTATGAAAAACTTCCAAATGCTCAAATGGCTATTTTACCTAATACACATCATCCTATTGAGCAGGTTCGAATGGATGTGTTGAGTTTTATGATTCAACGGTTTATACAACACACAAATTAATCTTTTTTTTCTTTCCAAGTTTTATATAACGTATCTTGAAATGGCCTATTGGCAGGTATTTCGTGCAATGCCTCACAAGGTTTCCAGCTCGTTTGCATTGTTTCAGGTAGCGATTGATATAATTTTGTGCCTTCTGTTTTCCATACTAGCATATCCTCACTCACTTGCTTAATAATTTTTCCAGGATTTCCAACTACCACACTTCGGTTCGGAATTTTTTCTTCTGCAACTATAAGCGTCAATGCACCTATAATACATTCATCACCAACTTCTACATTATCCATAATTACACTATTCATGCCTATTAAACAATTTTTTCCAATAGTAGCGCCGTGTATGATAGCACCATGACCAATATGTGCATTTTCTTTCAACAATACCGTTATGCCAGGAAACATATGGATGGTACAGTTTTCCTGTATGTTGCATCCATCTTCAATAATAATACCTCCCCAATCTCCTCTAATAGCTGCTCCTGGACCAACATACACATTTTTTCCAATAATTACATTGCCTGTTATAGCAGCTTGTGGATGTATAAATGCAGTTGGATGAATAACTGGGATGAAATCTTTAAACGAATAAATCATTAGTAGTATAAATTTTAAATTATTTGTGCATTATCAACTATTACTTACATCCCATTCTTTACTTTTTCGGTAACATGTTCCTTTAAATAAGGCTACTACTTCTGCATTGGATTCTTTTGTTATAGTAATATAATATAGAGAGGTATGTTTTGTACTATTCATTTCTGTAGATTCAGCAATAATAGTATCGCCAACTAATAATGGTGCAGTATGTGATATAGAAGATTCAATGCTTACGGCTTGATTGCCCCTGCTATTGGCTGCAAATGCCAAGCAACTATCCGCCAATGAAAAAGCTATTCCACCATGACAAATATTAAATCCATTACACATTTCGGGTCTAATCGTCATACGAAGTTTACAATAACCCTCAGCCTCGGCTATACGTTCTATGCCCATCCACTGGCTGAAGGGGTCGTTGTTGTACATTTTGGAAATGATAGGATGTTGAAACATGTTGAGTTAATTAGGCTGAATTAAATAATAAACACAAGTAGTTAAATAGTTTCTGAAATATGGTATATGGCGTATTAACCAAAATTGTTTTCTAGGCTTCCAACCAAATTTATATTGGTAAATAGGATTGATTAAAAAATGCGTTTTGTTGATAATAGTATATTCTTGTTGTTGTACAATTTTTTCAAATCGTTCTATAGAAATTCTAGTATCTTTTATGTCTAATAACTCCTCTACAGGACCATTATACCTTTTAAGTAACCATTTATACAAACGTTTGGGTAATAAATGGTAATAA
>CAYVXB010000024.1:0-7083 GCA_964454275.1 uncultured Chitinophagaceae bacterium | reverse complement strand
ATAAGGTAATTTACTTAACCATTTATTACTATTGATTTGTTGATGCCCGCCAAAGGGCATTTGCCATGGTGGAAAACCAAAAAAAATACATCCGCCGGGATTAAGAAAGCTTTTCATTGCAGCAATAAGCTTAGGCTGGTTGTGTATATGTTCAATAACATCTTTTAGAATAATAATATCAAACTTTCCACCAAACTCTTTTTCAGCACCCACTTCATAAATATCTTTTGCGATAAAAGTTGCTCTGCCTGCATCTATATAGTCTTTTAGCATTTCATTAGCCGTTGTTAATCTTGCTGCATGTAATTCTACACCAACCACAATACAACCTTTTTCTACAAAAGGCAATAATACCCCCGCCTCACCGCAACCGATTTCTAATATACGCTGCCCAGCTTTAATAGGAAATGTTTGTTCAATGAAAGGCAGTACATAGTTTTTTGCAGTTAGTTGCTGCATTTCAAAATATCTTTCTTTATCAGCATGAAATTCAAACATAGATTCATCTTTTATAGAATTAGAAAAATAAGGTTGTATTACTGTAATTCTTCTAATCTCTTTTTAGTTTTTATTTTTAGATCAAGATCTGCTAATGTTCGAGCTGGTAATTTCAGTACTCTTTGTAAAATATTACTTTCTTTAATAGATTCATTATTATCCCGATAGGCTTTAGCCAATTCAACACAATTTAATATATAAGATGGATCTAAGGTTAGGCATTTTTCATAACATTTTATAGCTTCTTCTAAAGAGGCATCGGGCATTCCACCATAAAATAATTTAATAGCTGTTTTTTTTAATCCAGATAAATTAGATACTTCATAATGCCATTTTCCCAAAACATGCCAAGCTTTTCCATAAGTGGGGTTTATTTGAATGGCTTTGTCTGCAAAAGTTTTTATGTCTTTTACATAAGAAATTATTTTTTTCTTTTCATCTTCCACCTCTATATATTTTCCCGAAATACCTGCCATTAAATAATATGCCTCGTAATTATGTATATCTATTTTTAGTAGTTGATATACATATGTTTTAGCTTCATCGAGTAGTTTTATAATAACATCTTTATTACTCTCTCTGCATGCTATAGACAGGCTTAGCGTGCTGCATTTTAATAATGCAACGATGGCGTCAGGTTTTACAATTAAAGCCTGTTTATATGTATTTAAAGCCTCATTCTCTTTCATCTGCTGCTCTTGTATAGCAGCTTGCTTCATAAAGCCTTCATAATCCTGAGCTTGTACAATTAAAATAGAGTTGAAAAAAACTAAAATGGATATGCAATATTTTTTCATGAGTAGAAAATAATTATATTTTTTAGCCTCATACTTCACAGATACACTTCCATTAAAACTAGGAATAGGAGGAGAAATTTTTGTTAGTTCAATTCGTATAACTTGAGCTTGAACAAAATGATTCAAAATATAATGCGCTAACTCTTGTACAACCGTTTCTAAAAGTTGTTTGGGTTGTTTCATATGCTGTTGAATCACTTCATGTAGTATTTCATAATTAATTGTTTCTTGAATGTGCTCCATTTTTTGATTATTAGACACATCCACTTCCACATTAACTACAAAACGATTGCCTATTTTTCGTTCTTCTGCATACACGCCATGAAAAGCGGTGCATTGAATATTATGTAAGACAATAGTTATCATTACGTAGTTTATTGAATATTGTGTGTTGAGTATTGAGCATTTTAAATATTCAATATTCAATGCTCAATTTTCAATATTCATTATGTAAAAAGTATTAAATTATGAAAGACCATTTAAATATCGCTCAGCATCCAACGCTGCCATACAACCACTACCAGCAGCGGTTACCGCTTGTCTGTACATTTTATCTTGCACATCACCTGCTGCAAAGACGCCATTTATATTCGTTTTGCTCGTTCCAGGAATAGTTTTAATATATTCTGCCTCATCCATATTTAACCAATCTTTAAAAATGCCTGAATTTGGTTGATGGCCTATTGCTACAAAAAAACCACTGATAGGAATCGTTGTTGTTTGTTTTGTTTCATTATTGCGAATACGAACAGATTCCACTTTTTTATCACCCACTATTTCTTCTGTTTCACTATGCCAATATATTTTTATGTTAGATGTTTTAAGCACTCGATCTTGCATAATTTTAGAAGCCTTCATCTGACCTTTTCGTATAATCATATGTACAGTACTGCATATTTTAGAAAGATATAACGCTTCTTCAGCAGCGGTATCCCCAGCACCAACAATAGCCACTTCTTTTCCTTTATGAAAAAATCCATCGCATACCGCACAAGCACTTACGCCATAACCGTTTAAACGTTGTTCGCTTTCTAAACCTAACCATTTCGCAGAGGCACCTGTGGCTATAATAACCGTAGTTGATTCTATCAATTTTTCTTCATCTATCCATACTTTATGTATGGGGCCGGTAAAATCTACCTTTGTTACCAATCCATAACGGATGTCTGCGCCCATGCGCTTAGCTTGTTTCTCAAAGTGCACCATCATTTCAGGACCTTGAACACCATCCGCATAACCCGGATAATTTTCTACTTCTGTAGTAATGGTTAATTGACCGCCTGGTTGTATACCTTGGTAGAGCATAGGCTTTATATTTGCTCTAGCTGCATAAATAGCTGCTGTATAGCCTGCTGGGCCAGATCCTATAATTAAGCAAGATGTTTTTTCTGTATTCATCATACTGCGAATATAAGAATTTAAAATACTGTGATAGAATACCTAATTTTAGACAGTATTTAAAAATAAATATATGTACACTATTCCTTTTCAAACTATTGATTGGAGCGCTATTCCAAAAGTTGAATATAAAGGAGAAGCAGGAACTGCTTATTGGCAAACTGTTTTATTAGATGGACTTAGGGTGCGTATTGTTGAATATTCTAAAGGATATATAGCGGATCATTGGTGCCAAAAAGGGCATATTGTTTATTGTTTAGAAGGAGAATTTATGAATGAACTAGAAAATGGTAAAGCTCAGGTTATATCGAAAGGTATGAGTTATATTGTTTCAGATAATTTAAGTTCGCATCGATCAAGCACAAATACAGGTGCTAAGCTTCTTATTATTGATGGAAATTTTTTAAGTAAATGAGTAAAATAAAAACAGCGTTCTTCTGTCAAAACTGCGGAAATGAAAGTCCAAAATGGTTAGGTAAATGCCCCGCTTGTAATGAATGGAATACCTTCGTAGAAGAAGTCATTCAAAAAGAAAATAATACCGTTGATGCTTGGAAAGGCTTATCTAATGCTGATCGTAAAGACGTAAAAGCTATTTCCATTGAAGAAATTACTACCCAAAAAGAAGAGCGCATCTTAACGAAAGATGAAGAATTGAATCGGGTATTAGGTGGAGGTATTGTTCCAGGAAGTGTCGTATTAATAGCTGGAGAACCTGGTATTGGTAAATCAACGTTGTTTTTGCAAGATGGATTAGCATTGTCTACAAAAACGGTTTTATACATTAGTGGGGAAGAAAGTGAACAACAAATTAAAATGCGGGCTAACCGTTTAAATATCCATCATCCAGATTTTTATATTCTTACTGAAACGAATACGCAATCTATATTTCAAGAGATTAAAAAAATAAAACCCCAAGTAGTTATTGTAGATTCTATACAAACGCTGGCTGCACCTTATATTGATTCGGCTGCAGGAAGTGTATCTCAAATTAGAGAGTGTGCTGCTACTTTTCAGCGATTTGCTAAAGAAAGCAATGTGCCTGTTTTTTTAATTGGACATATTACAAAAGATGGTAGTATCGCAGGCCCAAAAATATTGGAACATATGGTAGATACAGTGTTGCAGTTTGAGGGTGACAGACATTATACCTATCGATTATTGAGAACAAATAAAAATCGCTTTGGAAGCACATCTGAATTAGGTATTTATGAAATGATGGGAACGGGTATGCGACCCGTACAAAATCCTTCTGAATTATTAATCTCGCAAAAAGAGGAACAATTAAGTGGAACTGCCATTGCTGCAACTGTAGAAGGCATGCGACCATTATTAATTGAAGTACAAGCATTGGTAACACAATCGGTATATGGAACACCACAACGAACATCTTCTGGATTCGATTTGCGACGCCTGCAATTATTATTAGCCGTTTTAGAAAAACGTGGCGGATTTCATTTTGGAATGAAAGATGTATTCTTAAATATGGCAGGTGGTTTAAAAGTAGAAGATCCCTCTATTGATTTAGCTATTGTATGCGCACTGCTTTCTTCTTATGATGACACCCCTATTCCTCAACAAATTTGTTTTGCTGGTGAAGTAGGCTTAAATGGCGAAGTACGAGCGGTAAATCGTATTGAACAACGTATTGCTGAGGCAGAAAAATTAGGATTCGAAAAAATTATTGTATCCAAATACAATCAAAAAAATATATCAATTAAACAATTAAAAATTGAAGTAGTAGCTTGTAGTAAAGTGGAGGAAGTATATAAGTTGTTGTTTTAACTTTGCATATTAACGCCACATCTTGAATAATAGATGGTTCGAAATTTGTAGTGATAGCGTTGTGTATATTTGTTATTTGCACTAAAACGCAAAATTATGGAACAAGGAATATCTACAGAAGTAGTTGGAAGTAACCAACACAGAGAAAGACCTACATTGATTCGTGTATTTTACTCTGTTTTTGTTGAATTTTTTACAGATATAGGCAAGGGCGTATTCGGCTTTTTTAGTCGATTTATTGTTTTAGTATGGGACTGCCTTAAATTTATTTGGAGGCCTGATGCAGAGTATCATGAAATTGCTAAAGATAAAACACTTAAAAATGCTAAGTATACTTTTCAGTTTATTATCATTATTACTTCCATTACTGTTTTTCTAATAAAGCAAAATATAGTACAGTCAACAGACGATTTGAAAGAAGCTTATGGAAATGATGTTTTTCAGTATATAATGGAGTTTATATTCTTTCTTGCGTATGTGGCTATTTTCTTTCTTGTTATGATTTTATTGGTATTACTTGGTCGATTATTAAGACAAATTTTTAAACCTATTGAAACACGGGATGTTACAGATAAAGTATTTATTCATCTCAATAATATTTTTTTTCTATTTACCATTATTTTTGCTTTTTTACAAAAGCTGGACTCAGAAAATCAAGCATTGCTTGCTAATGATTCTGAAACTTGGGCCATACATTTTGCATGGTTTTTTGGTAGCCCTTTATTAATTATAGTGTTTACCTTTTTTATTCGGTTGGTTATGATCAACCATGCAAAAAAAACTAAAGCAGTTGTGTATGGTTTTGTAGTACCATCAATTATATATGCCTTTTTATGGCTGTGTGGTTTTTTTATTGTCGCTTTATTTTCAGGAATTTAAATTGCGTTATTAAAGAAATAAAAATGTATGTATTTTTTTTATTTATTGCATCTATAGTATAAATATTAATTATGCGTACGTTTTTTTGCTTTGTATTATTTACTGCTATTGCTTATTCCGCCTTTTCACAAATAAAAGAAAACGAAATCTTAGGGAAATGGAAAATGATTTATACCAATAATCCTAATTTATGGATGTTTCATCGTTTTATTGATGATAACAACATAAGTTTTCATTTTGGAACGTTTATTGAATTTAAAGAAGACCACTCTTATATACAACATGCTTCAGCACCATGTGGAAATGATGATGATAGATATAATTTTAATGGAAAATGGGAACTTAATGCGAACAATGAAGTAGTATTACAAATAAATCTAAAAACTTCTGGAAGAAGACCTAATATATACAATAATTATACCTTATTAAAAGATGGTAAACTGAAAGTCATCTCAGCTCAAAAAGATACCCTTCAATTGCTTGTTATTAAAAATTGGGAAAAACTATCTCCAAAATCAACAAATTATTAATTCCTTATAGCACTACATTCACCATTCTGCCTTGTACATAAATAATTTTTTTAGGTGTTTTCCCTTCTAGCCATTTTTGTACGATTTCATTTGATAAAACAATTTGCTCTATTTCTTCCTGTGTAGCATTAAGTACAATAGTTATTTCTGTTCTTGCTTTTCCATTAATAGCTATGGGATAGGTTTTGCTATTTTCAATAATATATTTTTCTTCTAATAATGGATATACAGCATCAAGAATGGTTGTACTATTTCCTAATGCATACCATAATTCTTCTGTAATATGTGGGGCATAAGGTGCAAGCAAAATTAATAAGGATTCTAAAATTTTTCGTTTATAACATTTTACATCGGTTAATTCATTTACACAAATCATAAAAGTGCTTACCGCTGTGTTGTAGGAAAATCGCTCCGTATCTTCTTGTATTTTTTTAATAGTTTTATGTAATATTTTTAGTTCATCACGATTGGGTTCATCATCATTCCATAACTTTTTATCTTCATTAAAAAATAAACGCCATAATTTTTTTAAGAATCGATGTACACCCTCAATACCTTTAGTATCCCAAGGTTTGCTTTGTTCTATAGGACCTAAAAACATTTCGTACATTCGAAATGTGTCAGCACCATATTTTTCTATTAATTCATTTGGATTGACTGTATTGAACTTGCTCTTGCTCATTTTTTCTATTTCTGTTCCGCAGATATATTTACCATCTTCTAGAATAAATGTGGCATTCGTATATTCTGGTCTCCATTTTTTAAATGCTTCAATATGTAATTCTACTCCATCAACCATACTTACATCTACATGTAAAGTATCTACTTCTATTTGATCTTTTATTTCATTATAGGAAATAAATTCATTTGTGTCTTTAACTCTATATACAAATCGACTGGAACCCTGTATCATCCCCTGATTCACCAACTTTTTAAACGGCTCATCAAAACCAATATATCCTAAATCAAACAAAAATTTTGTCCACATACGGCTATAGAGTAAATGTCCAACCGCATGTTCTGTGCCACCTACATATACATCTACTTGGTTCCAATAGTCTGAAACTTTTTTATCGCAAAAAGTTTCCTGATTATGCGGATCCATATAGCGTAAAAAATACCAACTGCTTCCTGCATAGCCCGGCATGGTGTTAGCCTCCCTCCAACTCCCTCCAAAGGAGGGGGAGTAAAGCCAT
>CAYVXB010000023.1:0-21867 GCA_964454275.1 uncultured Chitinophagaceae bacterium | reverse complement strand
TAATGTTTTCAGCATTGATGTTTACATTTTTTACGGCAAAAATATCAATGCTATTCGTGTTGGTATTAATATGCACTCGGTTATTATTCTTATCATATATAGTTATGCCTTGTTCTGCTTCATTATCATTAAACACCAGTGTATGCCCGCTATCAGTAGAAATCCATCGTACATTATTATTACTGTTATTCTCTGCATCCATATTCTTACCATGACTTATAGCCCCACTAATGTATAAAAAGTTAGGATTACCATGCAAAGCATCCACCACCACACTATCGCCTTGACGAGGTAAAAAGTAAAACCCTCTTTTTTTACCTTTACTGCCAGTACCCAGCTCTGGTTGCACAGCATATAGGTAAGGACTATAGCGATCATCGGTATTCCATTGCATACGTACTTGTACCCGGCCGTATTGATCTGGATTGCTAATCACTTCTGCTATTTGACTATGAGCTTTAGGCGTTTGTATATGTTGTGCATCATGCGGAAAAGCAGCGGGTGTATTAGGAATAGCTACAAACTCGTTGCTGTATAGTTTGTTATGGTTGTCGTAGTGGTGTTTTACAGATTGTACCAAGTAGTTTCCGGCAGTTTTTTGTTCTGTTAAACCCTCCTTGTTAGATACTAAGCTGGTTAAGGCTATGGGTATACCTGGTCGTAGTAAGCATTCGTTGGTTTTGCCTTGTAGGGTATGGGCATGGTTAGCCGCTATGGCTTGTAAGGTTTGTTGATAATAGCCAATTTCCTCTTGATACAACGCATTAATGGGTACGGTTTGTTTGTTATTGACCATATTTAGCCATTGGTTGGCTTTGTTGATATGGTTTTCGGCATAGCTACCGTAGGTGCTTGCCTCTGGCTTAGGCCAGTTTTTAAGTTTATCTATGCGATGTTCGGTGGGGAAGTAGCTGTGCAAGGTTTGATGGGCAGTGGCTTGTAAGCTATGTAGGAAGCGTTGTTCAATTAAATTATTGTCGAAACTAAGGGTGATGGGTTTTTCATCTTTTTCTGGTCGGCCTATACACAAACTATTTCTATCCCAGTAAAACCATTCTCCACATAAAAAGGATAGCCAGTTTAGAAATTCAAAATCGGTTTGTTCGTATTGGCTTACTAAGGCATGGGTATGGGTGGTAACGGGATTGGCATTTATAGATACGCTACCCGAATAGCTGTTGAGGATATCTTTGGCTATGTATACCAGGTCTTGTTCTTGATAGATGCGGTTTTGTTTTCCACTACTTTGGAGTAAATGGCATGGGGCTTGTCCTTTTATGTGTAGTATGGCTCTGTGTAAGGTTTGTTGTACGATTTCTACATCGGTTATGATACCAGCAAAGTCATTGCTCTTGTCTTCCAAGGTAAGGCCTTGATAGAATCGTAAGGTAATGGGTTTGCCTATAAGAGCGTTTACTTCTTCTACGCCTTCTATTTTTACATCGCTTACATGGTTAAAACTGGTTTGTATGCTAAAGCTGGGGATTTGGTTGAACCCTTGTTCGAGCATTACGGTATCGTAGTCGGTTAAGCGTTTATTGTTGATGTAGATGGCGCAGTTGAAGTGTTTGATGCTGCGCAGCATACTGTCTGCGGTGGAGGCTAATTTTTGTACGGATTTAATCATGAATTGAAGGTATTATTGGTTATTGAAAGGAGGTAATGATATTGATACAGATGACGTAGCTAATCTATTTTTTGACTTCGTAAGGAATCTTGCAATTTGAATTTGTTGTACTAAATTTTGAATTTGATAAGTTGAAACTAGGTAAAAAGGGGATAATGGACAAATTTATTTTTGCAATAATACCATTTGCATATATAAAATAGTCCAATTGTATTCTTTGTGTCTTTGCTCCATAGAGGCCTTACGTGATTTTTTTGGACTAAAATAAAAATGCTATTGGTATAAGTTATGCGCATCAAGTGTTCAGGCTCAACGTGATGTGGCGGGTGGAGGACACTGCCCACTTGCATTTGAACCTTTGATGCGCATATGTATAATTTTTTTCAAATCAATTTATAGGCGAGTATAAGAATAATATTAATATTTTTTGCTGCTATGTGTTTTGGCTTGTACTAAAGCCATAGCAAAGTATATTGGTGGTGGTGAGCTGTACAATTTTGAGGCGGCAAGGTTACTCAGCATTGTAGTAAGATGTATAGTAGTTTACATGATTTCATATTGATATGGTATTTATCATTATTTAGAGTGCTTAGAAGACTAATTTAATTCTCTCTTCGTCAACTTTTTTTAGCTTGTGATTTGCTAGTACACTGGTAATATTTTTAAATCTAAATATTTCAGCAACTTTTACGTCAGATCTTAATGCCTTGCTCATGCGATGTGATACTTGAATAGCTAAAATAGAGCTACCGCCAATCCTAAAAAAATCATTGGTAACACCTACTACATCTAAGCCCAGCACTTCTTGCCAAATTTTACATAATTCTTTTTCTATTACTGTAGTGGGGGCAACATATGCTGCTGCTGATACATTAAAGTCAATATCAGGTAAGGCATGTTTATCTAATTTACCATTGACAGTTAGCGGAAAAGATTTCATTGCAATTAAGGATGATGGAACCATATATTCTGGTAACACTTGTGTTAGCTTATCCATTATAGTGGATTCAGTAAGGGTATCCGTACTGTTAGCCAATACATAATAGCCCACTAAATAATTGTTACTGCCCGTTTCGGTTTTTCTTTCCTTTGCTAATACAAGGCATTGCTTAATCCCTTCTATTTGCGATAAGGCACTTTCTATTTCGCCCAACTCTATTCTGTATCCACGAATTTTTACCTGATCATCTATTCTTCCAACATATTCTAATTCTCCATTTTCAAGTAGCCTTACTTTATCTCCTGATCTATACAGTTTCTCTTGTTTATTATATGGGTTCATTATAAAACGCTGGCTGGTTAATTCCTTTCTATTTAAATAGCCTCTTGCTACTCCTAAACCACCAACATATAACTCTCCTGATGAGCCAACTGGCAATAAATTTTGATTTTGATCAAACACATAGCAACTTAATGTTGGTATTGGTTTTCCTATGTTGCTAATATTATGTTTTATTGCTTCGTCTGTAATTTCTTTGTACGTAACATGCACTGTTGTTTCTGTTATTCCATACATGTTTATTAATCGAGTATCAGGATATTTTTCTTTCCACTCTTTTAATCTTCCAGGGCTTAAGGCCTCTCCTCCAAATATAACATAACGTAAACTCAAATTACTTTCTTCTCTTTCAAGTTCTTGGGTGATTATATTGTAAAAGGCTGATGGGGTTTGGTTTAATACAGTAACGTTGTGTTGTTTCAATACATTCAAATAGAGTGTAGGATCCTTGGTAATTAATTTAGGTACCATGATTAATTTACCTCCATTTAATAAAGCTCCATACATCTCCCATACCGAAAAATCAAAACAGTATGAATGAAACATAGTCCATACGTCTGAGGCATTAAAATCAAATAATGGCTTATCCGTTTTTAATAATCTTACAACATTATAATGTTCAATTAATACTCCCTTGGGTTTACCAGTTGACCCCGAAGTATAAATTATATATGCTAAATCTGTGGGTTTATTGACGGCCTTTACATTATCAACACTATACTTATTTGAGGCTTCTATAAACTTATTATATTCGTTAGCATCCACAACAACTTTACACTTACTATCCTCTACAATATAATCGATACGCTCCTGCGGATATTCTGGATCTATTGGAACATATGCACCTCCACTTTTTAGTATCCCTAGTATGGAGATAATCATCTTCTCGCTTCTTTCTAACTTTATCCCTACTAAATCATCTGATATTATATCATATTTATTCTTTAAATAATTTGCTAGTTGATTAGCCCTTGCATTTAATGTATTATAAGTAAACGCTTGCTCTTCAAAAACCAATGCTGTATTATCCGGTGTTAATTTTACTTGTTGCTCAAATAAACTAACTAACGTTTCATTTTTTGGATAGTTTACGCATTTATCATTAAATAAATTGAGTAATTCATTTTGTTCTTGAGTAGATAAATATGTTATTTGTTTAATAGTAGTATTAGGATTTTTTACAATATGCTGTAGAATATTAATGTATTGTCTTAAAAATCTTTCCACTCTTCCTTGTTCAAAATATTTTTTATTGTAGGTTAAGTATAATCCAAATTCATTATCTTTTTTTACTAATAAGTTAACGTCATATTTTCCTAAGCCATAATTAAGTTCAATTACTTTGAATTTATTCTTATCTGTTAATTCGTTTTCTTCATATTGAAATAATAAATCAAAAATTGCTGTTCTGCTCATATCTTTTTTAGGATTAACATCAATTACAGCCTTTTCGAAAGGGTAATCGGCATACTGAATAGATGCTTCAAGATCAGAAGACACTTTCATTAAATAGTCTAAAAAACATTCATTATTTTCAATATTGGTTTTGAGAGAGAGTAAATTGGAAAGTGGACCTATTATATTTTTTTGTTTTTCATGCTTCCTATTTTCATAAAGTGTTCCAATTACAATTTCGTTTGTTTCAGTTAACTTATATAATAAGGTTTTGTATGCACTTAACAAAAGAACATAGGGATTTGTATTGAATTGTGTACAGAAGTTATCAATCTCTTTGGATAAAGTGTTACTTAATCTGTTCTTTACTAATCCTCCTTCGTAAATATGGATAAGATCTCTTGGCTTATCCGTTTCGAAATAGAATACTGGAGTGTTTTTTAATTTCTTTTTCCAGTAGAGTGATGGTGAAGTAAAATTATTTTTAATACTTGAATGTTGCCATTTTGAATATGTGCGATAACTAATTGATTTAGCATTATCAAATTCTGGACGATCAGTATTCAAATTTCTCATGATGTCTTTTGCTAGCAGCAGTAATGATTTGCGATCCAATAAGACATGGTGAGCAATAATTAAAAAAACCAGCTTATCGTTACTTCTTACAAGATTAAAACGTAATAATATTTCCTTGTCTATATTGAAAGGTTTGTTAACAATTTGCATGAACAAATCAATCCATTCATTTTCATTTGATAAATCATTTACAGTTTGAATCTGAATATCTTGGTATACATAATCATTTATAACTTGTAGAGGAATTCCGTCATTGGCTATAATATTAGTGCGTAAAAAAACACATTGCGCTAATAATGCTTTAGAAACCTGGTTAAGCTTAGTGATATTCGTATCGTTCGGAATCTCCATAATTAAAGGTAGATTATGATATACAGGACTGTTTTTGTATAGGTAGTTTTTCTCAAAATTATCAATAAACCATAATCTTTTTTGATGTTCAGAACAATCAATTGCCATTTCGTTTTCTGAAGAAAATGCTGATGCTTTCATCTCTTCAGTATATGCAGAAAATGTTTCTGTTTTGGAGATACATAAACGGTAACCGTTTAATAGTGTTCCAAAAATTTCAAAAGGAGAAATACCATAAGACCTCCATCCGCTTTCAATCAAAGCTTCTTCATATTCTGTTGTCTGATAATCTAATTGTTTGATAAATCTCACTACATTTTCATGTGTAATGCTAACTTCTTTATTTTTTATTCTTAAATCATGAATTACATATGCAAGAGAATCTGGATGGACATTAGGAGATATAAATCTATTAGAAAAATTTGTTTGAACCTCAATAAATTCAGTAATTGTTTTAGGCGTAATTGTTAAACCCATTTGATAATCATTCCGTGTTAATTCAATGCTATCTTTACAATCTGGATTAAGCGGTATATAAGCGCCTCCTGATTTTAAAACTCCCAAAATTGAAATGATTATCCACTCACTTCGTTCTAATTTAATGCTGATTAAATCGCCAGCTTTTATCGAATGAACGTCTTGTAAGTAGTGCGCAAATTGGTTAGATTTTTCATCCAATTCGCTATAAGTGAGTTCAGTACTTGCAAATACTAAAGCTATATTTTCAGGATATTTTTTAACCTGTTCTTCAAATAACTGAAGAATTGTATTTTCTTTTAAATTACCCTTTCCATTTTTTTTATAAAATAGTTTATCATATTTTTCATTGGTAAGTAAATTGTGTTGACTGTATGGTTTCTCCGGCGCTTCTGTAAGCTGGGTAAGTAAGTGTACATAGTGATGAATGAATCTTTCTATTGAGTTTTTATGGAAGAGGCTTATTGAATAGTTGAGCGTTCCTTTAAGCTCTTCTTGGCTATCATCTATAAAACATATCAAATCAAATCTTGATATTTCATAAACTTCTTTACCTTGATACGATTGGAGATATTTTTTTTGCTTATCTAACGTTTTACTTTCGCCAGTATAACTTAGTACGCCATGCATGACCTGAAAAATAGGATGCTTTGAGGAATCCCGTTCAATACCTAATTCGTTAACTAACTTTTCAAAGGGCAAGTCCTGATGGAGTTGCGCTTCTATTTGATCTTGATGAACTTCTTTTATTAAGTCTTCAAAATTTTGAGATTTATTAAGAAAAATTCTGTTTACTTGTGTATTGACAAAAAACCCAATAAGATTTTCCGTTTGCTGATGGTTCCTATTTGAAATTGGACTACCTATTACAATCTCGTTCAGTTCGGTATATTTACTCAACAAAATTGTAAAGCTGCTTAACATGACACTGTTTAATGTTGCGCTATAATGTTGAGCTAGTGTCCGTAATTTTTGACTAATTTCTTTATTGATTGTAAAATCATAGAGCGCTCCTCTATAGTCTATTTGATTGGGTCTTGTATAATCAGTTTGAAATGCTAAAGGCTGATAACCTACTAGTTTATTTTTCCAATAAGTTAATTGTTTTTCTAAAACTTCTCCTGTTAAATAAGCTCTTTGCCAAACTGCATAATCTTTATACTGTATCTCTAAAGCAGGTAGGCTAAATGTTGTATCCTTATTAATATAGGCTTCATAATAGGCAATTAATTCGTGTTTAAAGATATTCATTGACCAAGCATCCGTAGCTATATGATGTGTATTAATCAACATGAATGTTTTATCCAATAAGTTATTAGCTACTGATTCAATAGTATAAAACTTAACTCGAATAGGATAATCTTTACTTAAATCAAATGGTTTGCGAATCTCTTCTTTGATCAAAAATTCATAATCGTCATGATCTGTTAAGCGAATCTCTTCTATTAAAAGTGGTTCATCATGCACAGTCTGAATACCATGTTCTTGATTGTCTCCATGATCGATGGTACTTCTTAATACTTCATGTCTGGATACTATTTTTTGTACTGCATATTTCAGGCCTTCTATATTAATATCATCACTAAGCTGAAATACTTCTGGTATGTGATATGCATGGGTGCCATCTTCAAACTGCTCAATAAACCAAAGGCGTTCCTGAGCAAAAGATAAGATGGCTTGATTGGAGTGTATTTTAGGTATGATGATCTGGGATTTACCTGTAGCATGGGTTAATAGCTCAGATATGGTTTTAAATTTAAATATATCAGCAACTTTTACATCACATTTTAATAGTTTACTCATTCGATGCGAAACTTGTGTAGCTAGTATGGAGTTACCGCCTAGCTTAAAAAAATTATTGGTGATACCAACCTTATTCAAGCCAAGCAGTTTCTGCCAAATTTCGCACACTTCTATTTCTGTTTTAGTAATGGGGGCAATATATTCTGCTTCTGATGAGTTAAAATCAGGATCAGGTAAAGCACGCTTATCTAATTTACCATTAATAGTTAGCGGAAAGGATTCCATTGCAATCAATGCAGCCGGAACCATATAGTCAGGTAATACTTGAGTTAACTTATGTTGAATAATAGTTGTGGTGAGGTTTACAGCATTATTTTCTAGTACATAATATCCTACTAAATATTTATTATTGCCTAACGCTGTCTTTTTTTCTTTAGCTAAAACACAGGCTTGTTTAATTCCTTCAATCTGTGTTAAGGCATGTTCTATCTCTGCTAACTCTATTCGATAGCCACGTATTTTTACTTGATCATCATTACGAGCAATATATTCTATATTACCATCAGGTAACCATCTTACCAAATCACCTGTTTTATATAATCTCGTATAGCCTTTTGCTTTGTCAGCTTCAGTAGCAAATGGATTGGAAATAAAACGTTCCGCAGTTAATTCAGGGCAATTTAAATAGCCTCTTGCTAAACCTGCTCCACCTATATATAGCTCTCCTATAACACCTATGGGAACTGGAGTGTTGTTTTGGTCAAGAATATAAAGGTGTTCATTAAATAACGGTTTGCCAATATATGGTTTGTTAGAATCTTTTATTTCATAAGAAGAACTCCAAATAACTGTTTCTGCAGGTCCATAAACATTAATTACTTTACGAAATTTGTCAATTAACTTTTCTGCAATCGAAGGTGGAAGCGCTTCTCCACCAACAAGACAAATAATATTTGATAATTTATCTGGATAATAATTGACTAGATGGAGCAGCGTACTGGGCGTTTGTTGTATAATTTGATTGTTTAATAGATGTACTTCTTTTATATCATTGATTGATGATACAGTAATTCTGCCTCCTGTAATTAATGGAAGTGCATATTCCAATCCAAAAATATCAAAAACATAATTTGTTAAACACAGTACATTTCTTTGAATTAAATTTATTTTCTCTAATAAATAATCATTAAAATTATAAATGAACTGTGAAAATGCTTTATGTTCCACCATCACTCCCTTAGGTTTTCCTGTAGTTCCTGAAGTATAAATCACATAAGCAAGGTCTGTTGTTTTGCTATATTGTGGAAGATTTGATTTGTCTTCGCTTTTATATATTTCTTCATTCAGGTCTATATAAATGATTTTATTTTTTGGTAATTGTGCATGAGAGCCGTCTGTTAGGTGTTTTTGGCTGAGAATAATTTGGGCTTGAGTGTCTTCCAATATGTAATCTATTCTATCTTGCGGATAGTTGTTGTCCATTGGAACATAAGCTGCGCCTGCTTTTAATACAGCTAGTATTCCTATAATCATTTCCAAGCTTCTGTCTAAATATAAAGCAATCAATGTATCTGAGCTTAGTGCTTTTTTTGTTTTTTGTTCATATTGAACGCTGATGTGATGTGCTAATTGATTACTTTTTTCATTAAGTTCTTTATAGGTTAATTCCTGTTGTTTATACACCAAGGCTATGTTATCTGGGTTTTTGTCAACCTGTTCTTCAAATAATTCATGAATTATTTTGTTCTTAGGATAATTTTTATCTGTTTTATTCCACTCATAAACAATTTGGTTATACTCTTTTTCCGTTAGTAGCGAAATATCTGCTATTTTTTTATCTATTAGTACTATTGATTGATTAAGGATGTTTATATAGCTATTTAATAAGGATTCTACCACATGTTGCTCATACTTATCACACTGATATTCAACTCTGATAAATATTTTGTCTTTCTTTACATCTAATTCAACGTATAAACCGTTTTTAACTTCTCCAGAATGTGAATATATCTGAGTTTGCTGATAGGGTAGATGGTGTGTCTCCTGGGTTTCTATATTAAAATGTATATCTGCTAATTCTAGAACTAATTCTCTATTTAAAGATAATAGTTCTGCAAAGGGTACCATATTATTAATGGCCGTTAAGATATTCTCAGCAGTTTTTGAAAGACAGGTTGATAAAGTATCTTTAGAGTTAATAGTATTAATAATGAAAGTATTATTAATAAAGCATCCAGGCACATTTTTATATGTTGGGGCAAACATTCTTTCATCGATGTTCGTTGCTATCACTAAACTATTTTTCCCTGAAAATTTGGATAGGGTTAATGAAAATAATCCGAATAATACGGAGTACACGCTCATATTTAGCTGTTCTGAAACGTGTTGAATATTTTCTTTTGTTTTATGATCGAGTGTAATTGCTAATTGTTCACCTTTATTATTTGAGGCATTATTTGAATTGGATATACCAATAGGCTCACAAGCCAGTAGATTATCTTTCCAGTACTTAAGTTTATTATCAATGTTAGTGTTATAATATTCTTCAATTGATTTTGATAGCTTATAAAATTCATCAATACTCCCATTGCCTGTATATTCAAACTCTTCACAAAATAATGCTCCATATAACTCTGGCAACAACGTGTTGGCTAGCGAAGTAGCGTCCATAATGAGATGGTGGGAGATTATGCATAGAAGCTGTTTTTGGGGAGCAGTAATTAAATAAAATCGAATAAGTTTATCTTTAGAAACATCAAAGGGTTTGTTCTGTAATCTAAATAAGAGTTGCTTTAAGTCAGTTATTTGATCAATCTTTAATTCTTCACATATATACTTTGAATTTTTATTTATTATCCGATGTAGAGTGCCACTAACTTCTTCTTGATAATAATTACTATGTAGTATATCATTTTTAGAAAGCAACTGTTCAACAGCTTTATTCAGCCTATCAATATCTATGGTTTGTTGATACTCAACAACAAAATTTTCGTTATACACCAGTTTTTCCGATAGCGATAACTCATGATTAAATATCAACTGTTCAAAATGATGGATTCTTGCTTCAGGGATTCTATTGTCTAATTTAAATACACTGTTTTGTACATTACCATAACTAATTAGATTTGAAATGGTCTTATTTTTCAGCAATTCAGTAACTGGATAATTTTTATTGAATTGTTGAATCATTTTAGCTGTTGCGGCTATTGCTAGAATAGAGTTTCCTCCTATTCTAAAAAAATCATCTGTAATGCCTACTCGATCTAGTCCAAGAACTTCTTGCCAGATGCTACATAGTGCTGCTTCAGTTTCATTTGTTGGAGCAACATATTCTTCTGATGATACGCTAAAATCAGGTTCTGGTAATGCACGCTTATCTAATTTACCATTAATAGTTAATGGTAGAGATTCCATGGCTATCAAAGCGCTTGGTAACATGTATTCAGGTAGCGCTTGAGATAATTTATTTAGAATAGTAATTTGTGTTAGTGTATTATCTCTATTATCTAAAACGTAATATCCTACTAAATATTTTGTACTACCTGTTTGTGTTTTTCTTTCTCTAGCTATTACAGAACATTGTTTTATGCCTGTAATCTGTAATAAGGCGTGTTCTATTTCACCTAACTCTATCCTGTATCCACGTATTTTTACTTGATCATCTTTTCTACCTAAAAATATAATTGTTCCATCAGGCAATAATTTCCCTAAATCACCGGATCTGTAGAGTCGTTCACTTGGTATAAATGGATTAACAATAAATTTCTCTTTTGTAAGTTCTGGACGGTTTAAATATCCAATAGAAAGTCCATCACCACCAATATATATTTCTCCTGTAGTGCCTATTGGACAAGGGTTTTGATAATCATCTAATATGTAAATTTTTCTTCTGGAAAACGGTTTACCAATGGGAATATTTTGATAATCATTTTGTACCGCCAGTGTTGCTGCAAATGTTGTACTTTCTGTAGGGCCATAGCAATGTATTACCTGAAGATGAGGATATATTTGGCGCAATTTATTTATATGCATTCCTGAAACTTTATCACCTCCGGTTAATAAGGTTGATATGCTTGATACTAATTCAGGACATTCCTCTATTATTCGATTTAATAATGTTGGGATTAAATGAATAATTGTTGCTTTGGTTAATTTTATTAACCTATTCAATTCCATGAAATCGAACAATTTTTCTTTGTCAATTATAACCAACTGGGCTCCATTTAATAAGGCTCCAAAGATTTCAAAAGTTGAAATATCAAAAGATATTGAACCCGTTGCTAATAGCACATCTTCATTCATTATCTCTATATAATCTCCTGGCCTTACAAGGCTCAATACATTTTGATGTGTAATGGTAACGCCCTTGGGTTTTCCTGTTGATCCAGAAGTATAAATTATATAAGCAAGAGAAGTTTCTTGAATAAAAGTTGCTTTGAATTGACTAAGAAAATTCGACTGGATCTTAATAAACTGAGCAATTGTTTTACTCGTTATCGTTAACACGGATTGAGCATCGTTTTCTAAATATGCAATTCTTTCTTGCGGGTATTCTGGATCTATGGGAACATAAGCCCCTCCTAATTTTAGTATACCTAAAATGGCAATAATCATCCACTCGCTTCGTTCTAATTTAATCCCTATTAAATCACCTGGTTTTATTGCATACGTTTCTCTCAAATAATTTGCTAATTGATTGGATTTTTCATTAAGTTCTTTATAAGTTAGTTGCTGTTGTTCATATACCAACGCTATGTTATCGGGGTGTCTTTCAACCTGTTTTTCAAATAAATCGACAACTGTTTTGTTTTTCGGATAGTCTTTATCTGTTGCATTCCATTGGTACACTACCTTGTTATATTCTTCAGGGTTGAGAACAGAATAATTTTTAATACTTATTTCTCTACCACTTATTATTTCACTAATTGCATTTTTGAAAGAATTTATAAATCGTTGTATCCATTCTTTATCAAAAAGTGCTTTTCTGTATTCAAATTTGAATTTTATATTGTCGGCGAAAGACTCATCGCAGAGCAGCCTAAGTTCATTGATAATCTTATTATTCCAAGAAATATCAACGGGTAAAACTTCTACGTCCTTTAATTTTATTGTAGTTGCATTTAAGTTAGCCTGCGTAAACGATACATTAAAAAAGTTATTAACTTCCTTGTGATTATATTTTTTTTGATCTTGAATGATATTCGTTAAACAATAACCTTGATGCTGTTTTATTTCTTTAAACTGGTTATTTAATAATTCAATTAATTTATTAAACGTATCTGTTTTATCGAACTCCAATTTTAATGGTACGGTATTTACAAAATATCCTATTACATCTTTAAATTCATCGGGAAGCATGTTTAGCGGGCAACTAAGTAATAGCTTCTTTTGATTACTATACTTAGATAAAATCAAACTATACAATGCATATAAAACAATAAATACAGTTGTTCCTTTTTGTTTTGCGTACGTTTTTAACTGCGCTGTTTCAGTATGGCTTATATCAAAATAAATAAACTCAACTGTTTTATCAGATAAGATTCTATCAAAATCCTTAGCCTCTGCGTCTAATCGATAAGGCAAGTTTATATTTAGCGGGATATCTTCTATAAAATCTAGCCAAAATTTTTGCGCATTGGTTTTATATTCCTGATTTAAAATACGTTGTTCTGCTTCAACTGCTTGTGTAAATGTTTTATCAATTTTTAATGATACTTTACCTCCATCAACAAGTAGGTTATAAGCATTTTCAATTTGTATATATATTTGGAGTGCAGAAATTTCATTAGCTACAATGTAATGAGCCAGCATGATAAAATAAAATTCATCCTCTACATTGTTATTTTGTATTAAATGAAATTGTATTAATCTATCTTTTGTTAAATCAAAAGGGCTATCTAATATTTCTCTTATCTGTAATTCTATCGATTGCTTTGAATTGAAAGCTGAGGTATGATAAAAATCATCTATGGTAAAGTCTTCATAATTGCAATACTCAGCCTGTTCCGAATATTGAGCATGTACAACTTCATTTCTTTTAATAAAAATTTCACACGCTTGTTTTAGCGCTTTTTTATTAAGCCTACCAGTTAGCTTGTGTACAGATGCATGATTGTAGCTACTTTCGAATGGTGCCAAAGCCCATTCTAAAAAAAACTCTTTTGACATCCTGATAGGGGCAACTGTTTTTTTTATTTTTTTCATTTTGTTGCATGGTGTGGCTTTTTAACAAGCGTTTATTATATATCCCTAAACTACTATACAAAAAAGCTATAAAGCTTTATTGTTAGTAAGTAAGAGGCTGCTAGCATGTTTTCACTAACAGCCAAAGTTCATGCCTTTAAGTACACAAAAGCAAAAAACCATAACTCTACTCATCACAACTGAAATTAAAGATTTTTTTCCAAAGCACACCATTCCCTGCGTACAAAAATTTATTTTATTGTTAGAATGTATTTTACAAAACAGAACCGTTTGCCTGTAGAAATACGGAGACAAAATTGCTCAACTACATAAGAGGAAAAAACAAATATACACAACAGCTATGTTGAATTGATACGATTTTTCAACATGGAGTATATAACGAATTTTATAGATGATGGATGATAACTATAACAGAAACAGACCTTCAATCTGTTGGCTTCGGTATGAAAGCTTCCTGAATTGCTGTTGAAGGCAATAGTGAATACCCGTATGTTCATTATAGTTTAGGGGGTCAATCTATGAACCTATATATAGACCATACAGAAGATGCTATATGGCCTAATGGCCTATATATAGGGTTTAATGTGTTGATTGATAAAACGGATACCGTTTTTAATTTTCCAATGGTTATCCTCATCGCTTAGAGCATCCTCTATAATATCCAATACCAATACTTTAGGATTTTTACTTTTATTGCCATATTTTCTAATGACTGATTTACTAAAATCATTTAAAGAAGCGGCTGATGAACAACCGAACAGTTCTTGATCGACAAAATGATTTTATCGTCTATACCAGAGCTCCCTCTGTCAGATTAAGTTCTAGCAATTACACGTTAGCAAAACATCAACTTTCTAATTGCTGTGTTCAAAAATCTTTTTTACATTATTTCATGAATATCTTGCATTAGTTTTTGTGCAATATTATTTGCTTTTGCTTCTAAATCGCTTTCTGCATAGATGCGAATAATAGGTTCTGTATTAGATATGCGCAAATGAACCCAATCATTATCAAATTCTATCTTCAATCCATCTTCTGTATAAGAAGGATTATTCTTATATTTTTGTTGTACTTTTTCTAAAATACTTTTTACATCAACTCCTTCTTTTAGCTCTATTTTATTTTTTGAGATAAAGTAGTTAGGGTATTGATTTCTTAACTTTTTTACCCCCCCTTTATGTTGTGCTAAAAAGCTTAAAAACAAACCAATCCCCATCAACGCATCTCTTCCATAGTGAAAATCGGGCATAATAATCCCACCATTGCCTTCACCGCCAATAACAGCCTTTACTTTTTTCATTTTTTTCACCACATTCACTTCACCAACAGCGGCAGCATAGTGTTTACCACCATGCTTAATAGTAATATCTCTCAATGCATTCGTACTACTCATATTGCTTACTGTATCCCCTTTTCGATAACTTAATACATAATCAGCAATAGCTACTAATGTATATTCTTCTCCAAATAAACTACCATCTTCACATACAAAACAAAGTCTATCTACATCAGGATCAACGGCTATGCCCAAATCGGCTTTTGTTCTTTGTACTTCCTTGCTCAACGCAGTAAGATTTTCGGGTAGTGGTTCAGGATTATGTGCAAAACGACCCGTAACTTCTTCATTGATTACAACAACTTTTTTTACTCCTAATGCTTTTAATAATAAGGGTACAGACAAAGCCCCTGTACTATTAATAGCATCTACTACAACAGTCAGTTTTTTTTGTTGAATAGCTTCTATATGTACTAACGGATGTTTTACGATTGCATCAATATGTTTTTGAATGTATGTATCGTTAACAGTGTAGTTTCCTAAAAAGTCAACAGGTACAAAATCAAATACATTACCAGTAGCTTTTTCTAAAACAATGGCACCCTCTTCCGCACTAATAAATTCACCTTTATGGTTTAGTAATTTTAAGGCATTCCATTCTTTTGGGTTGTGACTTGCTGTTATGATAATGCCCCCAGCTGCTTTTTCCATAGTCACGGCTATTTCCACCGTTGGTGTGGTAGATAATCCCAAATCAACTACATCAAATCCTAAAGCCATTAGCGTATTTACTACCATAGTGCTGACCATGGCACCACTTATACGTCCATCTCTACCTATAATTATTTTTCTATTGTCCATTTGTTCTTTAAGATAAGAGCCAAACGCTGCAGTAAATTTTACTACATCTATAGGAGAAAGACTTTCATTGGGCTTTCCTCCAATTGTTCCTCTTATTCCTGAAATACTTTTAATTAGCGGCATTCATTCTATTTTTAGGTTTGCAAACTTAATTTAAAATTTTTGGTAGCGATATAAATTTAAAATAGTAGCTTAAGCAATTTTTATAAATAATGTTTTACTTTATGTTTTTATGATTATGAATTTAAATGATGCTGTACAAAAACAGTGGTTCGAAGAATGGTTTAACTCTTCTTATTACTATGATTTATATGCACATAGAAATGAGCAAGAGGCTGCAAATTTTATCCATCAACTTATTCAATATTTATTTCCGAAAGCAAATAGTAAAATATTAGATGTAGGATGTGGTAGAGGGAGGCATGTAAAAACATTGGCTGACAAAGGATTTAATGTAACAGGTATTGATATTTCACCAGCGGCTATTGAAGAGGCGCTACAATATGAAAATGATCGCACTCATTTTTTTGTACACGATATGCGTTTACCTTTTTGGATTAATTATTTTGATTATGTATTTAATTTTTTTACCAGTTTTGGATATTTTAATACCCTAAGAGATCATCATAGTGCTTTACAAACGATGGCTCAAGCATTACATTTAAATGGATGTTTAATAATAGATTATTTAAATGTGCCTTTTGCTAAAAAACAGTTAATTCCAAAAATTGAAAAAACAATAAATGGCGTGCATTATGATATTAATAAATATGATGATGATACCTATTTTTATAAGACAATTACGGTAGATGATCCTTCAAAAAAAATAAAAAATACATATACCGAGCAAGTAGCAAAATTTTCCTTAACCGATTTTAGAGAAATGTTTAACCAACATGGTTTAGAGATAAAAGAAGTTCTTGGAAATTATTCCTTAGAATCTTATAATGAAACACAATCGCCTAGAATGATAATGATTGCCACAAAGTATAAACATAGTTAAATATAAGTGTATGTTTTTTCTTGATATAATAGACCATCTTATTCATTGGGATCAAAAACTATTTACATACATAAACAGTAAATGGACGAATTCTTTTTTTGATGGATTATTACCTTTTTTAAGAGAATCAATTATTTGGGCGCCAGTATATCTTTTTTTAATCGTATTTGTATTGCAAAATTTGAGGAAATATAAATGGTGGCATCTTGGATTTTCTTTATTAACCGTTACACTAACAGATGTTACTAGTAGCCGATTAATAAAACATACCTTTCAACGATTAAGGCCTTGTAATGACCCTATAATGGCAGATAAAATAAGGCTTTTACTCAATCACTGTAGTGGTGGATATAGCTTTACTTCATCACATGCAGCCAATCATTTTGGTATAGCTATGTTTATCTATTTAACTTGCAAATCATACAGCAAATGGTTTACGCTGTTTTTTGTTTGGGCTTTGGCTATTGCCTATGCACAAGTTTATGTAGGTGTGCATTATCCTTTGGATGTTTTTTGTGGAATGTGTGTAGGATTGTTGTTGGGATGGATAACAGCAAAATTATACGTCTATTGTACTCATAAATTTACAACAGCCCCTTCTCCATACAATTGACTTTTAAATTTTAAAGATGGGCTAGCAATAAATGCAACCAATCCCAAGCTGTTCCATTTTGCATCAACAGCTTTAATCGTTTCATCATCCGCTACAATAACATTAGGCCAATCACGTTCAAAATTGTCCAACTCTTTTGTTTTTGTAGTGCCATCAAAACCAATACAGGAAAAAGTTTTATCAGATTGATGTATAGATGCTCGTTGCATGAGTATATGATCTCGTTTAGGATCGAGATTATTGCAAAAACGCCATAACGTGGTACTTATATCTTGTACATCAACACTATCATCTACATATAATATCATTTTAACACCTTCTATTTCGGGCAACACACAAATGTTAGTATGTAAATTTACAATATGATTTTTTTTATTTTTTTTAACTGAAATAAATACACAAGGTATTTGTTGAGTTAATAAGCTAACATTTACATCAACGATTTCTTCAAATTGCGTTTTAAAAAAATCTTTACTTAATATTGGAATAGATACATTATAAGTGTACTTATCATCTATTTCTTCTTCCATTTTAACAGTTCCATCAATACACATTTTTCCTCCAAACCCTAGTTTGCTGCAACTATGATCCAGTACATCCATTGGGCCAGTTCCAAAGTATATATCTGTTGCAGGATTCATATTATTGAAAACTTTCTTTGCCAACTGCAGATAATCTTGAAGTTCAGAATTGCTTTTTTTGTCCCCTCCTTTGGAGGGGTTCGGGGAGGCCGTTAATACCAATATTTTATTAAACATCATTTGTCCAGCGCCCCACATGGCATTCATTACTTTTTGTCCTTGCCCGGCATATTCTTTTTTTATTTGCGCAATCACTAAATTATGAAATACGCCTTCTATAGGCATATCCATATTTATTATCTCAGGAACCATCGTCATTTTCATAGGCGTTAGAAAAATGCGCTCGGTGGCTTTCCCTAACCATGCATCTTCTTGTGGTGGAATACCTACAATAGTTGCAGGATAGATAGCATTTTTCTTATGTGTAATGGCAGTAATATGAAATTTTGGATACCAGTCTGGTAAAGAATAATAGCCCGTGTGATCCCCAAATGGACCTTCCCAAATCATTTCTTCATTTGGATCTACAAATCCTTCTATAATAAAATCTGCATCGGCAGGCACTTCTACATCAGGCTGTGTAATACATTTTACCAATTCTACTTTTTGTTTGCGTAAAAAACCAGCAAGCATGTATTCATCAATATTTTCAGGCAATGGCGCAGTAGCCGCATACGCATATACAGGATCTCCGCCAAGTGCAACCGCAACAGGCATTTTTTTGTTCAGTTTTTTATATTCATTAAAGTGTTTAGCTGATACTTTATGTTTATGCCAATGCATGCCTGTAAGCGTAGGTTCAAATACTTGCATGCGATACATACCTACATTTCTAATATTTGTATTGGGATCTTTTGTATGAATGATAGGAAGGGTAACAAAAGGTCCTCCGTCTTTAGGCCAGCATGTAATTACAGGGAGTTTGGTAATATCAGGTTCTATCATAATCATTTCTTGACAAGCACCTTTTCCTTTTATTACTTTAGGCATCCAACTCGCAAATTGATTAAGCTTCGGTAAGAATTTTATTTTATCGAGAATACTTTCTTTAGGTGTTGATAGCATTTTAAAAAGCGATTCAATTTCTTTTGCTATATCATCTAAATGATCAACCCCTAATGCTAAACACATTCTTCGCTCACTACCATAAGCATTCATTAATACTGGAAAATCATATCCTGTGTTTTCAAATAGTAATGCTTTGTTGTTATTACTCTTGCTTATTCTATCTGTTATTTCAGCTATTTCAAGTTTAGGATTTACATACGTTTTTATACGTATTAACTCATGGGCATCTTCTAATGCTTGTATAAATTGTTGTAGATTTTTGTAAGCCACACCTAAAGTTATGAATTATGCATGTATAACGATGAATATTAGTAGTTATGTATTGTTTTTATATATACAAAAAAGGGTAATGAAAAGATATGTATTATCGAACTTGTACAATATATATTCCAATGGGCTTTTTATTTTTTGATAAATAGAGTTAGTTATACGTAATAATACGGGTGTGATTGACGAAATGCGTAAATTTGGATGTTACCAGTAATGCTATGACGACCGTGTAAACCATCAACATTCATGTAGACAACGGACGACAAAATGCCAACGCTTCGCAAAATTAAAAGAGCTGCAAGCCAACACACAAGCCAACGCATTTGCAGCACATTTAATTTTGCCCAACCGCACCCAAGCCCACCCACCACCCGACTGTTAATAACTTTTGTGGACATATTTTGTCCGCCTGTTTTTTGTCCTTATATTTGAACTTTCAAAGCAACAATATGTCAAAGCAGAAAATCTCAACTTTCGGAGAATACATCAGAGGTCTAAGGGAGGAAGCTGGATTACCTCTTAGAAAAATTGCGGCTCAATTAGACATTGACGCTTCATTATTAGGGAAAATTGAACGCAACGATCGACAGCCAACAAAAGACCAAATCAAGAAACTTGCAAAGATTTTTGACCAAGATGAAAATTTCCTATTTTCCGAGTATTTAAGCGACCAAATTGCATACAAAGTCCTGGAAGAAGAAAGCGACTTTAACATATTGAAAGTAGCAGAGAAAAAAGTTGCTTACCTAAAAACAAAAAAGAATGGCTGAGACATTAGAAATAGAAAAACCAATTAAGACGGTTGACAAAAGAAACGACCTAAATGATTTAACATCAACCGAATGGGTTCAAGAGACGAAAAGTTTCTTCTACCAAAAAGGTCTTGGTGCAGGAAGTCCCGAAGCTAAATATGAGAAAATGCACCCAGCACCTTTCTCATTTACCGACATAACCAAACTCATTAAATTTTTTACAAAGAAAGACGGTAAAGTATTAGACCCATTCTCTGGTGTTGGCTCAACAATCAAAGCTTGTGTAGAACTTGAAAGAGAAGGTTTCGGAGTTGAACTTTCCTCTAATTGGTGCAAGATTACACAACAACGACTTTTAGCTGAATCAAAAGTAAAACTAGATAAGGAACATTTAATCTGTGGCGACAGCAGAGAACTGAAAAAGTTCTTTCCTAAAAATAACTTTGACTTTATTGTTACTTCTCCGCCATATTGGAACATACTTGAAAAGAAAGACCACAAAGCAAATGAAAGAGTTGTCAAAGGTCACGAAACAAAATACAGCGAAGATGAAAACGACTTAGGAAATATTGATGATTATGAAAAGTTCTTGACTGAACTTTCTAAAATTTTCTTGAGCTCCTACGACCTTTTGAAAGCAGGAAAATATATGTGCATTATCGTTAGCGACTTTAGACACAAATCTGAATTTTATCCTTTTCATTCAGACCTTCTTTATAAATTAACTGACAGAAAACTAAAGAAGCGTTTCCACTTAAAAGGAATAAAGGTTTTAATACAAAATGCAAAAAAATTATTCCCTTACGGCTATCCATTTTCTTACGTTGAAAATATCCATCATCAATATGTTTTAATCCTTCAAAAACCAAAAGATGAAAGAACTAAATAAAATTTACCTTCAAGATTGTATAACATTTATGCGAGAATTGGAATCCGAATCGGTGGATTTAATAATTGCTGACCCACCATATAATCTCAAAAAGAATTTTGGAAATAAAAGCGACAATTGGGACAATGTTCAAGATTGGCTTAAATGGAGCAAAGAGTGGATAGATGAAAGCATTAGGATTTTGAAACCAAGCGGAAATCTATTCATATACGGTATTCATCATTACTTGTGTTATGTCCAATGCCATCTTTACGAAAAGAATATGCAATATAGAAGGCAAATTATTTGGCATTATGAAAATGGTTTTTCAGGTTATAAAACATTAAATGCTTTTTACGAACCTTTACTTTGGTTTAGCAAAACAGATGCTTTTACTTTTCACGAAATCAGAGAGCCTTATAAAAGCCAAGAAAGACTTAAAAATAAAATCACGAAAAACGGCAAAGTTTGGACACCTAACCCAGACGGACGATTGGCAGGGGACGTTTGGAGTTTTCCAACTCTTGCTGGTAAACGATTTGAAAATGAAAAAGTAGAACATCCAACTCAAAAACCTCTTATGCTTTGCGACAGAATCGTAAAACATTTCAGTAATCCAAATGACATAGTTTTTATTCCATTCGGAGGAAGCGGTTCTGAATGCGTTAGTAGCATTTCCAACAATCGTAATTTTTTAGCGACAGAAATAAATCCAAATTATATTGAAATTGCAAATGAAAGATTAGAAGAGATTTTATCAACTAGACTTGCGAAGGGATAATTTTATTTATTCCACTACTTTTGAAAAATGAAAAATTTCCCTCATCAGTTCAATGACCTAACTAAATTATACAACTCTTTAGCAGTTGTAAGGCAGCTTGTCCGCGACCAATTGCCACTGACCGATGATAATTTTGGCAGAC